>CAZXGB010000156.1:0-6989 GCA_964640005.1 uncultured Actinomycetes bacterium | reverse complement strand
CCGGCCCCTCCCGGCGCACGACCAGCACCTTGACCATGTCGGTGCCGATGTCGAGAGCCGAGAAGTGACGGTAGTAGTCGTCCTTGCGGCTCAGAAGCTTGAACTTCACTGCAGGAATCCTCGCAGCCTCTCGAAGGCTTCGGGGGCCGCGCCTTCGAGCTTGCCCTGCACGAGCAGCGGCGAACCACCGCCCCGCCCGAGGTGCGCCCCCAGCTCCTTGGCGTCGAGCTCGAGGTCGCGGGAGACCTTGAGCACGAACCGCCCCTCGCTGGCGACCGCGACGACGCCAGAGCCGCCGAGGGCCTCCAGGTAGCGGTCGGCCCAGCTCCTGAGATCATCCGTGCCGGCCGCCTCCACCTCCCGCATCACGAGCGGGACCCGCGCCTGGGTGCGTTCGGGGACGGCGGCCGCCGCAGTGCCCGCGACCTGGGCGCGGCGCAGGTCGTCCTGCAGCTTGCGCACCTCGCGATCGCGCCGCTTGACCTGATCCTGGAGGTCGCGGACGCGCTCGCCGAGCTGCTCGGCGGGAACGCCCAGGGAGCGCGCCAGTTCCGACAGCTGGCCCAGGCGCCGGTGGAGCAGGTCGTCCGCCGCCTCCCCGGCCACCATGTCGATGCGGCGCAGGCCCGACCCGATGCTCGACTCGGAGACGATGACCACCGGTCCAACGTCCGCGGTGTTGGCGACGTGGGTGCCCCCGCAGAGCTCGCAGGTCCAGTCGCCGAAGCAGACGACCCGGACCACGTCGCCGTACTTCTCTTCGAAGAGGTGCATGGCGCCCGACTCCAGCGCCTCGCGATAGGGCTTGTAGCTCTCCTGGAAGGGCAGGGCCGCCCGCACCTGGGAGCTGATCAGCCTGGACACGCTCTCCAGCTCCTCGGCGGTCATCGCCCGGTTGAGGGGGAAGTCGAAGGTGGTGTGGTCGGGACCGACCCAGGAGCCACGCTGCACGGTCTGCTCGCCCAGCACCTCGCGGAGCGCGCGGTGCAGGAGATGGGTGGCCGAGTGATGGCGCGCCACCTGGTGGCGGCGCTGGGCGTCGACGCGCGCGAGCACGCTGTCGCCGACGGCCACCCCGCCGAGTTCCGCGACGCCGATGTGCGCGTAGACGCCGTCGGCGGGCTTCTGGGTGTCCTCGACGCGAACGCGGCCACCGGTGCCCTCGATCCAGCCGGTGTCGCCCACCTGGCCGCCCGACTCGCCGTAGAACGGCGTGCGGTCCAGGAAGAGCTCGATCTCGTCGCCCTCGGCGGCGAGCTCGACAAGCTCACCCGACCTTCGGATCATCAGCACTTTGGCGCCGGACAGCTGGGTATCGGAGTAGCCGGCGAACTCACTCTTGGGCAGGGCGGTCACGTCGGGCCAGCGCTGGCCGCTCATCGTCCGCGACCGCTCGCGCTGCCGGGCCATCGCCTCCTGGAAGCCTTCGTCGTCGATCGAGACATCGCGTTCGGCAGCCAGCTCACGCGTCAGCTCGAGCGGAAAGCCGTAGGTGTCGTGAAGGAGGAAGGCTTCCTCGCCGGACAGCCGGTGACCGGCTTTGGCGAGCATTCGGTCGAAGAGCTCCATCCCCTGCTCGAGGGTCCGCTCGAAGCGGCTGGTCTCGGCATCGATGACCTCCCTGGCATAGGGGATCCGCTCGCGAAGCTCGGGGTAGCGATCCGCCATGACCTCGGCCACGACCTCGACGCCGGCCGACAGCGGCTTCCGGAGCCCGGAACGGCGCGCGTGCAGCGCCGCGCGGCGGATCAGCCGGCGGAGGACGTAGCCACGGCCCTCGTTGGCCGGCAGGACTCCGTCGCCGATCACGAACACCATGCCCCGCAGGTGATCGGCGATCAGCCGCTGGGAGCTGATCGAGGCATTCTTCGACTCGCCCGCCACGAACTTCATCAGGGGCACGAAGAGGTCGGTCTCGAAGATGCTGCTGGTGCCCTGCAGGATCGAGGTGATGCGCTCGAGCCCCATGCCGGTGTCGATTCCGGGTTTGGGGAGCGGTTCCAGCTCGCCGTCCGGGCGGCGATTGAACTCCATGAAGACGAGGTTCCAGAACTCGAGGAAGCGGTCGCAGTGGTCGGGGTAGCAGTCCGGCTGCCCGCAGCCGTAGGCCAGGCCGCGATCCCACCAGAGCTCGGAGTCGGGCCCGCAGGGCCCGGTCTCCCCCGCCGCCCACCAGTTCTCCGGGTTGCGGTAGATCCAGTCCGGGCGCACGTCGGTCTCTCGCCGCCAGAGTTCGTCGGACGCCTCGTCGGTGGGGTGAATGGTCACCCGCAGCCGGTCCTTGGGCATGCCGAAGCCCTCGGTCACGAGCGCCCAGGCGAACGGTATGGCACCCTCTTTGAAATAGCTGCCGGTGGGTGCGAAGTTGCCCAGCATCTCGAAGAAGGTGCAGTGACGGTCGGTGCGCCCCACCTCCTCGAGGTCGCCGGTCCGGAAGCACTTCTGAGCGGAGGTGAGCCGGGACGCGGGCGGCCGGCTCACGCCCAGGTAGTAGGGCTTGAGCGGATGCATTCCGGCCGAGATGAACAGCGTCGTCGGGTCCCCGTGCGGGATCAGAGACGCGCTGGGCAGCTCTAGGTGTTCCCGGCTCGTGAAGTGCTCTAGGAAGCGTTGGCGAATTGCGGAGCCTTTCAAGCGGTGAACAGAGTTTAGGGCTGGCGGCGGGGGTGCCGGTGAAAGCCCTTAGGGCTGCAGCCTGACCATCCTCCAAAAGCCTGAGGAGCGCTCGTAGCGGACCCGGTCGTGGAGACGGTCCTCGCGGTGCTCCCAGAACTCGAAGGCGGCCGGAATCACCCGGTAGCCGCCCCACTCCGCGGGCGTCGGTGGTCCGGCTTCGCCGACCTCGGCGAGCAGCGATTCGAAGCGCTCCTCGAGCTCCGCGCGCGACCCGATGGGCGCCGACTGCTCGGAGATCGCCGCCGCCACCTGCGAGCCGGGCGGCCGGCTCTTGAAGTAGTGCTCCGACATCTCTCTGGGCGCGACCTCGACCGTGCCTTCGATTCGAACCTGGCGACCCAGCGGTTGCCAGAAGAAGAGGAGCGCGACGAGCGGATTGGCGGCCAGGTCTCGACCCTTCTGCGAGCCGTGGTTGGTGTAGAAGACGAAGCCCTCAGGACCGTGCTCCTTGAGCAGCACCATTCGCACCGAGGGCCTGCCCCCGGCGTCGGCGGTCGCCACCGCCATCGCCTCCGCCTGCTCGACCCCGCGCAGGCGCGCCTCGGAGAACCAGCGCTCGAACTGGAAGAAGGGATCGGGGTCGAGTTCGGATTCGAGCAACTACCCGCTTTTGGTTAGGGGGCCGCTTCGGAGGGCAGGTGCTGACGCAGCTGCTCCAACGCCGCCCGCTGCAGGCGCGACACGTGCATCTGCGAGATGCCCAGCCGCTTGGCGATCTCCGACTGCGACATCTCGTCGTAGAACCGCATCGCCATGATCGCCCGCTCGCGCGGCGTCAGGTGCTGCATCGCCTTCTGCAGCAGCTCCCGCATCTCGACCCGCGCCAGGCCCGGATCCTCGCCGCCGATCGCCTCCTGCAGCACTCGGCTGCCCTCGTCATCGCTGGAAGGCGACTGGTCGAGCGACATCGGCGTCATCGCGGGCGCCATCTCCATCGCTTCCAGGACCTCGTCGGGGTCTACGTTGAGCCGCTTCGCCACCTCCTGCACCGACGGCTGGCGGTTGAGTTCGTTCTTCAACTGCTCGTTGACGCGGACGATCTGCTGGTGCAGCTCCTGGAGCCGGCGCGGGAAGCGGATCGCCCAGCCTTTGTCGCGGAAGTAGCGCTTGATCTCGCCGGCGACGGTCGGCGTGGCGAAGGTCGTGAACTCGTTGCCCATGTCCGGGTCGAAGCGCTCGATGGCCTTGATCAGGCCGAGAAAGCCGACCTGGGCGATGTCCTCCAGAGGCTCGCCCCGGTTGGCAAATCGACGCGCCAGGAAATAGACGAGGCTTTCGTAGCCTCGCACCAGCTGCTCGCGGATCCGCTCCTTCTCTTTCGGGTCCTGCGTCTCCCGGTAACGGCGATGGAGCGCGCGCAGCTCTTCCCGTGGGATCGGGGTGTTGGAGCTCAACGCTTTAAAGCTAAGCGCTTGGCGAGAAGCGCTTCAGCCGACCAGGTACTTGACCATACGGAGGTGCACGCGGCCCCGGCCCCTGTCGACGGACGACTGGAAGTCGTTCACGAAGAACCGGATCATCTCTTGGGCCATCCGCTGCATCTCTGGATTCGGCAGACGCCGGCGGGCGAGGGCTTCTCGGGAAGGCGCGGTCGCCTCGACCTCGACCGCAATGCCCTTGTCCGTGCGCGCGTAGGTGAGCGCGACTGTGGCGCCGCTGTTCTCGCCCCAGATCTCCTCACACGCTTCGATCGTGCTGTCGCAGGCCTGCGCGATCGCGATGCCCAGCTCGTCGATCTCTTCGATCGAGAACCCCAGCTGAGAGCCGAGACAGGCGCCCACGCGCTTGGCGGCGCTGATGAACTCTCGTTCCGCCGGGACCTTCAGCTCGGCTAGAAACTCGCCGCGACCCTGCACCTTTTCCATTGATTCCTCGTCAGCTTTCCGTGGCCGGTGTTGCCGGCCCCTGCGATGCGCCCTCCCCGCCGGGCGCTCCCTCCGTGGCCTCCAGTTCCATCCGCCGCCGCCGCGCCGCGGTGATTCCGTCCTGGACCGCGCGGCGGAGATCGCTGTTCGGTCCAGTCAGCTCGATCGTCTGCTGACGCAGAGATTCCATCTGTTCGCGCCCGGGTCCGGACGCCAGGTAGGCGCCGGCCACGAGACCTAGCAACCCCCCGACCAACAGACCCCAACCGAAACCGCCGCCGCCGTTCTCACTTGCCATGGTCAGTTCCTCCGAGCAAGGTTCGGAAGCCAACCCGGATGCCATACCAACCCGCGCGCAGCTCGCGCTTCGCGTCTTCCGCGACCACGCCCGCGTGGTCGCTCAGGCGCGAGGCGCCCGAACCCGCGGTCTTGAGCGCGACGTTGACGCCAGCTGTTATGTCGTTGACGTTCCCGAGGCTTCCACGCACTTCCGGCAGCGTTTCCCTCATCTCTTCGTTGACGGTCAGCAGCAGATCCTCCATGGCCGCCAGCGTCCTCGCCGCCCGCAGCAGCGCCAGGCACGCGGCCAGCGCCAGCAGCAGGCTCGCGAGTCCGATCGCGAACCACATGAAGTTGATCAACTCCTTACCCCCTTAAAGGTGGATGTGAAACGCACCGAGTTCAGGGCAATCGTATCCGCGGGGCGAGCGGTGCGAGTAAGAGCACGAACAGAAGCGCGGGCAGCAGGTTGCTTCCCCCCAACCGAGCCGACGGGAGGCCGAGCAGATCCCAGAGCTGGCCGAGGGCGATTCCAGTCACTGTCAGTAGGAGCACCGGCAGAAACGCGCGCCGCTTGTACGGAAAGAGCGCGTAGAGAAGCTGAGAAGCGATCAGCACCACCAGCAGGTCGACGACCAGAGCCGGTGGAATCCGATCGATCAAGAGTCAGAAGAGCTCCCGGTGGGTCAGCGGCCGTGGGTTGTCCTGGAATCTCCAGGTGGGTCTCCTGCCATCGGTTGCCGACGTCCCCTGCGCGCCCGTGGCGGGCGGGGCATGCCGTCCCCTTTGGACTCCGGAATCCCTTGACGATGACTGTTGGGCAACGCGCACATTAGCCACCGCCCCGGCCGGGAGTGTTGGGATCATACCCTCGCCGCGCCGGACTTAATCCTTCTCCGGGACGACGCGGATGGCCAGCTCCTGGAGCTGCCTGGGGTCGACTGAGCTGGGCGCATTCATCATCAGGTCGGTCATCGACTGCGTCTTCGGGAAGGCGATCACATCCCGGATGTTGTCGCTGCCCACGAGCATCATCACGGTGCGGTCGATTCCCCAGGCGATGCCTCCGTGCGGAGGTACTCCGTAATCGAAGGACTCCAGCAGGTAGCCAAAGCGGTCGCGGATGGTCTGCCGGTCGAGACCGAGGATCTCGAACACGCGCTCCTGCATCGCCGGGTCGTAGATCCGCAGGCTGCCTCCGCCGAGCTCGTAGCCGTTGAGGACGATGTCGTAGGCGTGGGCGCGCACGTCGTAAGGACGTTCCTCGATGAGCCCGAAGTCTTCGGCAACCGGCCTCGTGAACGGATGGTGCGCGTACGTCAGGTTGCCCTCGTCGTCCTCTTCGAAGAGGTACGTAGGCGTAATCCAGACGAACCTCCACTCGCCTTCCCGGATCAGCTTTCGCCGGCGCGCGATCTCGGACCGGATCAAGCCCATGACCGTCTCCGCGCGCCTCCGGCGGTCAGCGGCGACGAGGACGAGATCACCCTCCGAGGCGCCCGTCGCGGCGTGTATGGCCGCGACCTCCTGCTCGCTTAGGTTCTGCGCGCCGGGACCGCCGGGAAGCCAGAAGAGGCCCTTGCCACCGGCGCCGCGGGCGAGAGTCACCAGCTCGTCGATCTCCCGCCGTGTCATGTCGGAGCCGCCCGGGACGGCCAGCGCCCGGACCACGCCGCCGTCCGCGATGACCTGCTGGAAGACGCGGAACTCGGTCGCCCGCAGATCGTCGGTGACGTCGGCGATCTCCAGTTCGTAGCGCAGGTCGGGCTTGTCGGTTCCGTAGCGCAGGAGGGCGTCCCGAATGTTCAGCCGCGGGAAGGGCGTCTCCACTTCGACACCGAGGATCTCCTTCCAGAGCCGCGCGAAGAGGCCCTCGTTGAGGGCGTAGATGTCCTCCTCGGAGGGGAAGGACAGCTCGATGTCGAGCTGGGTGAACTCCGGTTGGCGGTCGGCGCGCAGGTTCTCGTCTCGAAAGCAGCGGGCGATCTGGTAGTAGCGCTGGATCCCGGCCACCATCAGGATCTGTTTCAGCACCTGGGGCGCCTGCGGGAGGGCGTAGAACTCGCCGTGGTGGAGACGCGACGGCACCAGGAAGTCGCGCGCACCGCCCGGGCTCGTCTTGCCGAGGATCGGCGTCTCGACCTCGACGAACTCCTGCTCCGACATGTA
>CAZXGB010000155.1:0-7042 GCA_964640005.1 uncultured Actinomycetes bacterium | reverse complement strand
TTCGTGAGTCCACCACCGGTGCTGGCCGCAGAAGTTCTGTGGCTGCCGTGGCTGGCCGCGTACCCGCCTCGCCAGACCGAGTCGAGCTATGCCTCTAGCCGGCGGGGGTGACCGTCTCCCTCGGCGCCGGGCCGACCCACTTCGACGCCGGTCGCAGGATGCGACCGTCCTTGGCCATGTACTCGAGGACGTGCGCGCTCCAACCGACCATGCGTGAGGCCGCGAAGACGCAGGTGAAGAAGTCGGTCGGAAAGCCCGCAGCCGCCAGAATCGCCGCCGCCCAGTAGTCGACGTTGGTCTGGTTCGGCCGGTCCGGGTTCTTCTCCTTGAGAATCCCAAGCGCCACCTCCTCGACGCGGTAGGCGACCGGGTAGTAGTCGGGATTGGCAGTCTTGGCCATCTCGCGCAGGATCTTGGCGCGCGGGTCGTAGGTGCGGTAGATGCGGTGCCCGAAGCCCATGAACTTCTCGTGGCGCTCGGCCGCCTCGTGCAGCCAGCGGTCCGCGTTCTCGGCGCTGCCGATCTTCTCGACCATCCTCTTGGCCGCCGTCGCGGCGCCCCCATGGGCGGGGCCCTTGAGCGCAGCAATCGCCCCGACCAGAGCCGAGCAGAGGTCGGTTCCCGTGGAGGCGATCACGCGGGCTGCGAAGGTGGAGGCGTTGAGCCCGTGGTCGGCGAGGAGGACGAGGTACGCCTCCAGCCAGCGGACCCTTTCGGCGGAGGGCTCTTGCCCGTCCATCATGTAGAGGAAGTTGGTCGCGTGGTCGAGCTCGGCTCCCTTGGGATCGACCCACTCCTTCCCGTTCACCTGCCGGTAGAAGGCGGCGATGATGGTCGGCGTGACCGCTGTGTAGGCGACGGCCTGCTCGAGGTTGGGCTTGGGCACCCCCGGTCCGGCGCCCTGCGCCGAGAGGACCGTCCGCAGTACGTCCATCGGGTCGGCGTCCTTGGGCATTCCGGCGAGGGCGGCTTTGGCGGCCGCGTTCAGCGGCCGGGCGGCGGCCAGTTTCTGACGGAGCTCGCCCAGCTCTTGAGGATCGGGCAGCCGCCCGTTCCACAAGAGGTACGCGACCTCCTCGAAAGAGGAGTCTTTGAGCTGATCGATGAGATAGCCGCCGCGGTAGATCAGGCGGCCATTCTTGCCGTCGACCTCTGAGATCTCGGTCTCGGCCGCGACGACGCCCTCGAGTCCGGGAACGTACTCAGTGGCCATATTCGTTAAGTCTAGGAGTTCAAAGTTCGTGGCGTGGGCGGGCCCGGACCCCGCCCTCCGAGCTCTTGCCGACGCGGTTGTGACGATGCTCGGCGCCATGCTTGTGAGGAGCCGTCCCGGGGTCCATATGCACGTCGAGCCGTCCGAGATCGACTGCGTGGGAGACCTCGTGGTGGACCCGCTCGGCCACGTCGTGCGCCTCAAGCAGCGTGGCGTCGGCGTCGCAGTCGATATGCATGGCAGCCCAGAGCTCCCGGCCCACCCAGTGCGCGGTGACGTCATGGACGTCCATCACGCCCTCGACCCGGCGCGCGGCGGCGGTCATCTCAACGATGACCTGGGGGTCGACCGCGTCCATCATCCTGTAGAAGAGAGAGCGAACGGTTCCCGCCAGGACGTAAATGATGGCGATCGTGATCAGTACGCCGGCGATCGGGTCTGCGAGCCCAAGACCCAGACCGGTGAGGCCGATCCCCGCGAAGGCCGCGGCGCTTACCAGCGCGTCGATTCGCGAGTGGACACCATCGGCCTGCAGGGCGGTCGAGCCGATGCCGCGCCCGACCCGAAGCTTGTACTCGGAGACGGCGAGATTGGCGACGACTCCGACGGCAGCCGCGAAGAGGCTGAACCCGATGCTGCCGTAGCCCTCGTGGACGAAGAACTTCCGGACCGACTCGTAGAAGGCCGCGGCCGCCGTCACCACGATGACGAGGACGATCAGCAGCGTCGCCACGTCCTCGATCCGGCCGTAGCCCGCTGTGAAGCGCCGGGTGGCGGGGCGGCGGGCGATGTGGAACGCGGCCAGGAGCACGAAGGTGGTCACCACGTCGCCGGCGTTGTGCATAGCGTCGGCCAGGACTGAGGCGGAGTTGCTGGCGATCGCGCCGGCAAACTCGACCGCCGACGCAGCCCCCAGCGCCAGCCCGCTCAGGACCACTGCGCGTACGGCGTCGCGGTTGCCGTAAACGGCGCCGTGTTCGTGCGAGTGCCCAGCAGTCATAAATAGAGATTGTGGAGACGCCGTCCAAGCTGCGCCGAGGCCTGATCGCCCCTGTGGCCCTGACGCTGCTCGCCGGACTTGCGATCTGGGCTTCTACGCTACAGCCGTCAGTTCCCTCGGCTCGCGGGACTTCGACTGTCGGCAACGTGCCTCTCGCGACACCACCGCCGCAACCGACCCTCGCCCCAGCGCCGGCACACCCGTCGGCGCGAGCTGGAGCCGCAATGGCTTACGACCCCGCCCACTCCACGGTCCTGCTCTTCGGCGGGGGACAGGGGGCGCGCAGCGACGACGAGACCTGGACCTGGGACGGCTCCCGGTGGACGCACCAGGCGCCGGCGCATCACCCAAGCGCGCGGAGCGGGGCGGCACTGGCGTTCGACTCTCACCTGGCCACCATGGTTCTCTTCGGTGGCCAGGACGGCTCCGGCCACTGGTACTCCGATACCTGGAGCTGGGATGGGTCCGACTGGAAGCTTCTCGCCCCCCGGAGTTCGCCACCGCCGCGGGCCGGCGCGGGGATGGTGTATGACCCCTCGATCGGCCGCTTGGTCCTGTTCGGCGGTCTCGGCGGGGTCAACAAGCTGCTGCATGACACCTGGACCTGGGGAGGCGGCGACTGGTCGCCGGCCCCCGAAGCTGGAGAGCCGACACTCGACATGCCGGGTTCCGTGCTCGCCTACGACGCCCGTGCTGCTCGTGTCCTCCTGGTTGGTCTTCGGGCCCAGCCCCAGACATGGGCGTTTCTGGCCGGTAAGTGGTCACAGTTGGGGGCCGCGCCAACGGAGGCTTGCCCGGCCGCCGGCGGAGTCTATGTGTCGGCGGTGGCGGCGCCGGTAATCGTGGGGGCCGCCGGGTCAAACCCGATCACCGTCTGCACCTGGTCGGGGACCGGATGGCAGCCGCGCCCGGCGGACGGTTCGCCGCCCGGGCGGGTGGGCACGCAGGTGGCCTATGACGACAAGTCGTCCGAACTGGTCATGTTCGGCGGCCTTCAGGACGGCGGCGCCTACCTGGACGACACCTGGACCTGGACTCCGGGCCGCGGCTGGTCGAAGGCCTACTGAGAATTCCTGCTAGCGCGGCACCTCCCCGCCTTCAGGAGGGGAGGGGATCAGAGGAGCGGTGGCGGGCTGCCACTCGCTCGCGCTTTAGATCATCCCCAGTTCCCAGCGCGCGTCCTCGGTCATGCGCTCTGGGCTCCAGGGCGGCTCGTAGGTCAGCTCGACGCCGGCGTCCTGCACGCCGGGCAGCTCGAGCAGCTTGTCGCGCACCTCGGTCATCACCTCGCCGGCCATCGGGCAGCCGAGCGCCGTCAGTGTCATCCTGACGTCGATCCGGTCGGGCTGGATGCGCATGCCGTAAACGAGGCCGAGGTCCACGATGTTGACCGGAATCTCGGGGTCATAGCACTCGCGCAGGGCCTCGATCACCTGGTCCTCGCGAACGGTGGCGCCGTCGGCGATATCGATGTCGATCTCGGGTGCGACGCTCATGGCTTCTCCACCGGTAGGCCCGCGTCCCGCCAGGCCTTGGTGCCGCCACGGAAGTTGACTACGTCCTTGACTCCCAGCGCGGCCGCCATCTCGGCAGCCACAGCGCTTCGCTCCCCGACCTCGCAGACGAAGATCGAGCGGTCGCGGAAGCTCTGGGCGCCCGGGTTGCCGAGGATCGACGCCAGCACCACATGGCGGGCACCCGGTACGTGCCCGCGCTCCCATTCCCAGTTCTCGCGCACGTCCACCACTTCGTAGCCCTCGTCGATCAGCTGACGAATGTCGTCGACCTTGAGGTCACGATACGGAGCCAGCGGTTCGGTCATTCATCCTCCTCGGCCAGGCCGTAAGCCCCGACCTTCAGCACTTTCAGGGGAAGCAGCGCGCACTTGAGGCGTGCCGGTGAGATCTCAATGCCCAACTCGTCGAGCACATCCTCCTTGCCGATCTGGCGGGCTTCCTCGAGGGAAATTCCCTTGAGCCGCTCAGTGAGCAGCGAAGCCGACGCCTGCGAGATGGCGCAGCCGCGGCCGTGGAACTTCACGTCCTCGATGAGGCCGTCCCGGAGGTGGAAGTCCATCCCGACCACGTCACCGCAGAGCGGGTTGTTCTCCTCGTGGGAAATGTCGGCGTCCTCGATCCGCCCGTAGTTCCTCGGGTTCTTGTAGTGGTCGAGGATGTACTCGCGATAAAACTGTTCGTCAGCCATCACCAATTGATCTATACCCCGAAGATCCGCTTCGCTTCGTTCAACTGCGCAACCAGCCGATCGATTTCCGAGCGCTGGCTGTACAGATAGAACGACGCCCGGGCGGTGGCGGCCACGTCGTAGCGTTCCATGAGGGGCATCGTGCAGTGGTGGCCTGCCCGCAGGCAGACGCCGCCCCGGTCGGCGATAGTCGCCAGATCGTGCGGGTGCACGCCGTCGAGGTCGAAAGAGAGCACGCCGGCGTGATCGGGGCCCGGCGGCGGCCCGAAGATCCGGACACCGGGAATCTCGCTCAACGCCTCGTAGGCGTAGTCGACCAGCTCGTGCTCGTGGGCGTGGATGTTCTCCAGGCCGACACCGGTCAGGTAGTCGACAGCGGCGCCCAGCCCGATCACCTCGGCGATCGCCTGCGTGCCCGCCTCGAACTTCCAGGGCAGATCGTTGTAGGTCGTATCGCGGAGGCGGACAGCCTTGATCATGTCGCCCCCGGACATGAAGGGTGGCATCTCTGCCAGCAGCTCGCGCCTGCCCCAGAGAACGCCGATGCCGGTCGGACCGCACATCTTGTGCCCCGAAAAGGCGTAGAAGTCGACGCCTGCCGCCTGCACGTCGATTCCGAGGTGGGGGGCGCCCTGGGCGCCGTCGAGGAGCACGGTGGCTCCCGCAGCCTTGGCCTTTCGTGTCATCTGCAGGTAGGGGTTGATCGTGCCCAGCGAGTTGCTGACCTGGTTGAAAGCAACCAGCTTCGGCTCCTGGGCGAGCAGCGCCTCGAACTGGTCCTGCCGCAGCCGTCCCTGCTCGTCGACGTCCACGAACTCGAGCCGCACCCCCCGCTCCTGCGCGAGGATCTGCCAGGGCACCAGGTTGGAG
This sequence comes from uncultured Actinomycetes bacterium, assembly GCA_964640005.1. GTDB lineage: Bacteria > Chloroflexota > Dormibacteria > Dormibacterales > Dormibacteraceae > CAZHAC01. The sequence goes on along the minus strand of CAZXGB010000155.1, from coordinate 1,754 downwards.
TGGTGCTCCATGACGGTCAGGACGACGAGGTCGCCTTCGCCGAGGTGCCGGCGAGCCCAGGAGTAGGCGACCAGGTTGATCGCCTCGGTGGTTCCGCGCGTCCAGACGACCTCTTTCGTCGAGCGCGCGTTGATGTAAGCCCGAACCCTCTCGCGGGACCCCTCGTAGGCCTCGGTCGCGTCCTCCGCGATCTTGTAGGCGGCGCGGTGAATGTTGGAGTTGAACTTGGTGAAGTAGGCCTCCATGGCGGCGATCACCTGCCGCGGGCGCTGCGAGGTGTTGGCACTGTCCAGGTAGGCGATCCCGGTCTCGAAGATCGGGAAGTCCTGGCGGATGGCGGTGACGTCAAACAGTGACGTAGACATCGTCCCCCTCGACTTCGACCGGGTAGGTGGCTACCGGCTCGACCGCGGGCAGAGCGTTGGGCTGGCCCGTTCGGAGGTCGAACCGGGAGCCGTGGATCGGGCACTCGACGCTGGTGTCCCAGATCTCGCCGGCCGACAGCGAATACTCCTCGTGCGAGCAGATGTCGTTGATGGCATAGACCTCGCCGTCCTCGGTCCGGGCCAGGCAAATTGGCGTGCCTTCGACCTCGACCTGGGTCAGCGACTCGGGCGCGAGCTCGCTCAGTGAGGCAACCCTGTGCTTAGTCAATGCGCGTCTCGAGCTCCTGCTCCACCAGATCGCGCGCCTGCTGGACGGGAATCCGGTCGAGCACCTGGCCGAAGAAGCCGTGGACGATCATCCGCTCGGCGGCCGGCCGGGGTATGCCCCGGGATTCGAGATAAAAGACGTGGTTCGGGTCGACCGGCGCCACCGTTGCGCCGTGCGTGCAGCGAACGTCGTTGTTGAGGATCTCGAGCATGGGGATCGAGTAGGCGTTGGCCGACTTGGAGAGCAGCAGGTTGCGGTTGGCCTGGTAGGCGTCTGAACGCTGCGCACCCTTCTCGATGCGGATGAGGCCCGCGTAAACGCTGCGCGCGGTGTCCCGGAGCGCCCCCTTGAACAGGAGGTCGGAGACGGTGTTGCCGACCTCGTGCCGCTGCAGCGTGTGGTAGTCGAAGAACTGGTCGGCCGAGCCGAAAAAGAGTCCCTTCAGCTCCGCGGTCGCGCCCTGGCCGCGCATGTCCGCCTCGACGCGGGTCTTGGCGAAGCGGCCGCCCAGGCCGACGTTGACCACGCGGATGTTGGCGTCCCGCTCGGCGACGACCCGCTGGTCGGCGAACTGCCAGGCGTGACGACCCCATCGCTGGATGGATACGTAGCCGACGTTGGCGCCCTCGCCCGCGAAGACCTCGGCCGACCCGCTGGTCAGCGCCGGCTTCTCGAGAGAGGGGGAGAGGAACTCGTCGATGTGGTTGAACTGGGCGCCGCGACCGGCCACGATCAGCGTGTGGGGCAGGACGGCCGCGCCCCCGACGCTGGACCAGAACTGGCTGACGAACGGCCGGTCGACGACGACGCCGTCCGGCACGTACAGGAAGGTGCCCCCGCTGAAGAGGGCTCCGTGGAGTGCCGCGAGCTTGTCGCGATCGGTGCTCACGGCGCCGAACAGCTTGTCGCGGACCAGTTCCGGGTGCTCCTTCGCCGCCTGCGAGAGCGGCATGAAGAGGACGCCCCGGCGGGCCAGCTCTGCATCGATCTCGACCTTGCCGGGCTCCGAGCCGCGCTGCCGCAGCACCGCCACCGCATCCTCGACGGGATCGGAAGAGGCGGCGCCGTTGGCGCTCTCGAAGGGCTCGAACTCGTCGAGC
>CAZXGB010000154.1:0-7101 GCA_964640005.1 uncultured Actinomycetes bacterium | reverse complement strand
CCCCGGGCCCCGGCCAGGAACTGCTGCCAGGTGATCTTCCCGAACCGCTGATCGGGGCACGTGATCGCTCCGGCCCTGAACCCCGCGGACATCTTGCCGGGCACGGGCAGCGAGAGCAGCGGCCGGGTGTGGTTGTTGGCGCGGCGCCAGGTCGCGGCCAGCTCCTCGGCCGTCAGCACCTCGGGTCCGCCGAACTCCGGAAGCATGCGCCGCGGTCCGTCGGAAACCGCCTGGACCAGCCGGTTGGCGACCTCCCCCACCTCAACCGGCTGCGAGTTCCATCCCTTCGGGACGACCATGATCGGGTAGGCCGCCAGCTGACGGAACAGGTGGTCGATGAAACCGTGGAACTGGGTCGCGCGCAGGATGGTCCACGGGATTCCGCCCTCGCTCACCACCTTCTCGGCCTCCAGCTTCATCCGGTAGTAGCGGTACTCGGGCAGGCGGTCGACGCCCGCGATCGAGACATAGACGAAGTGCTGAACCCCGGCCCGCCAGGCAAGCTCGATCAGGTGCTTGGTGCCCTCTACGTCGACCTTCTGCGTCTGGCTGCGCGGGCTGCTCGCGCAGTGAACGACACACTCGGCGCCGATGACCGCCTCCTCGAGCCCACGCATGTCCGCGAGGTCGCCGACCACCGATTCGGCGCCGATGATCTTTCGGTTCCCGCGGGTCAGCGCCCGCACTGCGTGGCCGCGGGCCGCCAGCCGCGGCACGAGCTTGCCGCCGAGCGTTCCCGAGCCGCCGGTCACGAGCAGGCGCATCAGCTGTCCGGCGGTTCGAACAGCCTGATCATCGCCGCCATGTCCTGGTCGAGATACCCCGCCTCGGCCAACTTGCGGAAGTCTTCGAGCGCCAGCTCGCCCAACGGCAGCGGCGCCCCGATCGCTTCGCCTTCGCCCGCGATGATCCCGAGGTCTTTGAGCAGGATCCGGACCGGCGTCGCCGGAGAGAAATCGTGCTTGATGAAGCGCGGCCCGTTTCGGCTCAGCATCGCCGAGCCGCCGAACGAGGGCGCGATCATGTCGAGCACGACCTGCGGGTCGGCGCCGATGCGGCCGCCGAAGGCGATCGCCTCGGCGGCGGCCGCCGTGTGGATGCCGACCAGCAGCTGGTTGACCAGCTTGACGGCGGTCCCGGCCCCCGACGGACCGCAGAGCCGGATCGTGCCGCCATAGGCGCTGAGGGCCGGAAGCGCATGGTCGAAGTGACCCTGCTCGCCGCCCGCCATGATGGTCAGCGTCCCCGCCTCCACGCCAGCGGGGCCTCCCGACACCGGCGCGTCGAGGAAGGCGGGCATGGCCAACGCGCACCAGCGAGAGGTCGCCAGGTCGACCGTGGAGTGATCGGCGAAGACCTGGCCGGGCGTCGCCGTCCTCGCCAGCTCTGAGTAGACGAGGCGGACCGACTCGATGGTCGGCAGCGCCGTCAGGACAACCTCGGCGCCCTGCGCCGCCTCGCTCGCCGAACCTGCTGGGACGGCGCCCGCAGCCGCCAACTCGTCAACCGCCGGGCGGGAGCGATTGTGTACGGCGACCTCGTGGCCGGCCGCCAGGAGCCGCCGGACCATCGGCTTGCCCATCAGGCCCAGCCCGATGAATCCCACCCGCATCGGCCGAATGCTACTGCGCTACGGTGACTCCGATTTGCGGCTGGCTGGCTCCATCGCGCAGCCATTCGAGGAGGTCCTCGGCGGTAATCGGTGGGCTGAGCAGGTAGCCCTGCGCCAAATCACAGCCATGGCGGCGCAGCAACTCCCAGGTCTCGGCGTCCTCGACGCCCTCCCCCACCACCACCAACCCGAGGTTATGGCCGAGGTCGCACGTGGAGCGGACGATCACCGCGGAGCCACCGTCGCTGGCCATCTCGCGGACGAAGCTCTTGTCGATCTTCAGCTGCTTGACGGGCAGCTTGTTGAGCTGGGCGAGCGACGAGTAGCCGATGCCGAAGTCGTCGATGGCGACCGAGACACCCATCTCGACGATTCGCTCGAGCAGCTCGCGAGCCGCCTCGGGGTCGGTCATGATCGCCGTTTCCGTGATCTCCAGCTCGAGAAGCGAAGCGGGAACGCCGTTTTTGGTCAGCAGCCGGCCGATGAAGTCGGGCAGCTCCCAGTCGTGCAGGTCGCGTCCCGAGAGGTTCACGGCCACCGGCAGGTCGTGACCGAGAGCCCGCCAGCGCGCACACTCGTCGACCGCCCTCTCCAGCACCCAGCGGCCAAGCATTCGGATCTGGCCGGTCTCCTCGGCCAGGGGCACGAAGCGGTCGGGCGGCAGCAGGCCCAATTCGGGGTGGCGCCAGCGGACCAGCGCCTCCACGCCCACCGGCAGTCCGGTCGCAACCTCGGCCTTCGGCTGGAAGTGCAGCTCGAGCTCGCCGGCCTCCAGGGCGGCGGGCAGTTCGGAGGCGAGCGCCAGCCGCATCGCGAGCGCCTCGTCTGCACCTTCGCTGTAGAGCGCGAAGCCGCTGCCTCCTCGCTTGGCTGCGTACATCGCGCCGTCGGCGTGCCGGATCAGCGTTGACACGTCCTCGCCATGGACCGGGGATACGGCGGCGCCGACGCTGGCGCCTATGCGCAGGATCCGGCCCTCGATCACGAACGGGCGGTCGAGCGCTTCCAGAAGTTTGCGAGCCATCCGCTCGACGAGGTCGCGGTCGTCGATCCCAGGCAGGATTACGGCGAACTCGTCTCCCCCAAGACGCGCGACCGTGTCCGACTCGCGGAGGGACTCTCTGAGCCGAGCGGCCGCCTGCTGAAGCAGCATGTCGCCCCAGTGGTGACCGAGGCTGTCGTTCACCTCCTTGAAGCGGTCGAGGTCCATGATCAGGAGCGCCAGGCCTTCCCGCTCGCGCTGCGTCGTCAGCAGGGCCTGGCGCAGCCGGTCGCCGAGCAGCGTCCGGTTGGGCAGGCCGGTCAGCGTGTCGTGAAGCGCGAGGTGCTCGAGCGCCTCCTCCTGGACCTTGCGCACCGTCGTGTTCTCGACCGTCGCGATCGAAAACTCGCGGTCGTCGCCGGCGCCCCGGACCTTGGCCACGGCGAGACTCGCCCACGCCTCACGGCCGTCCGTCATCCGGTAGCGGAGCTCACGATAGATGCGGCGCCGGCGGTCGCGGGCCATCGCTTCGATCGCTCGCCGAAGTTCACCGGCGTCAGCCCGCAGCATGTCGTCGAGCGCCGGATTGGCCTGCTCGAGGATGCCCTCATCGGTCAGGCTGGCGACGCCGATCCCGGTGTTCTCGAAGATCAGGCGCAGCCGCTCCTCGCTGGCCCGCCAGGCCGCCTCCGCCTGCTGGCGCTCGCCGATCAGGCGCCGCAGCGTGCCCCGCTCGCTGTCGACGGCGAGGCGCAGATCGCGCAGGCGCCCGACAGCCCCACCGAGGACCACGAGCGCGGCGACGCCGGCCACGGCCCCCGGCGCTGACATGCTCGCCCAGGCGTCACCGCCGGCCACCCACATCGCGGCTGCCATAGCCAGCGGCGCCAGGGCACCGGCCACGATGCCCGCCCGTATCCCGAGCAGCATCCCCGCCACGAGCACGGGTAGGAGCGCGAGCACCGGAGCGACGTCCCCCAAGCCGAGACGCAGAGGAACGATCGCCAACGCCGTCGCCAGTGTCAGCGCAGCCGCTGCAGCCACCCGCCAGACCACCGGGAGCCGGTCGCTTCGGATGACCAGAGAACTCAGATCCCCTCTCCTTGAAAAAGGACCGCGACGGACTCGCGGCCAGGCGGAATTCTATGTACGCAGCGCCCAGTTGAGACCCTGCTAAATGCTGGGTAGACGGTGCGCTACTCTGCGGCTCCAGATGCTGCGCGTGGGAATTGACACAGGAGGCACATTCACCGATGTGGTGGTCCTCGACGCCGGCGGCCGCGCCCACCAGCTCAAGGTCCAGAGCACGCCCGATGATCCCGCCCGGGCCCTGATCGACGGCCTGAGGCGGGCGGCGGCCGGCGGCGAGGTCATGACGGTGGCCCACGGAACGACGGTGGCGACCAATGCCATGCTCGAGGAGCGCTTTCACTCCCTTGCCCTGGTCACCACGCGGGGCTTCCGCCACGTGCTCGAAATTGGGCGCCAGAGCGTTCCCAGCGGCTACGGCAACTCCTACTTCTGGGTCAAGCCCGACCGGCTCGTCCCCCTGGAGCGGGTCTTCGAGGTCGAGGAGCGGATGAGCTTTCGGGGCGACGTGCTGCGGCCGTTCGACGCCGAACAGGCGCGTTCGGTGGCCCGCCGGCTCCGCGAAATCGGCGCCGAAGCGGTCGGCATCTGCTTCCTGCACGCGTACGCCAACCCCGAGCACGAGCGGCAGATGCGCGACATCCTGCTCCGGGAGCACCCCGCCGCCGCCGCCTCGATCTCGAGCGAGGTCTGGCCCGAGTACCGCGAATACGAGCGAGCGGTGACCACGCTCGTGGACGCCTTCGTCAAGCCTCACGTGACCGGCTACCTCTCACGCGCGGCCACCCGCCTGAGCGAGCTGGCGCCGGAGGCGCCGCTGCTGATCATGAAGTCGAACGGCGGCGTCCTCCCCGCCCGCGCTGTCGCCCAAAAGCCGATCTCGACCGCCCTGTCGGGTCCCGCTGCGGGCGCGCTGGGCGCCTCCTGGCTGGCCCGACAGGCGGGATACGACCGCGTGATCACGATCGACACCGGTGGGACCTCGACCGACGTCTGCCTGGTCGAGGACGCCGAGCCGCACCTGACCCGGGAGGGACGCATCGGGCGCTTTCCGGTCCGGGTGCCGATGATCGACATCGTCTCGGTCGGTACCGGCGGCGGCTCGGTCGCCCGGATCGCACCCGACGGCGGACTCCGCGTCGGCCCGCGGAGCGCGGGCGCGGTTCCGGGCCCGATGGCTTACGGAAGGGGCGGCGGCGAACCGACAGTCACCGACGCCCACCTGGTGCTGGGCCGTCTGCCAGAACGGCTCGCCGGAGGCGAGGTGCTGCTCGATCGCGGGCTCGCGGAGCAGGGGATCCGGCGCCTGGCGGAAGCCCTCGGCCTCAGTCCCGAGCGGGCGGCCGAGGGCATTCTCGAGATATCGGCCCACAACCAGGCCAACGCTGTACTCCAGCTGACGGTCAAGCGCGGCATCGATCCTTCCGGGGACGCGCTGGTGGCGTTCGGCGGCGCAGGCCCGCTCCAGGCCTCGCGGATCGCGCAGATCCTCGGCCTGCACACGGTCCTCGTCCCGCCCTCACCGGGGAACGCCTCCGCCTTCGGCCTGCTCGCGGTCGACCTCAAGGACGACTACGTGCTGACCCGGGTGGTGCGCCACGACGAAGCTGCCGCCGCCGAGGTGGAGGCCATCTTCGCCGTCCTGGAGGAACGCTCACGGGCGTCGCTCGCCGAGCAGGGCGTCGCGCCCGACCGCATCTCTCTCATCCGCTCGGTCGACGCCCGCTACCTGGGCGAGGCGCACGAGCTAAGTCTTCCGGCCAGCCTCCCCTTCGACGGCGAGCAGGCGGCAGCGCGTTTCCACGATGCACATGAGCGCCACTACGGCTATGCATACAGGGCTGGGGAGATCGTTGAGTTCGTGAACTGGAAGGTCACGGGCGTGGGCGCCCTCGAACGCCCATCGCTCGACTTCGCGCCGCCGTCGGGCTCCGGTTCGGCGACCGGCAAACGGGGCGGGTTCACGCTCTACCGCCGATCTGACCTGCCCGCCCACTGGCAAGGGGAGGGACCGGCAATCATCGAGGAGTACGGCTCGACGACCGTGGTCGAAAGCGGGTTCAGCATCGAGGTCGACCGGCTAGGCAACCTGGTGCTGACGTGCTGACGCGAGTAGACCCGATCGTCCTCCAGATCGTCGAGGGCACCCTGCAGTCAGTCGAAGCCGAGGTCGAGGCCGCGATCGAGCGCACAGCGCGCTCGCCCATGATCCGCGACCAGCACGACTACCGAGCGGGCATTCACGACCGCCGCTGCCGGAAGCTGACCGGTCGCTCCTACTCGGCGATGGTCCAGCCCGTCGTCCGCGACTTCCCACTGGAGTCGATGCGCGAGGGCGACGTGTACTACCACAACGACGTCTACCTGTCGGAGGGCTCGGTCGGGCACCTGCCCGACCTGACGACGACGGTTCCGGTCTTCCACGACGGGCGGGTGGTCGCGTTCGTGCAGGCCTTCGGCCACCATGACGACATCGGCGGGATGGTCGCCGGGTCGATGCCCGCCCACGCCACCTCGGCCTATCAGGAAGGGCTGATGGTGCCGCCGGTTCGGCTTTTCAAAGAAGGTGTGCGCAACGACGACCTCTACCGAGTCATCGTCCGCAACTCGCGCACCCCGGAGTCGTTTGCGGGCGACCTCGACAGCGAAGTCGCCGCCTGCCAGATGGGTGCCCGCCGGCTGAAGCGTCTCTTCGAGACGTACGGCACGGAGACGGTCGAGGCCTGCTTCCAGGCCCTGATCGACCGCTGCGCGGAGACCTTTCGCCGCGAGGTGCTGCCGCGCATCCCCGACGGAACCTACGAGTTCGAGGACTACATAGAGCACGACGGCGTCGACCCGCCACGCCTCCACCGGCTGCACATGACAGTGACCAAGACCGGCGACAAGCTCATCTGCGACCTCAGCGGGACCGGTCCCCAGGCGCGTGGACCGATCAACCACGCCGGCGATTACGCCGACGGGCTGTTTCTTCGGAAGTGGATGGCGTGCATTCTGCGAAACCTGGCCGAGAGCCCCGAGCGGGCGGCCGACCTCGACATCAACGAGGGCATCTGCGACATCCTCGAGCTGCGCTTCCCGCCCAAGGGAACCCTGGTCACGCCGGAATTCCCGGCGCCGACCAACGCGCGCTCCTTTCTGATCCTGCGCCTGCTCGGCGTCTTCGCCGGCTGCCTCGCCCTGGCCGTGGGCGGGCGCATGCCTGCCGACCAGGAGACGATTCGCTACTGGGGCGTTCACGGGCGGGACCCCTCAGGCCGCTGGTACCTGCTCCGAGAGGTGCTCGGCGGCGGATCCGGGGGGCGCTGGTACGCGGACGGATCGGATGCCATCCACATCGTGCCCGACTCCAAGAACCTGCCTGCCGAGTTCGCCGAGACGCGCTTTCCGGTGCTGATCGAGAAGCTGGCGCTGGCGA
>CAZXGB010000153.1:0-7158 GCA_964640005.1 uncultured Actinomycetes bacterium | reverse complement strand
AGAGGGTCGGTGATGCGCTCGGTTTCCTCGACCGCCAGGTGCAGCGCGACATGGAGCGGTTCCGCGACTACATCGAGAGCCGCGAGGGCCAGCCGACCGGCGCCTGGCGGGGAGAGGTCAAGCAGGACCACTAGAGGGTTTGCGTAGCTCGTAGATCAGGGGTTGCCGGCGGGTCGACCGCCGGCGCCCTAGCCCTTGGTGAAGCCCCAGACCAGCCCGGTGGAGCCCCAGAGGGTCAGAAAATTTCCAAGACAGGTGTAGGCGACCGGAGTCAGCTGCTGGTCGTAGCCGGGAAGGAGCTGGCCGAAGGAGCCCTGGAAGAGCACCGTCCCCCCCATCGTCGCGGTGACCTTGATGCCGGAATCGTCGGACGTGAGGGGCTGAATGTTGCCGGCGATTGTGAGGACCTTGATCGTCTGGTTGCCGATGGCAGTGACCGTGACGACGTCGGCGTGGGCGCCGATGTCGGTCTTGTAGATGAGCGTGCCGTCGGAGTTGAAGGTGGCGATCTCGGTGATGTGGTCGAACGTGGTGTGGGTGTTCGGGAGCACCGGTGGCTGTGTGAGGTTCCAGGTGCCGAGCAGACAGCTGTCGACCGGAGAGCGCCGGCAGAAGTCGGCCAGGGTGAAGGCAGCCGTCTGCCAGCTGAGCCCGTCGGCTGCGCCTGAAATTGCGAGGTAGTAGTCGCCCGGGGCCAGGTCGGTGAACTTGGTGCCTTCCCGAGGCGAGCCCGAAGGGCATGAGCAGCCGCCGCCCGGCCTGGTGCAGAAGACGCCGTTTGGCGACGCCATGTCGGTAGCACCATTGATCGCCTTCAAGCGGCCGTGCTGCACGGCGGCGACCACGGTGACCTCGGCGGACAGCTGGAGGCGGCGGTCGTCGTTGGCGTAGCGCACAACGCTGCCGCTGAGAGTCGCTCCGGGGCCGAGGGCGGCCGGCGCGGCGGAGATCCGGTCGGCCGTGATGCCGGTGGCGGCGGTATCCCAGTCCTTGCCGAGCTCGGGCTTGCGGACGAGGCTGGGTGCCCAGCTGTCGAGGACGCCGCTGGTGCCCTGGAGGAACCCATTGAGGGCCGCCTCGTCGCCGCCTGACTTCACAGCGGCGACCGCTGCGGGCATGGCGCCCTCGGGGTCGCCGCCCAGGTTGGCGAGGTGTGCGAAGAAGCCGTTGGCGTCGTAGCTGCGGTCGAAGAGCGCGTTCTGTGGAGTGGCGAAGTAGAACTTCCACCAACCCTTTGAGATGGGGCCAGCGCCGGCGGCCTCGTCGCCGACGTACTGGGCGCCGCCTTCGATAAGCCACTTCGGCCCGTGATAGAACGCGTCGAGGTTCCCGTAAGCCTGGGCCTGATAGCAGTGGAAGACCTCGTGGTAGGCCGCCTCGCGCTTGACATCGTCGGAGGCACTGCGCGCCTCCGGGTTGAAGAAGATGTCGCACTCGTCGATGTCGCCGGCGAAGCGGCCGCCGGCGTCGCGGGGAGCGACGTAGGCGTAGGCCTCGTCCTTGTCCGCGTTGACTGAGTTGAGGGTGACCGTGACGGGCACGCGGAGGGGGCCGAGCCGCGCACCGAAGTCCGCCATGGCCTTGTGAACGAGGGCCTCAAACTGCGCCTGCTCGCTGCCGGCGAGCAGGGTTAGACCGTCACTGCGGGCGGTCTTGGGTTTAGGTCGGGGCACAGCGGCGAGGACGGCGTTGCGCTGTTCGGCGGTCAGGGTGTCGAGGTAGGGAATCAGCCAGCGAAGGGGGCCAGAGCCGTCAAGCAGGTGGTCCCCCGACGCGGCCCTGGGTGCGGTGACGCCAGGCAGCGGCTTGAAGGCGAGCGAGTAGGCCTGCAGGGCCGTGGCGCGGTCGATCTTGCCGTGGCTGGTCGCGTGCTGGAGGAGGTCGGCGAGGGCCTGGGTGCGGGCGGGGCCGGAGGTGGGCTGAGCGCCGGGCGATGTGCAGCCGGCGGCGAGCCCCGCCAGGAGAAGTACGGCTAGACAGAGCGCGAGGCCTGTGCGCACGGCGCGGGCGATTTTAGGGCCCCGGCCAGGCGAGCTGCCGGATTACGAGCGTCTGTATGCAGTGGCCCGGAGTCGACGCCGCTTATTGGCCGGGCGTATACAGCGGGCCGGAATTTATGGTGGTGTCTGGCCGGGCGCTCTAAGCCGATGTCCGCTGCGCCAAGCGAACGGCCGCGACCAGGTCGACGACATCGCGGAGGCGGCGGACGTCGTAGCCGGTCAGGCGCTCGATCTGGCGAAGCCGGTAGTGAACCGTGTTCGGGTGCAGATGCATGCGGCGGGCGGTAGTGCCGACGTTGAGGTCGCAGGCGGCATACGCGAGCAGCGTTTCCGGCAGTGGCGAGCGCAGCTGCTCCACTCCGGCCGGTCCCAGCCGGGGCGCGGTGTCGTCGGCGCCCGCGAGCAGATAGTCGAACAGGCTCAGGTCGGCCAGGCGAAGCACGCCGCCGGCGGGTGCCAGGGCAAGGGCGCGCCGCGCCTCCATGTGCGCGCGCGCCATTTGCTCGAGGGACTCGACGGGCAGGCTGATGCCCGCGGCGAGCGGTTCCCGCTCGGAGGCGCGGATGAACATCTGGCGGAGCGGCGCGCTGGCCGGCGCGACCACCACGAGCTCTTCGTGGCGGACCACGCGTAGCCCGCGGACGTGCGCCATGGCGAACTGATGCCCGACCGCCTCGGCCGCCCGCACCAGGTCGGCCGAGCTTACGACCGCCACTTGAAGCGCTGCCGAGGGCTCAAGGCCGGCTGCGCGCAGCCTGGCTTCCATGCCGCCGGCCGCGGCTGCCCGGCCCGCGAGCAGGTCTTCGAGCAGGTCACGCTGCAGTGACCCCGACTCGACGAGCAGGCGCTGGCTCTCATAGAGGTAGGCCTCGGCGAGGGTGCTGCTGACGCTGTCCGTGTACTCCATGACCATCCGGATCACCGCCAGCGCAGCCCGCATCCCATCGCGCGTGCCGGAGCTCGCCTGCTCGCCAACCCAGTGGGTCAGCGTGCGCGAGTTGGTCCGGTAGCCGCGAAGCAGGACCTCGAGCTGAAAGTCAGTCCGCGCGGCGCGCTCCGCGAACCGGACCACGAACTCGGCAGACGGTCCGCGCGGGACGCGACCGGTGCGCACGGCCACGAGGAAGGCGTCCACGTGGTCCGAGCAGTGGGTCTGGAGCGCCACCAGCTCGTCGCCTTCGGCAGCACGGTAGGCGGCGACGTCCCGCCGAAGGTTGGTAAGGAGGTCCTCGGCGATCGTTTGGCGATGCTGAGCAAGGCGTTCGAGGAGCTCCGCCACGGCCGGGTAGAGGGTGCCTCTTATGTTGAGGTTGAACAAAAGTCATGCCTCATTTCTGTGCTTCAGTCCGCCTTCGCCGCCAATAGCTTATAGGCACATCACAAACCTTTCAGGAGGCAAGAGCAATGGGAAACCCGGTCGTTCACTTCGAGATCCACGGGCAGGACCCGGACGTCCTGCACAACTTCTACAAGCGGACATTCGGCTGGTCGATCGACGCCAACAACCCGATGGCCTACGGGATCGTCGACACCAACGCGGACGGCAAGGGCATCCCGGGCGGGATCGCGACCGGCGGTGGGCAGCGGGGTGTGACGGTCTACATCGAGACCGACGACGTCAGGGGCAGCCTGGACCGCGCGATCGCAGCCGGCGCCGAACTCGTGATGGAGCCGAGCGTCATTCCGGGCGTCGTCGAGCTGGCCACGTTCCGGGACCCGGAGGGCAACCTGCTGGGCCTGATGAGGGACCTGAGCGGCCAGCAGGGTTAGCCAGGCGGGTCATCCGTGGTGAGGGCCGCCGCCGTCGGGCGGCCCCTCACCTCCGGCACGGTTGCGGCCGAAGTCAGGCCTTCGGTTCGAGCTTGATGGATGCCGAGTTGATGCAGTAGCGGAGGCCGGTCGGGGCCGGGCCGTCGTCGAAGACGTGGCCCAGGTGGCCGCCGCATTTACCGCAGGTGACCTCGGTCCGGACCATGAAGAGGCTGCGATCGACATGCTCGTCGATCGGAGCGCCCTCGGCTGGAGCGTAGAAGCTCGGCCAGCCGCAATGCGCGTCGAACTTGGTCTCTGATCGGAAGAGCTCGGCGCCACAGCCCGCGCACCGGTAGACGCCTGGCGCGGTGGTGTCCCAATAAGCTCCCGTGAACGGTCGCTCAGTGCCCTTTTGTCGCAGCACTCGGTACTGCTCGGGAGTCAGCGACGCCCGCCACTCCGCATCCGTCTTGTCGACCTTCGTCCGCTCTCGCTCGGTCACATTGGCACCTTGCCCGTTTTCGACGAGCTTGAAACCGGCCAAGCGGTGTAATTCCGACGGCAGGTCAGGGCTCGACCGGCCGTTCGCGCTGCTGCTCGTACATCTCCCGGATCTCACGCACGGTGGTGGCGTCCTCGGGCCGTTTCTCCTGCGACCGCACCGTCAAGATGCGCGGGAAGCGGAGCGCGAAGCCGGGCGCGTCACCAACCTTCCCCGCGGTATGACGCGGGCTGGGCGTGATCTCGTCCGCGAGCACCTCCACCACGACCTCGGGGCGCAGCCAGACGTCTGGTGTGAGCAGCGACCGGACGCGCGGCGGCTTCTCGGAGAGCTCGAGCTCACTCGCCTGGCGGTGGATCTCGCGCCACCCTTCGTCTGAGAGACCGGTGCCGAGCTTGCTGATGGTGACGAACTCGTCCGCGTCGGAGTCGTAGACCCCCGCCAGCAGGGCGCCGGCGCCGAACTCCGCCCTCTTCCCCCTGCCCCGGTAGTAGCCCAGCAGGACGAGATCGACAGTGTCGGTCAGCTGGCCGCTGGTGTTGCGCTTCAGCTTGACCCAGTTGAAGTTCCGGGCGCCGGCCTGGTAGGGGGAGTCCAGCCGCTTGGCGACGACGCCCTCCAGCCCCTGGCTGATGTAGTCGAGCAGCACCTGCGTCAACACCTCAACCGAGTCGGTCTTTGTAAGGGCCGCGGGAAGCAGCGCGTCGGAACCGTCGAGCAGCCCCTCGACCATCGCGTAGCGCTCTGTGTACGGCTGCGGCGTCAGGTCGACGCCGTCGCGGTAGAGCACGTCGAAGACGAAGGCCCGGATCGGCACCGACTCCGCCAGCTCCGCGATGCCCTCCTTGCGCCGGCGTGTCGTCGTCGCGTGGAAGGGCACGTACTCCTCGGTGGCGGGGTCGTAGGCGATGGCTTCGCTGTCCAGGATCAGCGTCTCCGCCGGGAGCCGGCGGGCGGCGGCGACCAGCTCCGGGAACATCGGCGTCATCGTTTCGAGGTTGCGCGAGAAGATGCTGATCTCGTCGCCCGCTTTGTGGATCTGCGCCCGCAGCCCGTCGTACTTGGGCTGCACGCCGACCAGCCCGAGCTTGCTGATCACCGCCTCCGGATTCGGCATCCGCTCGGCCAGCTGGGCGCGGATGGGGTTGCCGGCGGTGACCTTGAGCGCGTCCAGCGCGTCGACGCCCGACGACCAGAGCGTGCGCGCGATCAGGCCCAAGTCGGAGGTGCGGTTGTAGGCCGCCTCCAGGACCGGGCGCAGCGAGCGGTCGCCCTGCTTGGCGAAGGACAGGGCGTCGAGCACGGTGGGGTCGCCGATGCCGAGCCGCAGCCTGCCAAGGGTGATCCGGACCAGGTGCTTGGCCGAGACAGGGTCGAGCTCGCCAAGCAGCGCCGCGAACAGCTCCAGCTTCGCCTGCAGGCTGCCGCTGCCGCTCTTGCCGGCGATCTCGAGCAGCCGCTCGTGCACCGCGACGACGGCGGGCGCCAGGCCCTCGGGCGTCGGGGCCAGGGCCTGCGCAGCTGAGCCGAGGTCGCCCAGGCGGCGGAAGTCGGCCGTCACGTCCTCTTTCGGCTTGCCGTAGGCGGTGGCGATCGCGGTCAGCAGCAGGCGTTCGGCCAGGCCGATCTCGACCGGGACGAAGAAGGGGGCGAGCCTGCCCTGGATCAGGTAGGTCAGCGGCTGGATCTCGCCCACCGACGCCTCGCCGTAGAGCTCGGCCAGGATGCGGACGAGTTCGTTTCGGGCGCGCGTGCCCTCGAGCCGGTCGAGGAAGCGCGCGAGCTCAGCGAAGGTCACGGCTGGATCGGATTGTCAGGCATCTGTCACGGACCTGCGGTGAGCAGCTCCCGATTGTGCGCCATCACGGCGATGATCCAGTCGTGGTCCAGGGGCTCCCCGGTTCCCGTCCTTAGGGGATCTCCCGGAGCTCGCTGCGCCGGCGGCGACCCCTCGACCGGCGGGGGCAGGATCGGCCGCCCATTCGGCCTCTCGAAGCGGAAGATCCGGCCGCCGGTGTTGACCATCCGGAAGGCGCCCTGGTGGTGGAGGCGATGGTGGTAGCCACAGAGCGAGCCGAGGTTCTCGAGGTCGGTCCCTCCCCCGTCCGCCCACCGCTTCAGATGGTGTCCGGGCGTCCTGAGCGCCGGCACCAGGCAGCCCGGAAAGGTGCAGGTGCGGTCGCGGGCGATCATCGCCCGCTTGGTCGCGGGCGGCGTTGTGCGCCGTGCTCGGGCGACGTTGATCGGTATGCCGTCCCGCTCGAGGATGGTGACCAGCGAGCTGTCGCAGAGCATCTGCTCGGCGACCCAGGAGGGGAGCGGCGTGCCCGCCTCCGAGTGGCAGCGGCCATCTCCGCCGGTCAGCACGTCGACGTCGACGTGGACCATCAGCTGGCCCGGCTCCGCTTCCGCGGTGACGACGTCAACCAGGGCGTCGGCCCGCCGCGCCTCCATTGTGTCGCCCTTCGCCAGCGGGTCGAAGCGGCGCTCGTTGGTGACCTTCTCGATCGCGGCCAGGATCCGGGCGCCGTCCTCGGGCGGCAGCACCGCCAGCAGGTGGAGCATGCCGTCTTCCCGCCAGTGGTGCCAGAGGCCGCGCTTCTCGTGCTGCTCGGCGGACGCTTTGTCGGCTTCGGTGGCCCGCCGGAACTCCCGGCAGATGCGCATGAGCTGCGAGCCGCTCAGAGCCATCCCGAGCTCGAGCCAGGATTCCTCGTCGACCGGGAGCGCCACCATGGTCAGCGCGCGGACCTTGTCCAGCGACAGCTTCCCCTCGCCGAAGGCGGCGGCGATGAGAGGCAGCTCGCGCAGCGCCCGGGCCACGCGGACGATCTCGGCCGAGGCCGCCCGGCCCAGGCCGGTGTTGATGGTCACCCACTTCTCGCAGGTGCCGCCATCGTCGTC
>CAZXGB010000152.1:0-7170 GCA_964640005.1 uncultured Actinomycetes bacterium | reverse complement strand
GTTAAGGAGCCCCCCGATACCTCGCGTCGCAGGGGCCTGCAATCATTCCAGCTGATGGAGAGCGTGGGCGGCGGGACATCGTTCGCGGACCGGCTGCTCGGCGGCCGCCTGTGGCGGGACGCCGACTTCGTGAAGCTCTGGGCGGGCCAGTTCGTCAGCGAGGCGGGCAGCCAGGTGTCGGTGCTAGCCCTGCCGACGGTCGCGATCCTGGTCCTTCACGCCACGCCATTTCAGGTGGGGGTGCTGAGCGCGCTCGAGTTCCTGGCCTTTCCCGCGCTCGGCCTGATCGCCGGGGTCTACGCGGACCGCTTCCGCCGCATCCGCATCATGGCCGCCTGCGACCTGCTGAGGACGCTCATCTACGGAAGCGTGCCTCTGGCGTGGGCGTTCGGAGCCCTCCATCTGGAGCAGCTGTACCTCGTAGCGCTGCTCGCGGGGGTCTGCACGGTCTTCTTCGACGTCTCCTATCAGTCCTACCTTCCGGCGCTGGTCAACCGGCGCGACCTGGTCGAGGGCAACTCGAAGCTCGAGGTCACCCGGTCGATCGCTCAGCTCGCCGGCCCGGCGATCGCCGGTTTCCTGATCCAGGCGATCGGGGCGGCGCTTTCAGTCCTGGTCGACGCCGCCTCGTACGTGGTCTCCGTGGCGTCGCTCGTGGCCATCCGCAAGCCGGAAGGCGATCCGACGGCCGGCGCCCACCTGCGCCGCGGCTTCTGGCACGAGCTGGCGGAGGGCGTGCAGGTGGTCTTCGGGAACAGCACGCTGTGGAAGATCGCCGGGAGCACGGCGACCAGCAACCTCGGCTCCAACATGTTCTTTGCGGTGTTCCTGATCTTCGCCTACCGCCATCTCAACCTCTGGCCCGCGACCGTCGGCCTGATCTTTGCCGCGGGCGCCGTGGGCGGGGTGCTGGGGGCGCTCATGACCAGCGCGGTGACTCGAGTGCTCACGCTCGGACCGGCGCTGCTGGTGTCGGTCCTGGGATTCGGCCTTGCGGGGCTGGCCGTGCCCCTGGCGCAGTACGGATTCGCGGTCCCGATCCTGACCGCCTCGTTCGTCTTCATCCAGTTCATGAACCCCGTGTACAACATCAACCAGGTGAGCCTGCGTCAGGCGATCACGCCCGACCGCCTGCAGGGACGCATGAACGCCACGATGCGGACGATCGTGTGGGGCACCATTCCCATCGGTGCGTTCATCGGCGGAATCCTGGGCTCGACCATCGGGGTCGTCCCGACGCTGTGGATCGGCGCCGGGCTGGAGGTCCTCGCCGCCGGCTGGATCCTTTCCGGCCCGGTCCGGCTCCGCCGGCAGCCTGAGCCGGCGGCCTGAAGCGATGGGCGTTCAGGCGACGAGGAACGCCTGATGGTCGGTCTCTTCCGCAGGCCCGCCGGCCCTTTCATCGACCCCTCGCGCGGCGATGCGGAGGCCGCGAACCTTCGGAAGGCGGCGGCGGCCGGCGAATGGCGGCCGGCCGAGGCGGCGCTCGCGGCCACGACCGATCCGCTCCGGCGCGAATTCCTCATCGACGCCCTGGCGCTGGACACGAGCCACCTCGAATGGGTGGACGCCTGGGTGCGCGAGCGTCCAGACCTCCAGACGGCGCGCACGGTTTGGGGCGCGTGTGCCGCCCAGTTCGCCTTTCACATCCGCACCGGGGCGGCGCCGCAGAACGTCTCGGCCGAGCAGTGGCGCGGCTTCCACGAATGGCTCGGCCACGCCCAGGAGCAGCTCCGTCATGCGACCTTGATGGACCCGAGCGACAGCGCTCCGTGGGTGGCGCTGGCGTGGTGCGCGGTCGGGCTGGAGGTACCGCTGGGTGACGCCACCGAGCGTTGGGAAGGCGCACGCCGGCTCAACCCGCAGACGGAGCTCGGCGCGATGGCCTACACCACATTCGTCAGCCCGCGCTGGAACGGGACCGCCGAGCTGATGTGGAAGTTCGTGCACGGCCTGCTGGCCGACGAGCCCGAAGGCAGCCCGCGCTGGACGCTGGCGCCGATGGGCCATTTCGAGCAGTGGGTCGCCGAGCGCATGCGGCGGGATTCGGCGGTGCACGCCAGCCGCTACTTCGAGCAGCCCCACGTGCAGCAGGAGATCCGAGACGCCCACCGGAGATATCTCGGCGCCGCGTCGCGGAGGCCGTCCCCACTCGAATCCCAGAACCGCGAGCTCTTCGCCGGCGCCTTCTACCTCATGGGCGCGCGGGACGAGCTGCGCCGCGAGCTCGAGCACATCGGACCTGGTATCCAGCGCCTCCCCTGGGGTTATCTCGGCTCGTCGCTCGCCTCCTATCAGAACGTGCGCGAGGCGGCCGGGCTCAAGTAGTCAGCGCGGCCAGAACATAAGGGCCGCGGCGGCCAGCAGCGCGACTGGGATGAGCATCCCTGGATAGAGCCATACCGTCCTCCCCTTCGGGAGCGGGTTGATCCCCGAGGAATGGATCGGGGGAGCGAGCCGGCGGATCGTGAAGTAGCTGGAGAGGTTGGCCAGGAGCGCGACCGGCGTGACGACGAGGCCCGGGATGCTCCACCAGCCACGAACGAGGACCCGGCGCTGCACCTCCCGGAACTTGGCGATGCCGCAATCCCGGCAGAGGACGCCGTGAACGCGACGGAACCAGATCATGAAGAGCGACCGCGGATCCTGGAACGTGACCTCCACGGCGGGCGTCGATTGGCAGACGCCGCACACCGGGCCCGCCTGCCGGGGCAGGGCGCCCGCCTCGTCCATCGGGACCCATCGATCCTGCGGCACGTAAGCCTGGAGCGCGTTGATCAGCTGCTCGGCGTGGCGCCATCGCTCGGGAACGATGTTGATTCCGGCGCCGTCCCGGCCGATGAGAGAGCGCCTGCCGTCCGCCCACCACATCGCGACCGCGACGTCGCTCCATCTCACGCCGATGGTCGTGAGGTTCGGCTGCGTGAGCGAAACCCCCTGCTCGGAGTAATCGATGACGTCCGCATGCTTGGCGCCCGGCATGGCTGTGAGCTGTACTCCTTTGATCCTCTCCCCCACACCGGCGGGAATCGGGGTGAAGCCAGGGACGGTCATCGGAACGTCGCGCGGGATGGACAGGATCGAGGTCTCGAGCGCGGCCTTCATCGCACCGGCGATGTCGGCGGGCGTGAGCGCCTCGAGCTCGGCTTCCAGCTGCTCCGTCGTCTTCCGCTCGAGCCCGTCGAGGTCCTGGAGCGCGACCTGCTCCAGCAGGCCGATGCCGCTGTCGGGGTGCTCGCGTGTCTGGCGCCGTTCGGCGTGCATCGCGGCCAGCGCCTCCGCCGTCGGGCCTTCCTGCGCGAGCCCGCGCGCGACCTCGGCGATCGCCGTCGCGGCCGCCGTCGCGCTGGGGGCCAGCGCATCCGCGAAGCAGCTCACCTCGGCCTTGCCGGCGTCGAGCCGCTCGTAGTTCGCTCGAACGTCGTACGACAGAGACTCCTGGTGGCGGAGCCGCTCGCGCAGCCGGCCGTTCAGCAGGTAGGTGCCCGCGTTCAGCGCGGCACCTCGCGGGCCCAGCATGGAGAGCACCACCCAGCGATCGCCCTGCTGGTAGATCGCCGGGGTCTTGACGGGCACCGGAGCCGCGACGGGGATGGGCCGGCGCTCGCCCGGCGGCAGGTTGAGCTTCAATCCCGCGGGCAACGGTCCCGTCAGCCAGAGGACCGCGTTGGCGGCGGTGAAATAGGTCGACGCCCAGTGCTCGACGTGCTCTCGGCCCAGCCAGCGGAGGCCGAACTCGTCGTAGTCGATCAAACCGGGACCGGCGGCCCCGAAGCGCCAGCTCCAGGATCCTTTGAGGGAGCCTCCCTGCCGGTTCGCCGCCTCGGTGCGCAGCACCTTCTTCTCGGCTTCGAGCCGGTCGGAGGGGATCCGGCTCAAGCCGGACGTGACCTCGCCCAGGAACGCGGTGATCTCGTCGGTCGACCCGGCGGCCATGAACCTGGTATGCAGCAGCTCGACGCGGGCGTTCACCCGGTCACGGGCGCTGAAGCCCTGCATGACCGGAAACATCGCCGCGTGCTCGACCAGGTGCGTGATGCCGCGCATGGGCAGCGTCTCGTCGACGGCGCCGACGCGGAAGATGAGCATCGCGCGCAGCGGCCCCGGCACGCTGAGGGTGTAGACCGGGACGCCGTCCGCCTCTGCTCGAGACGGGGTCAGACCACGCGGCGTGCCGAAGCTCGCGCTTTCGCGCTCCACCCCCACAGCTCTTTCATTGTGCTACGCGAGCCTGGCGGCGAGCCGGTCGACGTTGGCGGGCGAAACGCCACCCGCTTCGAGGTAGCTCTCGACCCCTCCCCAGATGCGGTCGACATGATCGAGCACGCCGAGGATCCGGTCGGCGGGGCAGCAGAGGTCGCCGCGGGTTTCCTCGAGCAGCTCCGGGCTGGTCTGGCTCAGCCAGATCTCATACTGCCGCGCGAGCTGAAGATCGGTCTCGGCGTAGTCCGACGCGATATCGGCCCGCTCCACTCCGCTCAGCTCCAGGAGCATCGCCGCCACCAGGCCGGTGCGGTCCTTGCCGGCGAAGCAGTGGAAGAGAACGGGTCCCTCCGCCTCGGCGATCGCGTTGAAGACCATGCCGAACGCGGGCTGGCGCGTGTCGACGATCTCGATGTAGCGGCCGACGCCCCTGGCGCCGATCTGGCCCTGGACCTCGCCCACGAGCGGCAGGTGCAGGTACCTGACGCCCGCCGGCCGCTCCGCGTCTACCGCGGCCCAGGGGAAGCGCGCGTCGTCGGCCAGCCCCGCCACCTCGGCCGCGGTCCGCAGGTCGATGACCGTGGCGACTCCGTAAGCCACCATGGCCGCGATCCCCTCCGCGGTCAGGTGCCCGACCGAGTCGGAGCGCACCAGGGCTCCGGCGCGCGTGAAGCCGCCCGGATGGGGAATGCCTCCCAGGTCCCTTGTGTTCTGGCAGTCGGGCCAGTCCAGCCGCCGCGAGGTCGCCTCTACCGCTTGGTGTACTGCGGTGCCTTCCTTGCGCGCTTGAGACCGTACTTCTTGCGCTCCTTCATCCGCGCGTCGCGGGTCAGGAGGCCGGCCTTCTTGAGGGCCGGGCGCAGATCCGGGTCGTAGCGCTGCAGCGCGCGAGCGATGCCATGGGCGATCGCACCGGCCTGTCCGCTCGTCCCGCCGCCGATCACCTTCACGGTGATGTCGAACTTGCGGGTCGTCCCGGTGATGCGCAGCGGCGCCAGGGCCGCCATCTCGAGGACGCGGCGTCCGAGATATGCCAGTGGGTCCTTCTCGTTGACCGTGATCCGGCCCTCACCGGGTTGAATGCGGACGCGCGCGATCGCGTTCTTGCGCCGCCCGGTTCCGCGGTTGAGCATGTCAGCCAATCTTGAGATTTCCTTTTTCATCGAAGGTCAGGGGCTTCGGTTTCTGCGCCACGTGACCATGGTCGGGGCCTGCGTAGACGCGCAATCGCTTCAGCATGTCGGCGCCGAGGGTGTTGCGCTGCAGCATTCCGCGGACGGCGGTCGTCACGGGGAACGTCGGATCGATCTCCTGCGCCTTGGCCAGCGTGCGCTTGCGCAGGCCTCCCGGGTAACCGGTGTAGCGGGTGTACTCCTTCGAGTCCGCCTTGGCGCCGGTCACCTTGACCTTCGCGGCGTTGATGACCACGACGTGGTCGCCGGTGTTCAGGTGCGGCGTGAACGTCGGCTTGTGCTTGCCGCGCAGGACCCTGGCCACGCCTGACGCCAGGCGCCCGAGCACCTGGTCTGTCGCATCGACGACATACCAGTCGCTCTTCAGGTCCGCGGCTTTCGCCGTCCACGTCTTGTGCTTGCTCATCTTTTCGAGTGTCCTAGTAAACCACTTCCATCAAGGTCAGCCCTCCCGCGGGCGCGGTGCGCGGCGCCTGACGGCGGTCCCGCGCGCGAAGGACGTCCCCGACCCATTCGGGCGGCCGGCGCTGCCGGCCCACCTCGACCAGCGCACCAGCGATGCTGCGCACCAGCCCTCGAAGGAATCCCTCCGCTACCAGCTCGAGCTCGACGAAGTCTCCCTGCCGGGTGACGCGGGCCGAGTGCATGGCGCGCACCCGGTCGCGCTCCGGCTCGGAGGCCGAGCAGAAGCTGGTCCAGTCGTGCCTGCCGACGAGCGCCGCTGCCGCCCGGGCCATGGCGTCGACGTCGAGCGGTCCCTTCACGTGCCAGCAGCGGCCTCGCTCCAGGGCCGGCCGAGCCGGCCGGTCGAGGTAGCGGTAGCGGTAGCGCCGCCGGCGGGCTGAGTAGCGAGCGTGGAAATCGTCAGGCACGGTCTCGGCCGACAGCGCGGCAACGTCCTCCGGCAGCCTCGCGTTCAGCGCGGCGGTCAACCGGTGAGGCGCGATCCGCCCGTCGGTGTGAAAGCTCACGACCTGGCCCTCGGCGTGCGCCCCGGCGTCGGTCCGACCGGCGGCGTACACCGTGACTTCGCGTCCCGTGATGGCCTTCAGCGCGCGCTTCAGCTCGGCTTCGACGGTCCTTCCCCGCGCCTGCTGCTGCCAGCCGGCGAAGTTCGTCCCGTCGTACTCCAGCACGACCTTCGTATTCACTTGTTAGAGCGCGGGTGAGGACCCATGTCCTCCCTTCAGTCGACGAGTTCGATGATCACCATCGGCGCCGCGTCGCCGAGACGCGGGCCCTTGTGAATGATCCTGGTGTAGCCGCCCGGCCGGTCCGACAGGCGCGGCATCAGGTTGGAGAAGAGCCGCTCCACGACCTCAGGCTTGGAGATCTCCTCGCTCACCTTGCGGCGGGCCGTCAC
The DNA here is from genome assembly GCA_964640005.1 of uncultured Actinomycetes bacterium. Lineage (GTDB taxonomy): Bacteria > Chloroflexota > Dormibacteria > Dormibacterales > Dormibacteraceae > CAZHAC01. The sequence continues at coordinate 411 of CAZXGB010000152.1, read as the reverse complement.
GTCCCCGGCCTTGGCGGTCGTGATGAGACGCTCGACCCAGCGGCGCATCTCCTTCGCCCGCGCCTCGGTCGTCGTGATCCGGCCGCTGGGGCTCTCGAGCAGCGACGTGCACAGGTTGCGCATCAGCGCCTTGCGTGCGTCGGTGTCGCGGTTGAAGCGGCGGCCGCTCTTCTGGTGTCGCATCGCGAAAGTCCCTGCAGCCTCAGCCGCGCAGGACGGTTCCCATCTCCTCGGGCTTGATGAAGCCCTTCTCGACGAGCTTCTCCTTGATCTCGTTCAGCGACTTGCTGCCGAAGTTGCGCAGCGCCAGGAGCTCCTCCTCGCGCTTCTGCAGCAATTGGCCGACGGTCTGGATCTCGTTCGCCTTGAGGCAGTTGAACGCCCGCACCGAGAGGTCGAGCTCCTCGATCG
>CAZXGB010000151.1:0-7209 GCA_964640005.1 uncultured Actinomycetes bacterium | reverse complement strand
CCACGAACGGGCGTGGCCGGTGGTCGAGGGGGTCGCGACCTGGGTGCTGAGCCGCCTCCAGCACACCGAGCGCGGCTACGAGGTCCCGGAGGCGATCGGCGTCGCCGAGCAGGCGGAGCCGCAGAACAACAACGTGTACATGAACGTCGCCTGCTGGAACGTGCTCAGGGCGGGCGCCGCCCTCGCCCGAGACGTCGGCCGGTCCGAGGATGCGGAGCTGTGGGAGCAGATCGCCGGCCAGCTCTACTTCCCGCGCGCCGCCGACGGCAGCTTGCTGCATAGCGACGGCTTCGATCCCGCCAAACGGGATGTGGCCTCCGCCACCCCCGAAGCACTGGGCGCCCTGCTCCTCTACGGCAGCCCGCTGGGGCGAGACGAATTCGAACGTACCCTTCGCTGCGACCTCGAACGTGTGCAGCCGTACATCGGCTACCCCATGCTCAACGCGCCCCTGGGCCCCGCCGCCGCCTGGCTGGGCGATCGCGACTATGCCTCAGAGCTGTTCGAGGCCGGGTACGCCGAGTACGTTGGCGGCCCCTACCTGGAGACTGACGAATACAGCCGCTCGCGATTCCCAGAGCGGCCCGAGGCCGGTCCCTTCATGGCCAACATCGGGGGCTTCCTTTCCGGCTTGATGCTCTGGCTGCCCCGCCTGCGGATCGGCCCCGGCCACCCGGCGGGCTGGTCCGAGGGCGAGGTCACGATGCCGTCACTCTGGGAGGGGGTCGAACTCGGACGGGTCGTCCTCCACGGTCGCGAGGGGACGGTCCAGGCCAGGCACGGCGACCGGCGCGCTCGCATCGAACTCGGCTGATACGGCCCCGTATGGTGAGGCGATGCTCACCACGCCAACCCGCGTCGTCCCTCTCCACGCTCCGGAGCTTGCGGCCCGCCCCCATCCGGCGGCCAAGCTCACCTATCGCAACGGCCCGCTCCTGACGGCAGTCGAGGTCTTCACCGTTTTCTGGGGACCGGCTTGGGCCGGGCAGCCGGACCTAATCAAGCAGCTGAACGGCTTCTTCGACTACGTCCTGACCAGCCCGCTGATGGACCAGCTGGCCGAGTACAGCGTCCCTGGAAAGCCGATCCGGCACGGGCGCCGGACCGGCACGGCGACCGTCGTCAATCCGGATCCAGGACCGACGGTGGCCGACACGGCGATCCAGTCCTTCCTCGAAAACGAGCTCAAAACCAACGCCGCCTTTCCAGCCGCCGGGCCGAACACGCTCTTTTTCGTCTATCTGCCGGCGGGCACCAGCGTGGACCTCGGCGGCGCCCGGTCCTGCCAGCAGTTCTGCGGTTACCACGAGGCGACGCCGGCTGGCGTCTACTACGCCGTGATGCCCGCCGCCGACTGCTCCGGCTGCCTCGGCGGCCAGGCCGCCTTCGACGCGCTGACCTCGACCAGCTCACACGAGCTCTGCGAGGCGGTCACGGATCCTGTGCCCGGCCAGGGCTGGTACGACGACGCGCACGGCGAAATCGGTGACATCTGCGCCTGGAAGACGAAGCGGCTGGGCGCCTACACCGTTCAGCTCGAGTGGTCGAACAAGGCGGGCAAGTGCGTATGACGACGCCGATCGAACACGTCGTGATCGTGGTCAAGGAGAACCACGGTTTCGACAACTACTTCGGGACTTTCCCCGGCGCTGCCGGTCAGTCCGGCCTGGCCCGGAGCCCGAATCCTCCACCTCACGATCCCAACCACACCCACGCGGCCTGGCTGACCCGAGCGACGACGGCGGCCCGGGCCGCCTTCGTGGAATCCGACATCCCGAAGTACTGGGACTGGGCACGCCGGTTCACCCTTTGCGACCACTACTTCACGGACGTCGCCGGACCCTCAACGCCCAACCACCTGATGCTCGTCGCCGGCACCTCGCCCATCATCGACAATCCCCACGGAGGCACGCCCTCCTTCGACCTGCCCTCGCTGCCCGCCAGCCTGGACAAGAAAGGCTTGAGCTGGGGGAACTACAACGGCTACGTCTTCGACCTCATCAAGTACACGGCCGGGAAGAAGAAGAGCGTCCAGCAGTTCGCGGCCGACGCGCGGGCCGGGAAGCTGCCCACAGTTTCCTGGGTCTACGCCGACAAGGCGCTGACCGAACACCCGCCGGACACCGCCGCCGATCGGGCAGCGGGCGTTGGCAACGTCACCGCGGGCATGCAGTGGACGGCCGACCAGGTCGCCGCCGTCGTGGCTGGCGGGCTCTGGAGCAAAGTTGCGATCTTCGTGACCTGGGATGACTGGGGCGGCTGGTACGACCATGTCGACCCGCCCAAGCTCTCCACCTGGAGCGACGGTACCCAGTTCCGCCTCGGCGGGCGCGTGCCCTGCCTGGTCCTCAGTCCCTACGCCAAAGCCGGCCACATCTCGACCGTGCAGCACTCACACGTCAGCCTGGTGCGCTTCTGCGAGGTCGCGTTCGGACTCCCCAGCACATCGCCCCTGACGGCGGCCGCCGATGGGATGGAGGATTGCTTCGACTTCACCCAGAAGCCGCTGTCGCCGCCCTAGCCTGCTAAAGCACGTCGGCAGCAGCCAGGAGGTCGTCCTTGGTGTAGTCGCGGTGCGGCTCGGGCAGCACGCGCCGCACGCCCGGCACCACCACGGCCTCGGGGAACCGCGAATGAACCGGCAGGAGGACCCCTGGCAAGACCGCTGAGACCATCCGCGCAATGTCTTCGGGGCGGGAGTGCCCGCTGGTTCCGATGCGCAGCAGCTCGAGGCCGGTTGCGCGCATCCAGGCCTCCATGACGCCGAAGGCCGGGTCGTGAGGTCCCAGGGGCGCTCCGTTGCTGTGCACGTAGACCGATCCCGGCGGACGCGGCAGGTCGATCAACAGGGGCAGGTTCTCGAACGTGAGCTGGACGAGGTGACCGCGCGGGTCGGCGCGGATAGCCTCCGGCTCCAGTAGGTCTTGCCAGCCGGCCAGCTGGGCCGCCTGCGGCTCCATTACCAGCCGCCGGCCCGCGGCCGCCGCTGCCGATCCGAGAGCGGCCACGCGCTCGCGGTTCATCCCGTAGAGGTTGATCACCGCGAGCCCAGGCGACGAGGCAACCGCATGGACGACCTCCTCCACGACCTCTGCCTCGCTCAGCTGCACGGGCGGGGGTTCGTCGGCCGGTGCGAAAGCGTCTGCTCCCGCCGACACCGCCTCCTGGATGAGCACGTCCACGCCCCGCACCTCGTCTGCGAAGGCGGCGGTCAGCTCGGGCCGGAAGCCATGCCAGCGGTGGTCGCCGGTATAGGCGATGGAGAGGTCCGGCGTCCGGACCAGGAAGCCGGAGGCCCCGGGAACGTCGTGGTCCACGGCCAGAAACGTGACCTCGATATCGCCCCAGCCGACCCGTTCCCGGTCCGCCACCGGGCTGCCGGCTGCAGGCCTCCAGGGCAGATAGCCAGAGGCGTCCGCAGCCGCGCGGAGCGATTCCATCTCGGCCGGAAAGAAGAGCGGTACCAGGGGATGCAGGTGGCGCACCAAGGACGTGTGGTCGAGGTGCATGTGGCTGATGAAGACGGCCGTTCTGCCGTCCCACTCGTCTCCCACATAGACGCCGTGCACATCCGGCGCCGCCCCAACCGCCCGCAGGTCGGCCAGTTCACGCCCGGGCCGCGGCCGCAGTCCCATGGAGAAAGGCGCGCGGCCGGGCGCGTGCTCGAGGCCGAAGTCGAAGATGCAGCGCATCCCCGCATGTTCGACGGCGAACTTGAGCCCGGTCGGATTGCCGGTGCTGTAGAAGCGGATGGAGGTTGTCGCGGCCAACCGAACAGCATAGTTGCGCGTCCAGCGGAACTTCATAACCATCGCCTAACTCGGCATGAGCGATACTGACCGGCTTACCTGATGGAGCCAATCACCGGTGGCCATGCCGCACCCGCCGCCATCCGCGCGGCCGCGACCCGGCGGCGTTCTCGCCGAGCGGCCCCGGCCGGCCTTTCCGGCTACCTTCTGATCTCGCCGGCGATGCTCCTTCTGATCGTCTTCGTGCTCATCCCGGCGCTCTGGATCTTCTGGCTTTCGTTTCAGCGCTGGGACCTGATCAGCGGCACCAGCGACTACATCGGCGGCGCCAATTACGAGCGCCTGCTGCTGCGCGACTCGGTGTTCTGGAAGGCGGTCTGGCAGACCGTCTACTTCGTCGCCGTAACGGTGCCGGCCAGCATGGGCCTGGGTCTATTTCTCGCCGTCCTGCTCAACCGGGCGCTGCCCGCGCGCGACCTGCTGCGAACGCTGATCTTCACGCCCTACGTGATGCCGATCGTGTCGACCGCTCTCATTTTCAGCTTCATCTACCACCCCGATGTGGGCGTGCTGAACGCCGTTCTCCATGCCTTTGGACTGCCCAAGATCAACTGGCTCAACTCCGCAAAGGCGGTGATGCCGGCCATCATCATCTACAGCGTCTGGCAGCACACCGGCTACAACGCTGTGATCTTCCTGGCCGGGCTCGCGAACCTCGGGCCCGAACTGGACGAGGCGGCCCGGGTCGACGGCGCGCACAGCTGGACGCGCTTCTGGCGCATCACCTGGCCGCTGCTCTCGCCGACGACCTACTTCGTGCTCCTCGTCAACGTGATCGCGTCCTTCAAAGTCGTGCAGCCGGTCCTCATCTTCACGAGCGGCGTGGGGGGCGCGACCAACGGTGGCGGCGGGCCTGACAAGGCCGCGGAAACCATCGGCTACTACCTCTACGTGCAGGCCTTCTCGTTCTTCCACGCCGGCTACGCGGCCGCGATCTCGGTCGTGCTCTTCCTGATCATCCTTGCCGTCACCGCGCTCCAGATGGGCGCGCTTTCGCGCCGGGTCTTTTACAGATGAGCACCCATGCGCGGCGCCGCTTCATGGAGCTCTGGCCGCGCTACCTGGTGCTGGTTCCCTTCGCCGCCCTCTTCGTCTTCCCGTTCTACTGGATGCTCGTCATCTCGCTCGGGACGCTGCAGTCGGTCTTCGTCTTCCCGCCGATCCTCTACCCACTCGGCCACTTCGAGAACTACCTTTCAGCCGTCGGCCTCCTGCCCGACCCCTCGACCGGCCAGTACCTGCACATCCCATGGGCGCGCTACTTCCTGAACACGGTGATCGTGGCCGGCGGCACCACCGCGCTGGTGCTGTTCACGTCGGTTCTCGCCGGCTACGCGTTCGCTTCCATGCCCTTCCCCGGCAAGAAGGTCGTCTTCGGCCTGGTGCTCGCGATCTACATGGTGCCCGTCGAAGTCACCCTGGTTCCGAACTTCATCATCCTCGCCGGCCTCCACTGGATCGACACCTATCAAGCTCAAATCGTTCCCTTCGGCGCCTCCGTCTTCGGCATCTTCCTCATGCGCCAGTTCTTTCTCGGCCTTCCCAACGAGCTCTGGGAGGCCGCGCAGCTTGACGGCTGCGGCCACCTCCGGTTCCTGTGGTCGATCGCGGTGCCGCTGGCCCGCCCGCCCATGGTGACCATCGCCGTGTTCCATTTCGTCGGCAGCTGGAACGCGTTCCTCTGGCCCCTGATCGTCACCAACAGCGACAGCTACCGGCCGGTCCAGGTCGGTCTCGAGGCCTTCAGCTATGCCGACGCAACCAACCCCGTGCTCCATGCCGCCGGGAGCCTGATGGTCACGCTGCCGATCCTGATCGTGTTCCTCATCGCGCAGCGTCAGATCGTGGGCGGCATTGCAGCCAGCGGCATCCGCGGCTGATTCAAGGAGGGTGAATCCCATATGACGGTTAGACGGCTGATCAGTGTCCTGGCGGTGTTACTGGTGACTGCCTGCGGCGGCGGCTCCAGCCCCGGTCCGGCCCAGTTGGGTGCGCTGAAGTCGACGGTCCAGGTCAACTTCTGGCACGCGCTGAGCGGCAACCTGCAGACGGCGCTGCAGAAGCTGACCGATCAGTTCAACGCGAGCCAGAGCACGGTCCACGTGAACCTGGTGGCCAAAGGCGCCTACACGGACCTCAACAAATCGATCCTGACGGGCCTCGCCGCGGGGCAGCCGCCTGACCTCGCTCAGTGCATCGAAACCGACGCCGCCAAGTACAACTCGTCCAAAGCGCTGGCCGACCTGAGCCCGTACATAAGCGCGGCCGACGGACTTTCCAGCGCCGATCTCAAGGACATCTTCCCGGTCATGCTGAACGCCGCCAAGATCGGCGGCACCTACTACCAGTTCCCCTTCAACAAGTCGACAAGCGTTCTCTACTACAACCAGGACATGTTCGCGGCCAAGGGGATCTCCAGCCCACCGGCAACCTGGGACGAGTTCTTTGCCGACGCCGCCAAGGTTTCCGACCCCAGCAAGGGCGTGATCGGCGTCGAGGGTCCGACTCTCGACACCTTCCTGTCGATGCTCTACGAGTACGGCGGCCGGATGTACGACAACGATTCGAAACCCGCAAAAGCCGCGGTCAACAGTGACGCCGGCGTGAAGGCGATGAACCTTTGGGTGAACGCCATCAAGGCGGGCGCGGCGAAGACGATTCCCGCGGGCAACTTCGCCGATCAGGTCGACTTCCAGAACCAGAAGTCGGCGATGTACCTCTCGACGCAGGTCAGCTACCAGTTCATCAAAGGCCCGATCGGGAGCAAGTTCAAGTTCGCCGAGGCGCCGCTGCCCGCGGGCGACAAGGGCGTCAAAGACGAGATGTTCGGCGCCAACATGTGCGTTTTCAAAAAGTCGTCCGAGGACGTCCAGCACGGCGCCTTCCTCTACATCAAGTACCTGACCGGCGCCGACCAGACGACGCAGTGGGCGCAGACCTCGTCGTACATGCCGGTGCGGCAGTCGGCCTACAAGAACCTGTCGTCCGACTTCTATGCGCAGAATCCCTCGCAGGGGGTAGGCGCCGGGATGCTGAGCAAGGGTCAGCTGATCGTGCTGCCCTCGGTGCCGACCAGCAACGAGCAGCGCGACGCGCTGAGCACGGAGCTCAACAACATCTCGGCCGGCCGCAAGGATGTGAAGGCCGGCCTCAACGACGCGGCCCAGAAGATGACCGACATCATGACCACGGGCTGATCAGCTGACTGACTTCAAGGCGTGGCCCAAGGCCGAGCTGCACTGTCACCTCGACGGTGCGGTTCGGCCCGCCACCGCCGCCGCCCTCGCGCGCGAACTCGACGATTTTGACGGCCGGCCGCTGCGCCTTGTGGCTCCCCCGGACTGCCCCTCCCAGGCCGAGTACATCTCCTACTTCGACGACGCGCTGATGGTCATGCAGA
>CAZXGB010000150.1:0-7310 GCA_964640005.1 uncultured Actinomycetes bacterium | reverse complement strand
GAGCTTGTCGAGGATGTGGCCGACGTGCGTGGCGACCGTGCGCTCGGAGATGAATAGGCGGGCAGCGACCTGCTTGTTGCTGAGCCCCTCGGCAACGAGTCGCGCCACCTCGACTTCCCGTTTGGCGAGGGGTCCGGTCTCGGCGCCGTGAGACGCAACCACTTTGCCATCGCCCGGTTCGTCAAGAGCGAGTTGCACTGCCGCTTGGCGGCTCAGCCGTTTGCCCGCCTCAAATTCAGCTCCGAACTTCGCCTCCCCCAAGGCTCGAGTCGCCGACTCTTTGGCCTCGGCGAGGAACGGGGCATGCGGTCCACGGTTGTCGGCGCCAGCGCCAGCGCCGACAACCTCCGCAGCCCCGAGCAGCCGGGCTGCGCGCCGCGCTTGACCCGAACTCGCGGCATGCCAGCCAAAACCCGACAGCAAGAAGTACTCAGCGAAGCGATGATCAATTTGCCGGGCGACACGCAGCGCTTCGCTCAATCGAGCCTTTGCCGCATCTAGGTCGCCGCTCAGCATGGCCACGGTGCCCAGGTTACGAAGCATCGACTCCAGCACATACAGGTCGCCTGCTTCGCGGCTGAGGTGCACGCCCTCTGAGGATGCCGCAATGGCTGTATCCATGTCCGCCGCGAAGAACGCGTGAACACATCGGGCCTGCAAAACCTCAATCGTCGCGACGTAGTCGCGAAGGTCAACAGCTATCGCCTCCGCCTCCTCCAGGAGGCGTCCGGCACCTGGGCCGTCACCGAGCATGTCCTCGACATTGGCGGACATCGATAGGGATTCCACCAATTGCGCCAACTGCTGCGTTTGGCGGGCGACTGCAACAGCACGGGCCAGCCATGGCCTGGCAGCCCCGGGATTGGCCTGTAGCACGTTCAGCCAACCTCGCAGGTAGCAGGCGCCGACCAGCGTTTGCGGAGAAGCCTCGCCAGATGCCAGCAACCGGTCCAGCCAGCCCAAGCTCTCCGTCGTGCCGTGGGTGATCCAGTAGTAGCGCATCGAGGCCGCGATATCCAGTCCGCTGGCAGAGTCTTGTCGAGCCACGCAGTCCTGCAGGACGGCACGAATGTTGTCGATCTCCATCTCGGCCCAGGCAAGCCATTCAGGAAGGCGATACCGCGCCCCGGCAGCTGCTGACATGCAGGTGGTCCTGTAGTACTCGAGGAAACGCTCGGCGAGACGGCCTTCCTCATCTGCCTCCTGTGACTTGAGGGAAGCGTATTCGCGCATTGTCTCGTGCAGTCGGTAGCAAGCGATGCCGTCCACGTCCTCTTTGGTTACCAGCGATTTATCAATCAGCGAGGACAGAACCTCCCACACCTCGCCCGCCGAAACGTCGTCGAAGGTGCAGATCGCGCCGGCATCTTCCAGGGTGAATCGGCCGGCGAAAACGCCCAGGCGCCTGAGCAGGGTTTGCTCGGCCGGCGTCAACAGCTCATAGCTCCAGTCGATTGTGTTTCGAAGAGTTTGATGACGCGGCAGCGCAACCCGCACGCCCCCAGTAAGCAGACCGAAGCGGTCACTAAGACGGTCGAGGATCTGCTCGACGGTGAGAACCCGGGTTCGGACGGCAGCCAGCTCGATCGCCAAAGGCAGTCCATCAAGTCGCCGGCAAAGACGGACGACGGCTACCTGGTTCGCGGCACCCAGCTCGAAACTTCCCGTTGCCGCCGCCGCCCGCTCGGCAAACAGCATGACCGCCTCGTTCTGCCGAAGCTGCTCGAGGGAATCTCGACCGTCCTCACCAGGAATGGCGAGCGGCGGGACAGGGATCACGTGCTCGCCCGGCACTGCCAGCGGCTCGCGGCTCGTGGCCATCACCCTCACGTTCGGGGCGGCCCGAAGGACTTCGGTCACAACCTGGGCCACCGAGTCGATGATGTGCTCGCAGTTATCCAAGAGGAGCAACACATGCCGCTCTCCTAAGTAGGAGGTCAGGATCTGCAGCGGCGGGCTGGCCGCCTGGTCCCGGAGGTCGAGGGCGCCGAGGACCGCATTGGTCACGAGAGCGCCATCGCGAACCTCGGCCAGCTCGACCAGCCAGGCGCCGTCGGCGAATCCACGCCCAAGGTCGCCCCCAGCCCGAAGCGCGAGCCGGGTTTTACCGACACCTCCTGGTCCGACGAGGCTGACGAGCCGGGTCGTGGCGAGCTTCTTTCGGATCTCGGCAATCTCCCGGCGTCGGCCGACGAAGCTGGTCGTCTCGGCGGGCAGATTGCCCAAGCGGTGGCGCGTCCTGGCCATTTTGAATACGAAACTACCCCACCGCGGCGGGTGGTGACCTGAGTCGACTACGTATCGAGTCTGTAATCCTGACGATTCGGCCGACCGGCCTCCTGGCTCAGTCTGACGGCCATGAGTGACGAACTACCAAGCCGGCGAGTCGAGGTGACATTCGTCGGCCGACCCCCGGCGCGGCAAATTGCGAGTGCCTTAGGTGTCACCGACGTGGAGGTCGACGGCTCCCTGCTGCGCTGCCTGGTCTGTGGCAGCTTTCAACCCCTCCTCGAGGCGTTGCGGGGCTACGAGGTCATCAACATCACGTCAATTCCGACTCCGAAGGGAGGTGATTGATGGATGCAGAGGTGGTCTCTTCCGCTGACCGCAACAAGCTCGACGCATCCGCCAGTGCACCTTGATAGGTGCTCACCAATTCACACAAGGAGAACGACATGACCATCACCCCGACCACCCTCTTCCGAGCGACCGGCATTGCCGCCGCCGGAGCAGGACTGATCTTCATGGGCGTCCAGATCAATCACCCCCACCTGGACGCCACCTCGATCACCACCACCGACGCGATGACCCGTAATTCCCTGAAGATGCTGATGGCCGCTCTGGCCCTCGCCGGCATCACTGGTATGTACCTGCGCCAGGTGACGAAGATCGGCGTGCTCGGCCTGCTCGGGTACGTCCTGTTCGCAGCTGGCTACCTCAGCATGCTCGGAACCGAGTTCGTCGCTGCGCTTGTCCTCCCATCCATCGCTCACAGTTCAACCGCCTACGTCAATAACGTCATCGCCGTGGCCACCAATGCCCCCGCGAGCGGCGACATCGGGCGGATGCAGACGGCCATCCTGTTCACCGGCATCACCTACGTGGCGGGCGGCTTCATCTTCGCCGTCGCACTCTTCCGCGCCAACGTCCTCGCACGGTGGGCTGCGGCACTCCTCGCTCTTGGCACCCTGGCAACCATCGCAGTCGGCATCATGCCTCAGTACGAAAGGCTGTTCGCCCTTCCCACCGGCTTGGCCCTCATCGGCCTCGGCTACTCCCTGTGGCGCGAGCAGCGCGTCCCGGCCGGTCGGCCCGTCGCCAACGCCACCAACTACTGACTCAGCCGGTCGACCAATAAACGCGACTGCTCGTGACGCGACGTGACAGCGAGTCCCACGGCGGCGGCGAGGATCCAGATCGCTTCCACGACCGACATCGCGATGGCGAAGACAAGGCCCGCCGTTCCAAACACGGCGGCGATCCCGGACGCTTCGAACAGCAGGGCCACCGCCAGCGCGGATAGCGCAAAGCCCCGGTGGAGCACGGTCGATCGGAGAAGCGTGAACCCTATGCCTGCGAACAAGAGGGGAGCCGGTGCGAGCGGGAAGATACGTGCGAACACGCCATTGCTCAACGCGAAGCTAGTGGCCGTAGTCGCACGATCTCCTGCTTGTGCGGCCATCGGCACCGCTTCCAGCAGAGCGGCCTCGATGACAACCACGGACAGTAGAAGGGCGGCACCCACAAGGGTCACCCGCCCCTCGAGATTGCCCCGGACGCCGCTCAGCTGGAGCAGAACGAGAAAGAACAGGACGCTCAGCAACGCGCCACTGGCTTGCAGCCATCCGCCGGCGTAGAAGAGAAGCTCGTGCGACCGCGCGTAGCGAATCAGCTCATCAGGTGGAGCACCCGCATACGGCCAGCCGGTCAGAGCGGGCGCCGTGAAGTACACGGTCAGGAGGATCGGGCCGAGGATGCCAGTCGCGACTCCCAGGCCTCGGAGTCGCTTCTCCTCTGGCACCGACGCAGTCTATGCGGCCGGGCCCACAACCTGCCCGGCCGCGGCCGATTGCCACCCCTGGCTGCTGCCAGAGCGCTCGGGAGATCCTGCTGGATGCGCTCGCGAATGCCAGCGACCGACGAGCCGAGATAAGTGCCCCGCGCGCATTTGGGTCCGTCATCCTGAACTCGACGCGAATTCGACCAGGTCAAGGCGCGTCGTGGTAAGGACGAGGTCCCGAGTCAAATCTCGGCGCATTCTTCCCGCAACGTCCGCTCCTCAGGCCTCATCCCGCAGCTCTCGGTGATCGCCGGTCCCTGCACCGGCGGCGCTGTCTACTCGCCGGCGATCACCGACTTCATATCCACCCGCCTACGCGCAGCCCTCATGCGCGCCAGCACAGGGGATGGCCTATCGAGTGGCGAGCTCGTATCGCGCCGCCAGCTCGCGAAGCTTGGCCATCAGCTCCGGGGGCTCCCTCACGGTGAAGTCGATCCCCAGGAGGCCGATGTACACGGCGATTGTCTCAATGGCGTCCGCTCCGGTGTCGAGCACGCATGTGTGCTCGTCAACGGGCTCCACCGTGCCCACCGCCGGGTTGATCCGCTCCGACACCACCTCGGCCGGCGCATGTACGGTGATCCGGGCTCGGTAGCGCCAGGCAGCCGCCGAGACTCGACGCGCGACATACGCCGCGACGTCGCTCTCGGGCAGCTCGCGGGGTAGGAACCGGGGGCTGGTCGGGGTGGGGGCGGCGATCCGGTCGACCCGAAAGGTGCGCCAGTCGTCGCGCTCGGGATCCCAGGCGACGAGATACCAGCGGCGGCCCCAGTTGACGAGACGGTGCGGCTCCACGGTGCGCGGGTTGCTCGAGCCGCTGTGGTCGCGATAGTCGAAGCGCACACGCTCGTGATCACGGCAGGCGCCGACCAGGATGGTCAGCACGGTTGCGTCGACGGCCGGGGCTGGCTGGTCGGGCGGGATCGTAATCGTGGCGGCCTGAAAGGCGTTAACGCGCTGGCGGAGCCGGGGCGGCAGCACCCGCTCCATCTTGGCCAGGGCTCGCAGCGAGATCTCCTCGATTCCGGCGATCGCGCCCGCGGCGGCGCCGCGCAGGCCCACGATCACCGCTACCGCCTCCTCGTCGTCCAGGAGCAGCGGGGGCATGTCGGCGCCCGGCGCCAGTCGGTAGCCGCCCACCGAGCCGCGGGTCGCGACCACGGCGTAGCCCAGGCGGCGAAGCCGCTCTATGTCGGTACGGACCGTCCGCGCACTCACGCCCAGCCGGCCGGCCAACTCGACGCCGGTCCAGTCGCGGGGGTTCTGGAGCAGCGACAGCAGTCGGAGCAAGCGGCCGGAGGTCTCCAGCATGACAGCGACAAGTCTGCCACGCCATTAGGAGTGAAGTCTTCCTAATTGTTCATTAGCCTGGGGGCATGGCAAACGACACCGAGATCCGCCCTTTCCGCATCGAGATTCCCCAGGCCGACCTGGACGACCTGGCCAACCGACTGCGCCGGACCAGGTGGGCCAACGAGCTGCCTGGCGTTGGCGACGACTACGGCGTCCCCGTCGAGCTCGTGAGGGGCCTGGTCGAGTACTGGAGCGACGGCTACGACTGGCGGAAGTGGGAGGCCAGGCTGAACGAGCAGCCGCAGTTCGTTACCACCATAGATGGCCAGACGATCCACTTCCTGCACGTCCGCTCTCCAGAGCCCGAAGCGACGCCGCTGATCCTCACCCATGGCTGGCCGACAACCGTCGTGGAGTACCTGGACCTGATCGGACCGCTCAGCGACCCTCGCGCCCATGGTGGTGACCCCGCCGACGCGTTCCACTTAGTCATCCCGTCCCTCCCGGGCTTCGGTTTCTCGGGCCCGACCTTCGAGAGGGGCTGGAACCGGTATCGCACTGGCCGGGCCTGGGCCGAGCTGATGCGGCGCCTCGGCTATGAGCGCTATGGGGCGCACGGCAACGACGCCGGCGCCAACGTCTCGCCTGAGGTGGGACGCGCCGACCCCGAGCACGTGATAGGCGTGCACGTGACGCAGATCTTCTCCTTTCCCACCGGTGACCCCGCGGAGCTGGAGAGCCTGCCCGAGGAGGAGATGAGGAAGGTCCAGTTCTTGCAGTGGTTCTTCGAGAACATGGGCGCATACAACAAACTGCAGAGCCAGGCGCCGCAGACGCTGGCCCACGCGCTGGCCGACTCGCCGGCCGGCCAGCTGGCCTGGAGCGCGCAGCTGATCGGAGCGCTCGATCGCGACTTCGTCCTCACCAACGCGACGATCTACTGGCTCACGAACACGGGGGCGTCCGCGGCACGCCTTTACTACGAGGACGCGCACGGAGGTAAGCCGCCGGCGGGAGCAACCACCACTCCGATCGGCCTGGCCAACTTCGCCAATGACTTCCAGTCGATCCGGCGCTTCGCCGAACGCGATCACAGCAGCATCGCGTCCTGGAACACTTACGATCGCGGCAGCCACTGGGCAACCCAGGACGCCCCGGACCTGCTCGTCGACGACATCCGTGACTTCTACCGGCGGTTGCGGTAGCGAATCGGAGACGTTGACAGCCATGACCAGAGTGCTCGACCGGCGGACCCTCAACCGCGCCACTCTCGAGCGGCAGCTGCTCCTGTCGCGATGCCAGCGGCCGGTAACCGAGGTAGTCGAGCACCTGGTCGGCCTGCAGGCGCAGACCCCGCACACGTGGTACACCGGCCTGTGGACGCGAATCGCAGGGTTCCAGCCGGACCACGCGGCGGACCTCCTCATCGAGCGCGGCTTGGTCCGGCTCGCACTCATGCGCGGGACGATCCACCTGGTCACCGCGGCCGACTGTCATGGCCTGCGAACCGTGGTCCAGCCAGTGCTGGATCGCTGGCTGCACACCCAGTACGGCAAGAACCTGGTCGGGCTGGATCGCGAGGAGCTGGTTGCGGCGGCACGGGCGCTGCTCGACGAGCGGCCGCTGACTTTCGCCGAGCTGGGCAACCAGCTGGCAGAGCGGTTCTGCGGCTACGACCCCAGCTCGCTCGCCCAGGCGGTGCGGGGGCTGGTGGCGCTGGTCCAGGTGCCACCGCGCGGTGTCTGGGGCCGCAGCGGCCCGATCGCCCACGCCACTGCCGAGGCTTGGCTGGGGGCCAAGGTCAACAGCCCTCTGCTGACGCTCCAACGGATGCTGGCGTCGTGAACTCACTCAATAAGAGGTCACACGATTGGCAAGGGCGAGCTTGTCGCGACGTACCAGCGCGCATGACCGGACTGCACCCTGCTGCTCGATGGATCGAGGTTGCCCAACCAAA
>CAZXGB010000149.1:5684-7450 GCA_964640005.1 uncultured Actinomycetes bacterium | reverse complement strand
GATGTCAGGTGGCGAGCTAGTACCGGGTTGAGAAACCGGGAAGCATCGGCATGTCCTAGCTCCAGGTCGGGCGGCAGTCCGATGTCGGACGCCATCCTGCGGTACGGCACGCGCCACGCATCAGGTGGCGACGGCAGCTCGGATGGAAGCTCTCGGATTCGGCGGCTCTCGAACGTCCGCACTAGGGCGTCGCGGAGGGCGGTCGCGTCGATTGCGGCGGTCTGGGCTATCAGCACGAGATCGACAAGATCCTTGACCCGCGTGCTTTGAATCCCGTCCGTTCCGTACACCCGACAGTACGCATGGACCTTCTCGGCGATGTGCTGCGGAAGCGGTATGGCAGGAACATGGACGGGTTCAATTCCGGCAAAGGCGAGGAGGTCCGGTCCCGATAGCGTCTCCGGATCGCCAGCGAGCGGATCGCCGAAGGCAACGTCGACGGTTGCCGAGTCGAACGGGCGGCCGGCGAGCTGGCAGTCCACGTGATACCGAACGGCCGCGCCATCCTGAAGCTGGTCGAGACGGTCGGTGCGCTCTATGGCGAAGACGAAGTAGTCGCCAAGGTCAATCGACTGCGCGTTGATGAAGTCTTCGGTCGCGGCGTCCTCATCGTCTTGACGACCAAGATCAACGTCCTTCGTCGTCCGCGTCCCGGGGCCCAGCCGGTAGTCGAGGGCCACGGCGCCCTTCAGGACCCAGCGGCCCGGTGCGACCGTCATCAGCCGGGCGAGCAGCCGGTCGAAGACGACCGCCTTCCGCAGGCGCACCAGCGACATGCCCGTCTCGCGCGACCGATCCAGCAGTCGTCGCTCGAGCGCCATCCGGAACGCTCCAGCGGTTCCGTAGTTCATGCCGGCTGCTTTGCGAGCGCGGTCGTCACGAGCTGTGCGATCCGGTCGCCACGTCTTGCCGCCGCTTCAATGAGCTCTTTGCGGCTGACGAGACCACGGTTCACCGCCTGTTGGATCGCCGCCACGACCTGGTCCGGCGCCGTCCCTCCCTCCGAGACGTCGAGGATTGTGCGAACCGGGGATGTGATTCGAACCCCCTCACGCTGGAGCGTTTCCGTCGGCCTGAACGGTGTCAGGGTCGTGTGTAGAGCAACTCCATGTGGGGGCCTCCAGCTTCTCCGTGCACGAGGGACCGTGATGTGAACTGCGTCGGGGATGACATCCGCCAGGTCGAAGATGTCGAGTGCGCTCTCGTGAGAGACGACGGCGTCAGGGCCGGCTGCCAGCCACGCAGCAAGCACCTCTTCGCGAGGTGATGAGGGGTACTGCCGTAGCCGGTAGAGGCCTCGTCGCACCCTTTGGAGCGTGCCTGTCTTGGCGTGGTGGGAGAGGAGGGCTTTGCTGTAGCCGCACGACCGCGCCTGGGCCGAGGTCACGTACCCCCGTTGGCTCTCGGCGATCTCAAATAGACAGTTCTCGTCTGGCTTCATGTCGCGTGTAGGTCAAAGAATACTTGACCTTCACGTGACATGATCGCCCTTGGCCTTGCCAGATTGAACCTCGGACGGTCGTCGGACGTCTCTCGGACGGTCATCGGACGCCTTGCCCGTTAGCGTCGGCCGTACAGCGCAAGTTGAAGCGAGATGCTTGGTGGATAGGCCGAATGGGACTTACGATGATATCGCCCAGGGCAAAAAGGCGGATAGCGATGGCATCGGGATCCGTGGGCGCTAGAAAGCGCTCCGGCAGCGTAGGGGATCTCCTGCTGGGTAGCTGGCCCCGCACCGTCGCGGCTGCCGGGCTGATCGCGCTCCT
>CAZXGB010000149.1:0-5584 GCA_964640005.1 uncultured Actinomycetes bacterium | reverse complement strand
ACGTTCAGCAGGCGCCGGGCCAGCCGGCATGCCCACCCGGAGAGACGGGTTACTACTCCTACGACCCCAACGGCGCCTACGCCGGCGTCGTATGCGTCGGCAACCAAGCGCTGCCGCCAGCGAACCCGACCGCCGCGCAGCTTGCCGAGCTGGCGAGCCAGCGCCAGCCGTGGCCAAACCTTGTGATGGGGATCAATCCGGGTCAAGGGCTAACAGGCCTTGCATCCTGGTTCTGGCTCGGCGGCGGTAGCCCCTCGATGCCTGACGCAACCGCGTCCGCAGGAGGGCTGACGGTGACGGTCAGGGCAACGCTCCTGGATGTGATGTGGGACTTCGGGGACGGCAGCGGCTACGACTCCGGTTCGGAGGTCGGCCAGGCCTACCCCGCCCAGAGCGACGTCCAGCACGTCTATCAGACGGACACCTTTGGGCTCCCGTCCGGCTACCTGGTGAGTGCGCTGCTCCGCTTCAAGGTCACGTACTCGGTGAACGGCGGCCCCTGGACCGATCTCGGTATCAAGGCGCGGCCCTACTCGCGGTCCTACAGCGTCAGCCAGCTTCAACCACAGGCGGTGAGCAATCCATGACGGTCGCCATCCATCCCCGCGGCCGAGCGGCCGCAGCGGATGTCGTTCAGCGCCGCTGGCGTTCGGCCGTGCTGCTTACGCTGATCGCGCTGCTCGCACTCGCGGGCTTCGCGATTGTCCTGACCAAGCAGAGCGCAGAAGCCAGCCGGATGGTCGCCGTCCTCAAGGCGACCAGAGATATCCAGGCCGGCTCCACGATCACATCAGACGAGCTCGCGGTCACCTACATCCGCGTGCAGGACCAGACGGTGCTCGCCAGCCTTGCCGGCGAGGCGGACCGTTCGCAGCTTGTTGGGCAGACGGCGGCTCAGACTGTCCGCGCTGGCAGCCTGATCCCGGCCGGCCTCGGGTCGCCTCAGGCGACGAGCCAGATGTGGGACGTCGGCCTTCCGATCAAGCGGATGCCGTCCGACCTCAAGCCCGGCGACCACGTCGGCCTGGTCGTAACTGGTACGGCCAAGACCGGGGAGCCGGTCGAGTTCGTCGCAATCCAAGACGTTCAGGTAATCGGGATCCAGTCCGGGTTTGCGAACCTGTGGCTGCCGCCCAAGGTCGTCGCCCAGATGGAGTGGTACGCGGACCACGGCGGGATCGTGCTCGTGAAGATGCCGGCGGGTGGTGTCCAGAACAACCTACCGGCGGGAGGGCCGCCCTCGGGCTAGAGATGCCGACGGCAGTCCCCTCACCGATCACGGTCGTCTCGGCGCGGCCCGACGGAGCCTCTTCTATCGCGGCTGCCACCGCAGCAGTGCTCTCGCAAGCGGGGCGAACTCTGCTGGTCGACCTCAACCTGGACCGGCCAGAGCAGGCAGTGCTGCTGGACCTCGACGACAGTCCCAACCTCTTCCACCTCGCCTACCGCTCGAAGCTCGGTCCCGCCAGCTCGGCCGAGCTCGAGGACCATCTCCAGTGGCGGGACGGGATTGCGGTTCTGCCGGGCATCGCGCGTTCCGACGACGCGGTCGAGGTCACGGACGCGTTCATCGACGGCCTCGTCGCAACCGCCGCACGCTCGTATGAGCACGTCGTCCTCGATGCCGGCCGCCCGCGTCTGTCGCTGCCCTCGTCGCTCACGGCTGGGGTGATCCTGTGGGTCATCGCTCCGAGTCCGCTCGGCCTCGCCGCCCTCGACAAGGCCGCGGGCGCCTTGGAGGAAGCGCAGTCTCCGTGGCTCGCGCGCGCGCGCGTCATTCTCAACCGCGTATCCGAGCGCTCGCTGACCGGCGTGGAGCGGTTCGTGGAGCGCGAGCACGGGCTCCGGCCGGCCGGCCAGATTCCGGCGGCGTCCGACTTCTGGGCGGACGTCGAGCTCAGTCACTCTCTGCGGGCGCTGACGGTCCCGATGCCTACAGGCGACCGCTACGTGAAGGCATATGGAGGAGCGGCATTGGCGGTGCGGCGAGCGATCGAGTCGATGCTCGACTCACTCCGCGAGGCGGAGGGAGCGGTAGGGCACCGCGAGGTGATCGAGGTCTGAGCCGTGCAGGTCAAAGAGGCAACGATTGACGAGGTCGCAGAAGCCGAGCGCCTGATCCTGCCTGCGTTCCGGCAGGGGCTGGAAGAGCTGCTGCGCGATCGCCCCGATCCGCGGCCACAGCCGTCCGACGACCGCGCCATCTTCGCCCTCGCCGACAAGGCGATCCGCGACTACCACGCAGCAACGGCGAGGACGCCGTCCCTGCCGCGGCTTTCGAAGGTCCAGTACCTCGAGATCCGCCAGCGCCTCTACATCACGCACAGCGCGCTCGGTCCGCTCGGCGAACTCCTGGCGATGGAGGGAGTCGAGGACATCCACATCAACGGCGTCCGCGGTGGCTACCTGGAGTACGGCGACCACCGCGAGCCGCTCCCCGTGCGGTACGAGTCCGAGGACGAGCTGGCGCTGCTGGTCCGCTTCTATGCCGACCAGGCCGGCAAGCACTTCGACCCTTCCAACCCGATCGTTACCGTCACGCTCCGCGACGGGAGCCGGCTCAACGCGATCCTGCCGCCGGTCGCCAAGCCGCTGGTGATCACGATCCGAAAGCAGCAGCTGCGCCGGTTCCTCTTCTTGAGCGACCTAGCGCGCGAGGGCGCGATCCCTGTCACCGCGATACCGGTTCTGGAGGCGGCGGTCCGGGCGCGACTCAACATCGTGCTCAGCGGTCCGACGGGCTGTGGCAAGACAACCCTGGCCCGGATCCTCGCGCTCCTGATTCCTGAGGGCGAGCGTACTTGCGTGCTCGAGACGGAGACAGAACTCTGGCTGCACGACCTCCGGGAGGAGGACTTCTTCAGCCTCGAGGAGCGCGACGCCAACGTGGAGGGCGCCGGGCAGGTGACCCTTCAGGAGCTCTTCCAGCGCGGGGCGCTCCGGCAGCGGCCGCGCCGGATCATCGTCGGCGAGGTCCGTGGGAAGGAGGCGCTGGACATGCTCCACGCCATGACCAGCGGACACGACGGCAGCCTGACGACGCTGCACGCGAGCGGGGCTCGCCAGGCGCTGAGCCGGTTGCAGATGCTCGCCATGTCCGCCGACCCGCACCTGGCACCGCAGGTCGTCAACCACATGGTCGGCAGCGGGATCGATATGGTCGTCCACCTCGGCACCTACCAGCGTGGCGACGACGTGGCCCGGCGGCTCGGCAGCATCGCCGTCGTCGACCAGAACCTGGAGGACCCGCTCGGCAGCCCCATCCTCCAGGAGTTCTGCGCCTATCGGGTCGAGGACGACAGCTGGGCGTGGGACCCGCAGGGGCTGAGTTTCATGCCGGCCAAGGTCCGCGCCAAGTTCGCAATGGCGGGCGTCGACCCCGAGCGGCTCTTCTACCGGCTGGCGGCAGATGGGGCCTAGGCTTGTTGCGCTGGCCGCGCTCGCCGGAGCAGCTGGCCTCTGGCTGCTGCTGGCCGTCCCCGAGCTGCCGGCTCTGAAGCAAGCCCTCGCAATTCGCCTTCAGCGGCTGCTTCGCGTCGAGCAGATCCGGACCGACCTCGCCCAGGCGGAGCTCCCCTGGCTCTCGCCGAGGGCCTGGATCTGCCTGCGGTTTGCACTGGCGGCATTGGCGGCTGTAGCCGCCTTCGCCGCCTTCGGGCTCGTCGTCGTCGCCGGGGTCGCCGCGCTCGCCGCCTACCACCTGGCCGGTGTCGCCCTCGAGGCGCGCCGGCGCCAGGTTGAGGAACGTCGGCAGCGGGCGCTGCTCGACGCCATCCGCTTCGGCATCTCGGTCATGTCGCGCTCGGGCAGCGCGACGCAGATGCTGAAGGGCCTCGCGAGCACCGGGCCCTTCGAGTCGAGGCCGATCTTCGAGGAGTTGGTGGCCGAGGCGTCGTCGGGGGAGATGACGCTGGCCGAAGCTGTCGAGGCGGTGCGGGCCCGGATCGCCGATCCGCTCTTCGACGACCTCGCGCTCGCGCTCGCCCTGCACTGGAGCCGCGGCGGGAAGCTGGTTCCGGCGCTTGAGTCGCTGGTCGGCGATTGGGAGGAGACGCTCCGCCTGCAGCGCGACGCCAAGGCGCTCCGTGCAGGTGTGGAAGCGTCGGTCCTGCTCTTGACCCTGCTGCCGTTCGCCTTCCTCTGGATGATCCACGCGCTGGCACCGAGCCTGCTGGCTCCGCTGGCGAAGCCCGCCGGCGAGATCTTCTTCGCGCTCGCGGTTGGCTGGATGGTGATCGGCTACCGGGTGCTTCAGGCGATGTCTCGCCCGCCGCGCGAGGACCGGATCGCCTTCGGTGAGGTGACGGCGTGACGGCCTACCTGGTCGCCAGCTTCGTCCTCGCCGCCATCGTGGCGGCGTCGATGGGCGGCGTCTACCTGACCTGGCCGCGCCGGCTGAGCGCCGAGGAATGGGTCCTGCATCGCCGCCTGGCGGCGACCGATCGGCGAGCGTCGCGCGGCGCCGTGGTGCGGCTTCCGCGTCCACTCGCAGTGCGCCTGCCCGATCCCGTGGCCCAGCTTCGCTCAGCGCTTCGTGTCGCCGGAGCGGATCTCAACCTTCTCGCCCTGTACGGTTCGCGGGCGGCCAGGACCGAGGAGGCGCTGGCGAAGCGGCTGCTCCGCCTGGGGGCGATCGGGGCGGCCATCGGAGCGATTGCCGGCCTCACCGTCTGGCTGGCCGGCCGCGACCAGGTGCCGTACATCGTCGTCCTCCTCACGGGTGGATGCGCAGTCCTGGTCCCGGCGCTGGAGTGGCTTCGCATCCGGCGGGCCGCCGATCACTACCGAGGAGTCATCCGCCGCCGGCTGCCGCGCCTGCTGACCGGCGCTCGGATGCTCCTCGAGAGCGGTTCGGCGACTCCTCAGCACGCCCTTTCGATGGCGGTATCCGTGTACCAGGACCCGGCCGCCGACGTCCTTCGCGAGGCGATTCGCGCCAAGGAGGTCGGCCGGATCGAGCTCGAGGAGGCCCTGGACAGCGTGGGCCGTGAGTATGGGCTGGAGCCGCTGCACCGGCTCGCCGACGCCTTCCGGATCGGGAGTCGCTACGGCACCCAGATGGGCAACCTGCTGACTGACTTCGCGCTCGAGCTCCGCCAGGGCTGGCACGCCGAGTACCGCGAGCGGATCAGCCGGGCGCCGGTCCTGATGACCCTCCCGGCCATGGTGTTCTTCGTCCTGCCGCTGCTGGCCCTGATCCTGCTGCTCGTCTTCACGCCGCTCATGAAGACGCTGACGGAGCTCTGAGGGTGAAGCGCTACCAGCAGGGCCAGAGCCTGGTCGAGTTCTCGCTGACGGTCGGCCTGCTCATGTTCCTGGCCGTCGCCACCGCCCAGGCCGGGATCTTCCTTCACTACCGCTCGAGCCTCGACCTGGCGACCCGCGAGGGTGCCTATGAAGGGAGCGTTGTCGGACACGGCGTGGCCGACGCGGACCGGACGACGCGCGAGCTGTGGGCCAAAGTCGAGCCCGGGGGAGGCCCCGTCCAGGTGACCGCTGTCCGCCAGGGCAACCTGGTCGTGGTCAGCGCTCAGACCTATGCGCCGGCCATCATGCCGCTGCCGCTCCCGCCCTTCACCAAGCT
>CAZXGB010000148.1:0-7530 GCA_964640005.1 uncultured Actinomycetes bacterium | reverse complement strand
TCCAGCTCTTCCTCAGGGACCTCGACGCCCAGCAGGTGGCTTGTCTCCGGCGCCGGATCGGAAAGCTGGTTCGCCTGCTCCTCGAACGCCCAATCGGTCCCGGTCAGCCGCTCGTTGTGCTGGCGCAGGTGCTCCTCCCAGGACCCGACAGTGAAGACCTCGACGAAACGATGCGCCGTCTCGCCATCTCGGAACAGGCCCCAGTCGACGGCGCCAGTTCGCTGGCGGGCCCCGCGGAGATGCTCCATCGCCTCCAGGAAAGATGCCTCCCGTTCGGGGCTGACGGTGTAGGTGGTCGTGACCAACACAGGCCCGGTTGCGCCGGCCGGGTCGATGACCAGCTCCGGCTCCGACCATGGCCGGACCAGCGACCGGTCCATCCCGCTGGTGTCCGGAAACGGCCAGAACCACACGCTCGCCGAGCCCACAAGAAGGAGGATCGCCGCGATTCCAAGGGTCGTCACGAGCCCCAGCGGTCCGGCGCAGAAGCCCCATATGAGGGCGCCGCCGGCCTGGCCGCCGAAGACGACGATTTGGAATACGGACAGCCCGCGCGCCCTCACCCATCCGGGCAGAAATAGCTGCAGAGATGCGAGGACGTCCGACAGGACGATGATCCAGGCCATTCCCGCCGGGAGCAGCAGGAGTACGGCCAAAGGCAGGCTGGGAACGAGCACGACGCCGATCAGGGCGACCGCAAAGACAACGCCAGAGGTGAAGATCAGCCGGTTGGCCGGCCACCGCGCCTGCAGCCTGGGCAGGACTATCGCTCCCAGAATCGCCCCCACCCCGAGCGCCGCGAGCAATACGCCATAGCCGCCCGCTCCCTGGTGGAGCCGCTGGACGGCGACGACCGGCAGCAGCGCCCAAAGCGCGCTCGCCGGCAGCAGGAAAACGCCGGCTCGGAGCAGCAGCCGCCGGACCACCGGCGAGTGGCGGACATAGCGCCCGCCGGCGCGGAGCGCCGAAACGAAGGGCTCGCCCAGCGCCTGGGTGCGGCTCTTGGGCAGCCGCCATCCCAGCATGACCAGGCAGTAAATGAGGTTGGCGGCGGCGTTGAGCGCGAAAACCGCCCCGACGCCTGCTTGCGCGATGAGCAGGCCGGCAATCGCCGGACCGACAGCGCGGGCGATGTTGACGATGATCGCGCTCAGGTTGGAGGCGGACGGGATCTGGGCTCGCGGCACCATCTCCGGGACCAGAGATTGGTAGGCGGGAAGCGTGATCACCGAGCCCGTGCCGAGCAGGAAGGTGAACGTCAGCAGCAGGGCCGGCGGCATCTGGCCGAGGAAGGTCAGGGCGGTCAGCGCGGTCGCGGCAACGGTCATGAAGGCCTGGACGACGATCTGGAGCTTGCGGCGGTCGAAGGTATCGGCGAGGACGCCGCCGGCGAGCCCGAAAACGGCGTCCGGCAGGTTGTCCGCGACCTGGACCAGGGACACCAGGAGGGCCGCGTTGGGTTCGCGGACGAGAAGCCACTGCGCGCCGACCAGCTGCATCCAGAGCCCGATGTTGCTGGCCAGCACAGCCAGCCACACCGCCCGAAAGACCCCGATCTTGAGCGGAGCGAAGGTGGACACAGCCACGCCGCCGTCCACTCCCAAAGAATGCGCTGACGCTTCGCTGTCGCTGTGCGAACATTTGCTCGTTGTGTCCAGCGACCCGGTGAGGCTCGGCCTCAACCGCGCTGACCCGACGACGCTGGTCGTCGACCTCAACTGCGCCTTCGCCTCCATCGAGCAGCAGCATGACCCGAGCCTGCGCGGCCGGCCGCTGGCGATCGCCGCCTATGCCACCGGCGCCGCCACCATCGTTTCCTCGTCTCGCGAGGCACGCGAACTCGGCATCAAGACCGGTATGAGGGTGTTCGAAGCGAAAGCCATTTTCCCCCGGCTCGCGGTCATGGAGCCCAACCCGCCGCGCTATCGGGCGGTCTCCGATCAGCTCCTGGAGATCCTCGAGCGGCATAGCCCCGACGTCCTTCGGATGTCGATCGACGAGGCCTCGCTGGACCTCGCCGGTACCCCGGACCTCGCCCGCCTGGGCCCGGAAGGGGTGGCCCTTGCCATAAAGCAGGCCATTCGCCAGGAGGTCGGCGAGTGTGTCACGTCCTCGGTCGGGGTCTCGACCTCGATCTGGATGGCCAAGCAGGCCTCCAACCTGAACAAGCGCGACGGGCTCGAACGCATCGATCACCGGAATCTGGTCGAGGTCTTCGGGCGCCTCCAGCTCACCGACCTGACCGGCATCGCCGAAGCCTCGGCGCGGCGCCTGCAGCGGGCTGGAGTGCGCACGCCGCTCGATTTCCTGCGCGCCTCGCCGGAGCAGCTGCGGGCAGCGGGGATGCACGCGGAGGTGGCCAGCGCGTGGCTCAACCGCCTGCGCGGCTTCGAGGTGGCGGGCTTCGAAGGCGTGACGCGCAAGAGCTACAGCCACAGTCATGTGCTGGCGCGGGCCACCCGCTCTCAGGGCGAGCTGGAGGAGCTGCTGATGCGCCTGTCGGAGATGGTCGGCCGCCGGCTTCGTGCCGGCGGCCGGAGGGGCCGGGTGGTGTCGATCGGCGTCGTCTACCGGCCGGCGACGCGCCGTTTCTCCAGGCAGGTGACCCTCCCCGGTCCGATCTCGACCGGCGAGGAGATCTACCGAGCGGCGGTCGATCTGCTGCGCAGCCGGGACGAGAGTCTCGAGGTGGGAACGCTGGGGGTCGGCGTCTCCGGCCTCGAGGACGCCGATTCGGGGCAGCTCGACCTCTTCTCCGATCCCCGCCCGGCTCGCGGCTCCCGCCTGGAAGCCGCGATCGACGCCATCCGCGACCGCTTCGGCGAGGACGCGATCCAGCGCGCCCGCCTGCTCGGCCGCGCCCCGGTGGTCCGCGACCGCATCGCCTTCGGCAACACGGGCCACCCCGACGAGCCCTAACCAGTCAACGACTGGTCAGTTGCCTGAAGCCCGCTGGGCTTGAGGCAGCGCAGCGTTGAATGCGTGACTCACGCAGCTCTGGTGATTCGCCACGCAGCCACCGCTGCCGCCTCCAGGCCCGGGCTCCCGCGGCTGCCAGCGCTGGGCAAGGCCGCCCGCGGGCTGCTGGGCGACATCACCCTGGTGCTCGTGGTGATGGCCGCGGCGGGCCTGCTGCACACTCACCGGCTGCCCGTGCTGGCGTTCGTCTTCATCTGCCTCGCGAGCATCGGGCTGATCGAGTCGTTGAGATCGCCGCCCCGCGCCCGATAGCCCCAACTCCTCCCCCCTCGATGCGATGGCTCATACCCCTGGGGTATCGAGAGCGTCGCCCTCGTGGGCGGCTCAGCCGGCGACGATGACGTCGAGCCGCCGGGGCCCGTGCACCCCCTGAACCCGCACCATCTCGATGTCGACAGTGGCCGAGGGTCCGGAGATGAATGTCAGCGGCCGCCGCGGCTCCAGCTTCGCGAGGGCCTCGGCGATCGAGCCCACGACCTGGTCCGCGCGCACGACGCAAAGGTGGTAGTCGGGGACCAGCGTCAGCACCCGCCGCCCCATTCCCGAACTCCCGTCGAGCACGATCGTCCCGGTCTGCGCGATCGCCACCGCGCAGGTGCTGACCACGCCGTCCGATTGATCGAGCGCGTGTGGATCCAGGGGCGGTGCATCGCGCACCGCCTCCGCGTCCCGGACCCAGGCGTCAGGTATCCCATCGGGCACGACGAGCCGCCGCACCCCCTGCGCGGCCAGGGCCGCGCGCACGGCGGCGGCGAGCGACCGGGCCGGCACCCGCCTCACCCCCGCCCCGTAGTCCTCGAGGCGCTCGACGAAGGTGTCGATGCCCTCGTCGCTGCGCATTCGGTACTCGCGCGGCACCGCGGGCGCGTCGCTGTCCCCCTGGGCGATGGCTGCTCGCACGCGCGCAAGCACCTCCTCGCGAGCGCTCACCGCGAATCCCCGTAACGCTTGACCCACCAGTCTCGAAACGATTCCGGCGGCGGCGCCGGCAGATCTCGAACCGCGGTCCAGCGCGAAACGGGGGCCGGGCCCCCGTGGCGGAAGAGGCCCAGCAGCGGTGCCAGGCGGAGCGCCAGCGTCCACCGCCGCCGGCCGCTCATCGCCGCGCGCGCGGCACGGAAGAGCAGCCGCTCCGGGGAACGCTCGCTGACCGTCGCCTGCACCACGTCGTGGCGAAGCTTGACCAGCAGCGACGGGATGTCGATCTTGACCGGGCAGACCTCGTAGCAGTAGCCGCAGAGAGTGGACGCGAAGGGCAGCTTCGAGGCGTGCTCGACCCCGACCAGCTGGGGCGTGAGCACGGCGCCGATCGGCCCCGGGTAGACCGAGCCGTAGGCGTGCCCACCCGTCCGCTCGTAGACCGGACAGACGTTCAAGCACGCCGAGCAGCGGATGCAGCGCAGCGCCTGCCTCCCGAGCTCGTCGCGGAGGACGTCGGTGCGGCCGTTGTCGAGCAGCACGATGTGCACGTTCTGCGGTCCGTCGCCCGGGGTGACGCCAGTCCAGATCGAGTTGTACGGGTTCATCCGCTCGCCGGTCGAGGAGCGCGGCAGGAGCTGCAGGAAGACCTCGAGGTCGCGCCAGGTGGGCAGGATCTTCTCGATCCCGACAACCGAGATCAGCGTCTCGGGCAGCGAGAGGCACATGCGGCCGTTGCCCTCCGACTCCGCGATCAGCAGACCACCGGTTTCCGCAATGGCGAAGTTGGCCCCGCTGATCGCGACCTTGGTCTCCAGGAAGAGCCGCCGCAGATGCCGCCGCGCCGCCGCCAGCAGAGCTTGGGGATCGTCGGTGAGGTCGGGCGGCGCTTCGCCCATGTACCGCAGAAAGATCTCGCGGATCTCGGCCCGGTTGCGGTGGATCGCGGGCACCAGGATGTGGCTCGGACGGTCGTGGTCGAGCTGCACAATCATCTCCGCGAGGTCGGTCTCGTAGACCGTGATGTCCTCCCGGGCGAGCGACTCCACCAGCCCGATCTCGTCGGTCGTCATCGACTTGACCTTGACCGCGCTCCGCTCGCCCGTTGCAGCCACCAGCGAAGCGACGATCGCATTCGCCTCCCGCGCGTCGCGCGCCCAGTGCACTTGGGCGCCGCGGGCGGTGGCGGCGGCCTCGAACTGCTCGAGGTAGCGGTCCAGATTGAGCAGGACGTCGTCTTTGATAGCGGCGCCGGCCGTGCGCAGCTCGTCCCAGTCCGGCGTCTCCGCGACCCGCCTCCCCCGTCGCTCCCGGATCGTGGTTGTCGCCTTGCGGATGTTGCGGCGGAGCTGTGCATTGGTTACCGCGCGCGCGGCGTTGGCCGGAAACGGCGGGTCGTCGGTCCAGATGACGCCGCCCGCGCTCACACCTCCATCTCCGCCGGCCTCTCCTGGCTGAGGCCGTGGTCGGACTCGGTGCTGGCCAGAATCTCGGCGAGGTGCAGGGTCCGCACACCCGCGCGGACGCGCTCCAGCCCGCCTCCGATGTGCATCAGGCACGAGCGGTCTCCGGCGCAAAGCACTTCGGCGCCCGTTTCTATGACGGCGTCCATCTTGTCCGCCAGCATCGCCGCCGACACATCCGGGTTCTTGACCGCGAACGTGCCGCCGAAGCCGCAGCATTCGTCCCAGCGCGGCAGCTCGACCAGCTCCATCCCCCGCACATGGCGCAGGAGCCGCAGCGGCCGGTCGCCGGCGTGGATCATGCGCAGCGAGTGGCAGGTCGGGTGATAGGTCACGCGGTGGGGGAAGTAAGCGCCCACGTCCTCTTTGCCCAGGACGTCGACCAGGAACTCGGAAAGCTCGTACGTCTTCGAAGCCACCTCCTCGGCCTGGGTGGCCAGCACCCCGTCCCCCGCGGCCCGAGCGATCATCGCGTGCTGGTGACGGATGCTCCCGGCACACGATCCCGACGGAACGACGATCGCGTCATAAGGAGCGAATGTCCACGCGAAGCGGCGTACCAGGTCGATCTCGAAGTAGCCACTGTTGGCGTGCATCTGCCCGCAGCAGGTCTGCTCGAGCGGGAACTCGACGTCCTGGCCGAGGCGCTCGAGAAGGCGCACGGTCGACCGGCCTGTGTTCGGGAAGAGAGCGTCGACCAGGCAGGTCCCAAAGAGCGCGACGCGCAGCCGTCGCGACATGGGACGGAAGATAGCACCCGCTCCCCTCAGGAAAGCCGGCGGGGATCCTCCTCCTTGCTGATCGGCTCCCGCAGGCGAGGCCGCACCGGACTGATGTGAATCTTGAAGACGGCGCCGGGCGCCTGGAAACCCACCCTCAGGTGCTGGTTGTCGCAGAAGGGCTTGTGGTTGGAGTAACCGCAGCGGCAGAGCGTGGCTCGCGGAAGCGTCTCGACCGTGCCGTCGTGGTGGCGGACCTCGATCTCGCCGGTGACCAGCAGCGGGCCATCCTTCATCGGCGTCACCTTCACGCCCGGGTGCGACTCCTGGGCCCCGCCGTCGTGCCGGTGATAGAGCAGCGCGCCACTTGGGCAGCGCTCGACCACCTCCGCCACGGTGTCAGGATCGGCGGCGTCGGGCAGCACCCAGGGCCGGCGGTCGAGCTGGAAGACGTCGGGCTGACCGCGCAGGCACTCAGCGATGTGGATGCAGACGTCGAGGTCGAAGCTCACATCGACGTCCTTGCCGCGATACAGCTTGCGCATTGCTGTCTATCTCCTCAAGCGATCACAACTCCTTAGGCCGTGAGTTCCCGTACCCAGCCGGCTGTCAACACAAGGTCGTTCTGTGTCAGCTCGTGTCCGGCGCTCGGCTCCGAATGCGCAACCACCCGGGCTCCCGCCGCTCGCAGCAACTGCACCAGCCGCTCCGTTTCCTGCGGCGCCGTGTAGGGATCGTGCGCCCCCGCCGCGACAAGGACGTCCGTACCGTGCAGCTGCGGTGCCTGCTCAGGCTCATAGGGCAGCATCGGCCGGAGCAGCGCCGCCCCGCGCAGCAATCCCGGGTGCCGCCAGAGCAGGCTGACCGCGATGTTGGCGCCGTTCGAAAGCCCGACCGCCACGATGCGCCGCGCGTCGAGCCCGTAGGCGCCGGCCGCCGCCTCGACGAACGCCGCCAGCTCGTCGGTGCGCTCGAGCAGGTCCGGGATGTCGAGCTGGCCGACCGCGAGGCGGCGGAAGAACCGCCTTGCCACGCCGCCTTCGAGTACTTTGCCGCGCGGGCTGAGCAGCGCCGCCTCGGGCGCCAGCTGCCGGCCGAGCGGGACGAGGTCGTGCTCGTCGCCGCCCGTGCCGTGCAGCAGCACGAGAGTCCAGCCGCTGGTTCCCGGCTCGAATACGTGCTCGAATCCGAGGTCCGTCCGGGTCGAGCTGCGCTCGCCCATGGCTAGCTGGCCGCCGGCGTCCTGGACGGCCAACCCGCCCGCGGGTCGGGCAGCGGCGTCAGGCTGGCGGTGATCTCCGCGCGATGGGGCTCGAGCCACGGCGGCAGGATGATCTTGGTCCCCAGCTCCTCGATCGGAAGTCCATCGACCGTGAAGCCCGGTTCCTCGGTGGCGAGCTCGAAGAGAACGCCACCCGGCTCGCGGAAGTACACGGAGTGGAAGTAGTGGC
>CAZXGB010000147.1:0-7636 GCA_964640005.1 uncultured Actinomycetes bacterium | reverse complement strand
CGTCCACCTTCCTGACCCTGCTCGTGATCCCGATCGTCTACTCGCTGCTCAAGCGGTCACGGCGCCTACCGGATTCCGGAGTCGACGTTGAGGTCGAGCGTGAGGTCGTCGCCGGGGTTCACCCGAACGTGCGCGCCCTGTCCCGTGACTCCGGCTCGGACGACGACCTGGTAGTCGCCCGGCGGTAGCGTCACCTGGTAGTCGCCGGCGGCGTCCGTGGTCGTCACGAAGCCGCCGAAGGCGACCTTGACCCCCGCCGCCGGCGGGCAGGGCGAGGGCGGGAAGCGCTCCACCGGCGTGCAGGGGGTAATCGTCACGTGACCGTGGACGCGACCGGGAGCCAGCGGGATGCTGTTTGCGGCGCACGCAGCGAGCGCAAGCGCGGCCGCGGTCGCGGCCAACAGTCTCATCGTCGAAAGAACGCCGCATAGGCGCCGCGCGTCACGCAAGTCGCAGCGATCCTGGGCTCGCTGAGGGCTCAAACACGCCGACCGCGCCGGGGTAGGCTAGTGGTCGCGATGGCAATCATCGATGAGCGCACGCGTGAGGAGCTGCGCGCCCGCTTTGAGGAACGCCTGAGCGGGGACGTCGAGCTCCACCTCTACACGCGGCCGAGCACGGGCCGGCTGATCTTGCCGACCGGCTACGGCTGCCCCACCTGCGCCGAGGCCCAGGAGCTCGCGGAGGCGCTGGCCGGAGCCGCGCCCGAGAAGGTGAAATTGAGCGTCACCGATGTCAGTGTCGAGCCGGATGGGCACGACGTGCCCTCGCTTACGGTGGCGGCGCCGGGCGAGGAACCTCGAATCAGCTTCCAGGGGCTGATGGCCGGATTCGAGTTCGCGGCCCTGGTGGATGCGGTAGAGCGCGTGTCGCGAGCGGAGCCAGGGCTGAGCCAGGAGTCGTCGGCGGCTCTGGAGAAGCTGAAATCCGACCTGGAGGTCCTCGTCTTCGTCACGCCCGGTTGACGCTACTGTCCCCAGGCCGTGAGCCTGGCCAACCGAATGGCGGTCGCGTCTGAGCACGTGAGGGCGCTGACGGTGGAGGCAAACGAGTTCCCCGACCTGGCGACCGAGTTCGCGGTCTCCTCGGTGCCGCGCACGGTCGTCAACCGGAGCGGGTCTTTCATCGGAGCCCTGCCCGAGCCGACGTTCGTCGCGACCGCCCTTCAGCTGGCCGGCGTGGTGTCCGGAGAAGGGCAAGACGAAGGGCACGACCAAGGACAAGACGAGGCTTCTTCGGCGAGCTAATCCCTATTAAAGGGCGAGGCCGGCGCCAGCATGGATACCGGCGCCGGCCCTCGAGTTGGGGGGGTGGTTTCGAAATTGGTGGCGCTGCGTCGCGCGATGGGCAATATAGCCAGCGAATTCGTTTTTCCAAGTACATCCCGGCGTCAAAGCACCGTCATTCGTGCAAGCCGAGCAGGCCCCGGTTGGGTTTCCCAAGTCCTCGTGGCGGCGCCGTGTTGCGGGTAGTCGGACTACCTCAGCCGGTTGCCGGCGCCGTCGCCAGGGCCGCCTGCGCGGCGGCCAGGCGCGCGACCGGCACCCGGAAGGGACTGCAGGAAACGTAGTCGAGGCCTAGTTCATGGCAGTAGCGGATCGAGGCCGGATCGCCACCGTGCTCGCCACAGATCCCGATGACGAGGTCGGGCCGCGCCTGTCTTCCCTCCGCCACCGCCAGCCGCATCAGCCGCACGACCGCCGGATCGAGCGTGTCGAATGGGTTGCTGGGCAGGATGCCGCGCTCGAGGTACTTGACCAGGAACGCCCGCTCCGCATCGTCCCGTGAGTAGCCGAACGTCATCTGGGTCAGGTCGTTCGTACCGAAGCTGAAGAACTCGGCATCGCGTGCGATCTCGCCAGCGACGAGAGCCGCGCGCGGGAGCTCGATCATTGTCCCCAGCCGGTAGTCGACCCGGACGCCCTTCTCGGCCTGCACCGCCTCCACAACCGGTTCCAGGTCCGCGCGCTCCACCCTGAGCTCAGCCCCGGTCCCAACGAGGGGAACCATGATCTCGGGGCGAACATCAACGCCCTCGAGGCGAACCTCGCACGCGGCCTCGATGATGGCGCGCACCTGCATCCGCGTGATCTCTGGAAAAAGGATGCCGAGCCGGCATCCGCGCAGGCCCATCATCGGGTTGGCTTCCCTTAGCTCTGACACCCGCTGGAGCAAGGATTCCAGCTGCTTCAGGCGACGCGGCTTCTTACCGGTCACCCGGAGCTCGACGCTCTCCGCCAGCAGGTCTTCGTAGTGAGGCAGGAACTCGTGGAGCGGCGGATCGATCAAGCGGATGACGACCGGCCGCCCTTGCATCTCCCGCAGGATGCCGCGGAAGTCCTCGCGCTGGATCGGGAGAAGGCGCGCGAGCTCGCGCTCGCGCTCGGCGGCGCTCCGGGCCAGGATCATCGCCTGCACAATCGGCAGCCGGTCCTCCTCCATGAACATGTGCTCGGTACGGCAGAGGCCAATTCCCTGGGCCCCGTTGGCGACCGCGGTGCGCGCGTCGCGGGGATAGTCGGCGTTCGCCCAGACCTCGAGCCGGCGAAAGCCGTCGGCCCATCCAAGAAGCGTCTGCAGCTTGGTTGAGGCGTGGGGTGGAACCGTCGGGACGGACCCCGCGTAGACGGCACCTGTCGTGCCGTCGATGGTGATCTCCTCGCCCTCGCGAATCGTGCGCCCGTCCGCCGTCAGGGTGCGCCCGTGAAGGTCGACCGCGATGTCGGATGCGCCGACGATGCAGGGCCGGCCCATGCCGCGGGCGACCACCGCCGCGTGACTGAGCGTGCCCCCGGTGGAGGTCAGGACGCCCCGGGCGTAGATCATGCCGTGCACGTCGTCGGGGCTCGTGGCGACCCGGACCAGGATCACCGCCTTGCCCGACTTGCCCCACTCTTCGGCGGTGTCGGGGTCGAAGACGGCCTGACCGCTCGCCGCCCCGGGAGCGGCGGGAACGCCGGTCGCCAGCGGCACCGCGCCCGCGTTGGGATCGATGCGGGGATGCAGCAGCTGCTCGAGCTGCCATGGCTCGACCCGCGCCACCGCCTCTTCGCGCGTGATCAAGCCCTCGCCGGCCATGTCGACCGCCGCATTGACGGCAGCTTCGCCGGTGCGCTTGGCCGATCGTGTCTGCAGCATCCAGAGCCGGCCGCGTTCGATCGTGAATTCGACGTCCTGGACGTCGCGATAGTGCCCCTCGAGCTTGTTCGCGGTCTCGACCAGCTGCTTGTAAGTGGTCGGCGACAGTTCGGCAAGCGCAGAGATCGGAAGCGTGGACCGGGTTCCGGCGACCACGTCTTCGCCCTGCGCGTTGGGCAGGTAGTCGCCGTACAGCTCGCGGCGCCCCGTATTCGGGTCGCGTGTGAAGGCGACGCCCGTCCCCGAGTCGTCGCCCAGGTTGCCGAAGACCATCGCCTGCACGTTGACCGCCGTCCCCAGGTCGTCGGCGATGCCTTCATGGTGGCGGTAGGCGATCGCGCGGTCGCTGTTCCAGGAGCCGAAGACGGCTTCGACCGCCTCCCGAAGCTGGGTCTCCGGCGCCTGCGGGAACTGTTCGCCGGCGGCCCTCTCGTAGATCTCGAGGAAGCGCTCGACCAGCCTTTCGAGGTGGGGGGCGTTGAGCTCGGAGTCGACCTTCACCCCTGCCTGCTCACGCTCGTGGGTCAACGCCTGCTCGAAGAGCTCGCCGCTCACGCCCTTGGCCGTCTTGCCGAACATCTGGATCAGGCGGCGGTAGGCGTCGAGCGCGAACCGCAGGTCGCCCCCGGTCTCTCGGCTCAGCCCGGCGACGGTTTCGTCGTTGAGGCCGATGTTGAGAATCGTGTCCATCATCCCGGGCATCGAGAACTTGGCGCCCGAGCGCACGCTCACCAGCAGCGGGCGCTTGGGGTCGCCGAAGCTCCGGCCGAGCGAGCCCTCGATCGATCGCATGCCGGCTAGCACCTGGTCCCACATTCCCTCGGGAAACCGGTGCTCAGGGTTGCCGTAGTAGGCTCGGCAGGCTTCCGTGGTGACAGTGAAGCCGGGCGGGACGGGAAACCCGATGCGCGCCATCTCAGCCACGCCGGCGCCTTTGCCGCCGAGCAGGTCCCGCATCTCGGCCGAGCCCTCTGTGAACAGGTAGACCCACTTCATAGTGATGACTGACGTCATGATGGGACCTACGATCGTTCATCTCCGATCGGAACCGTATGTGCCGTTGGTCCTAGGGCTGCGGGCCGGTAGTACCAATGGAGCGCCGGGCGGGGCTGGGCTGTCCGGAAGGGCCAGCGTCGTGTGCCAGGGAGGTCGCAAATGAATCCCACGCTCCGCCTGGGACGGATCTTCGGTATCGAGGTCGGCTTCAACTGGAGCCTTGTCTTCGTATTCGTCCTGGTCGCCTGGAGCCTGGCCACGGCGCTCCCCGGCCAGGCGCCGCGGCTGCCCGCGGCGGAGTACTGGACGGCCGGTGTCGTGGGCGCGATTGCCTTCTACGTCTGTCTGCTCGCGCACGAGCTGTCGCACTCACTCGTCGCGCGCCGCTACGGCGTCCGGGTGCGGGGCATCACGCTGTGGCTTTTCGGCGGGGTCTCCCAGCTCGAGGGCGAACCGCCGCGGGCCGCCTCGGAGGCCTTGATCACAGTTGTCGGGCCCCTGACGAGCCTGGCAATCGCACTTCTCTGTTACGTCCTCGGCGTCGCCGTCTTTGCGCTCGGCGGTCTCTCGATCGCCGGCTACCTGCTCATCTGGCTGGCCTACATCAACCTGGTCCTGGGACTGTTCAACCTCATCCCGGCATTTCCCCTGGACGGCGGGCGCCTGCTCGCCGCGCTGCTTTGGTGGCAGTCAGGCAGCCGCCAGCGTGGAGTGCATCGGGCGGTCCAGGTCGGCCGGCTATTCGCCTACGCGATGATCGCCCTTGGTTTCGTCGAGCTCTTCTTGGGGTCCGTGCTCAACGGCGTCTGGATCGCTTTTCTAGGCTGGTTCCTGCTCTCGGCCGCCTCCGCCGAGGAGAGTGGAGCGGTCGCGCACGAAGCGCTGCGCTCGCTGCCCGTGTCAGCCGCCATGACTTCGCCGGTGGTCACGATCCCCGACTGGATCACGGTCGAACAGTTCCTCTCCGAGGTGGCTCACGGCCACCCGTTCACGACCTACCCGATCCATGACCCGCAGGGTGAGGTGACCGGTGTCGTCCGGCTCCATGACCTCGTCCGCCACGCCCGCGATCAGAGCCAGCTGCGGCTGCGCGAGGTCGCGATTCCGATAACCGAGATGCCGCGGGCCGGACCCGACGAGGATCTCAACGAGGTGGTGGATCGGGTGGGCGCGGACCTCCAAAAGCGCGTCCTCGTCTACGACGGCAACCGGTTGGTCGGCATCATCTCGCCCGCCGACCTCGCGCGGCTGGTGCAGCAGAGGCGATCAGCGACCACCACCGCCGGTCGCTGACGCGTAGCGCGGCCGGGGCACTTGTACGCAGGGGTCGAAGCTGGAGTCAGAGTTCGCTTAACTCAAGCCAGGGCGGGGTCCCCCTGATCACCTCCAGCTCAGGCGGAGCGTCGACGTCGACCTCCGAGGAGCCGTCGAGCTGCCGGGAAGCCTCAATGTGGAGGCGGTGGCGGCCCACCTGCACGTTTTCGATCGCCAGCGTCGGGCACCAGGGTGGAAGTGCGGGGTCGACGTAGACGCGGCTGGCCGGGAGGTCCGGCTCCAAACCGAGCAGGATTCGGACCATGTGCAGCACCGCGCCCGCCCCCCAGGCTTGCGGGACGTTGGCGTAGCGATAGGGCACCGGGACTCCGCGGGGGCTGCGCACCAGGCCTGAGAAGAGCTCCGGCATCTGAACGTACTCGAACGACATCACCGCCGCCAGTAGCCCCTCCAGCAACTGCCATGCCTTCTCGTTCAGACCGTAGCGGCGTAAGCCGGCGGCCGCGATCACGGTGTCGTGCGGCCACACGGAACCCCGCTGGTACGAGTGGGGGTCGTACGCCGGGTGGCGGTCGGAGAGCGTCCGCAGCCCCCAGCCGCTGAACAGGTCCGGCCAGAGCAAGCGCTCGCCGGCCTGGACGCCGCGCGTCCGGTCAAGGATCCCCATCCACAGGCAGTGGCCAGGGTTCGAGACGGCGGTATCGAGCGCCCGCTTGCGACCGTCGAGCAGGAACGCCACCTGGCCCGGAGGGTCGAGCCAGAAGACGTCGCGGAAGTGGCGCCGCAGGTCGGCCGCCTCATCGCGCAGCCGCTGGGCGGTCGCTTCGTCGCCCCAGGCCGCAAACAGGGGTGCGACCGCGAGCTTGGCACCGTAGACGTACGCCTGGAGCTCGCAGCCGGCTATCGGATGTTCGGGAAACCCGCCCTCCGGGTCGAGAACGCCATCCTCGGCGTCTCGCCAGGACTGGTTGCGATAGCCACGCGGCGAGCGCGGCGCCCACTCCTGGAAGCCGTCGCCATCCCGATCGCCGTAGCGGTCGATCCATTCCAGGCAGCGCTCCGCCGTCGCGCGGAAGGCGCTCAGGTTCTCTGGATTGTCGAGCGTTCGGTACGCCTGCGCGAGAACCAGCAGGTAAAGAGGAGTGGCATCCGCAGTGCCGTAGTAGGGGCGGTGGGGCACGACTCCGAAGTGGGCCCACTCGCCCACACGCAGCTCGTGGGGCATCTTGCCGGGCTCGGCATCGCGCAGCGCGTCGTCTACATCCGATTGCCAGCGCGCGAGCGTCTGCAGCACTCCGAGCGCAAACTTCGGCTGGGTGGCGGCGGCTTGCAGTGAGGCAATCTCGCTGTCCCGGCCGAAGAGGGCCACGAACCAGGGCACCCCGGCGGCTGGAATCGACGCCTCGCCGCCACGGCTGTAGTCGTAGAGGGTGAGCGCGGCAAAATCCTCGACGGCCTGGTCGTAGGCGAACTGGAGTCTGACGTCAGCCGACTCGATCCGGGAAGCGGCGACGCTCCAGTCTTTCACGTGCAGGTCGCCCCCGTACTCGCCCAGTCCCTCCGTAGGGCACGCCCGTTCGAGGTCCGGCTCGCCGTGATCTTGGGTCAGGAGGTCGTACTGGAGGCAGACGCGCCATTCCTCGTCCGGCATCAGGTCGATCGGGAACCGGAGCACGCCATTGGCGTACGTGACACCGGGTTGGACACCCAGGGTGCGGATAACGCAGGCACGGAAGAAGTCACCCCGCTGGTAGCTGGTCAAAAGCCGGGCGGGCGCGATCCAATCGGTCGTCAGCTGCGGCCGGCGCTGCCAGCGGCCCGCCCGGACCTCGAAGATGTCGGCGAAGTCGCTGGAGACGGCGAGCGTGAGCATGAGGCTGGCCGGCCGGTTGCCGTACCGGCGCACGACCAGGTCCTCATGGAGCTGGCGAGAGCTCACCAGTCGATCGACGGTGACCGCGACGCGGAGACTCTCGCCGACCTCCTCAAGACCCTGCGCCTCATAGCCAAGGAGGTGCCAGCGCGCATGCCGGAAGGAGAGCCGGCTGAATGCCAGCGGCTCGAGCAGGCGGCCGTTGAGCCGGAGCTCGTGACCGGAAAGAAAGCGGGTGTCGTCCGCATAAAGGCCGTACTCGCCGGTGCTGAACGGAATTCCTCCGTTGTGATGGGCGACCAGGAAAGTCGCGCCATCGTTTACGTGGACCGCCGGCTCACCCCGGTAGACGGA
>CAZXGB010000146.1:0-7659 GCA_964640005.1 uncultured Actinomycetes bacterium | reverse complement strand
GGGAAACGGCTCTGTTAGACGTCTAACGAATTTGCGGACAGGTTTATTCCGGGTGGATGAGAAGCCCGACGACGATTTCCAGACCGCCTTCTGGAACGCCAAGCGGTCGATGATGGAGGCGAGTGAGGCCGCGTTCCGGCGTCACGGAGTGCGGGCCGGCCAACAGCACATCCTCAAGCTGCTCTGGGCCGAGGACGGTCAGACGCCCGGCCGGATCGCCCGCCGCCTCGAGCTGGCGACGCCGACGGTGACCAAGATGACGCTGCGAATGCAGGCGGCGGGCCTCGTCGAGCGCCTGCCGCACCCCGTCGACGGGCGTCTGGTGCGGATCTGCCTCACCGATCGCGGCCGCTCGCTTCAGGATGTGATCGGCGCGGAGATGGAGGCGGTGACCGAGCGTGCGTTGCAGACCCTGAATCTGGAGGAGCGCCGCCAGCTGGTCGGGTACCTCCGCGAGGTCTCCAGAAACCTCTCTCAGCAATCCCGTCCGGCGGTGGCCGAAGAGACCCCGGCACGATAACGTCGGGCAAAGCTAAAAGCGACCTCGCTGGAGCAATTCACGTTTCCGACCCGCTCCGCTTACGGAGCTTTCACGCAGGCAGCGACTACGGTGGGGTACATGGTTGACCGCCCTCCGTCCGTAACCGCACTGCCTGCCGGCACGCGCGCGCCCGCATTCACGCTGGCGACTACGCCAGACAGATCTGTCTCGCTCGACCACCACAGCGGACGCCCGATCGTGCTCGTCTTCTACCCGGCCGACTGGAGCCCTGTCTGTGGCGACCAGGTCACGCTGTACCAGGCGGCGCTGCCGGAGTTCCAGCGGTATGACGCCCAGTTGCTTGGCATCTCCGTTGACCAGGTGTGGTCCCACATCGCATTCGCGCAGAGCCGCGGCCTCGAGTACCCACTGCTGGCCGACTTCGAGCCGAAGGGGGAGGTGGCGCGAGCCTATGGCGTCTACCGGTACGAGGACGGCTTCTGCGAGCGCGCCCTCTTCGTGATCGATCCCGAAGGGATCATCACCTGGAGCTACGTTTCGCCGGTCAATGTGAATCCGGGGGCCGATGGAATCCTGCGCGCCCTGGACACGATGCGGTCGGCGGTCCACTGACCGTGGGCATGCGCGCCGCGTCTGAGCTCACCTACGCGCCGACCCTGGTGCTACCCGTCTCGGAACGGGATCACATCCTCGGCCGGTTCGACGCGCCCTACGTTCTCGTCGAGTACGGCGACTACGAGTGTCCGTACTGCCGGGCCGCGCACCCGGAGGTGGAGGCGGTCCGGGACGCGATGGGGGATCACCTCGCATTCGTCTTCCGCCACTTCCCGCTCTCCAACATTCACCCGCACGCCTCGAAGGCGGCTGAGGCTGCCGAGGCGGCCGGCGCGCAAGGCCGCTACTGGGACTATCACTCAATGCTCTTCGCGAACCAGGAAGCCCTCGACGTCCCGCACCTCGTGACCTACGCCGGCGCCCTCGACCTCGACGCCGATCGCTTCGGCGAGGAGCTGGCGACTGGCGTTTACGGCCCTAAGGTTCACGAAGACTTCCGCAGCGGGATCCTTAGCGGCGTCAACGGAACGCCCACCTTCTTCATCAACGGTGCGCGCCACGACGGCGGGAACGACGCCGAGTCCCTGATGGGCGCGATGCGCGGCTGACCCCTCAGGCGGGGCGGAATGACACGGCCGCGTACATGGAGCCGAAGTAGCGGCTGGGGCGCGTACCGGCCAGCCGAGTGCCGGTGAACCCTGCCTCGGTCGCGAGCCGTTCCCAGGTCCGGTAGCTCAGCGGGTGGGGCACCCACGGGTTGCCGCGGTCGGTTTCGTACTCGACCAGCACCAGGCGGCCGCCCGGTCGCAACAGGGCGAACACACGCGCGAGCACCGGCGCTTTGTCGTGCACGAAGTGCAGTGAGTTCGCCATGAGAACCCCGTCCAGACTCTCCAGCGTCAGCGGCTGCCGGAAGTCGGCGACCTGGATCTGAGCGGCCGGCAGCCGCGCGGAGAGCCGCTCGAGTGCGGCGAAGTCCGTGTCCACCGCTGTGATCTGAGCTGCCGGGCCGAGAAGCGTGGCCAGTGCGACTGTGAAGTTGCCGTCGCCCGCGCCAAGATCGGCCCAACGGCCGCCGGCGCCGGCTGGCACCGCCTCGCGGATGAGCTCGGTCAGCTCGCGCTGGTCCACGCCGGTGAGCCTAGCGTGGTCGGGCCATCACCCTCCTAGACCGAGCTCTCTCCCCGCAGCTCGCCGAGGGCCGGCACCACCGGTGCCGGTGGCGGCGGGTTCGGAATTTCGACGGCGTCCAGGATGCGGTCCCAGACCGCGTCCAGCGTGAGACAGGTCTGGAACTGGGCGACGACGTCCGGCCGGGTCAGAGGCGGCGCCCCCCAGAACCGGTTCCACTGCCGAGCCGACACCACCTGCAGGCGGTGCAGGTGCCCCTGACCGTCGTAGTAATCCACGACCTGGCCGACCGGCACCGAGGCCAGCGCCGTGAAGGGTCCGGGGTTGTGGCCGATGAAGTACGCCAGGGAGCGCGGGATGCAGCCGTCGATGTACGCGCCGTCGTGGCCGACCTCGGTTGCCCGGGTGCAGTCGCCGTAAAAGCCGACACCCAGATCGAAGCTGCCTCCCTCGAGCGTCAGGCGGTCGACCGGGTTGGGTGCGACCGCGATCGCCATCGGTGGACCAGCCGGCGGCGTGGGCACCAGGGAGGTGCGTACCTCGCCGGCGGCTGGAGCGCTCATGTGGTCAACCGGACGCGCGTGCGCACCAGAGGCCGAAGCGAGTGTGGCCAGGATCGACGCCGCCGCCGAGCAGCCGGCCATGAGGAGTGCTCGGTGCATGGCTGGCGAGTCTTCCGATGCGTTCGCCGACAATCGAAGACCGGCGGTAAAACTCCGTAAAGCGATGTCGGACGAGACGAATGTGCTGTCCGCGTTCCTTCGGTTGCCGTACATGCCTGTACCCCGATGGCCGCGCACGCCTCAACCACAATTCACGGCGCTTTACAAGCCGGGCGCGGAGCGCGGTGCCGGACGCTAGGATTCCCGCCGTGCAGGCCAACGAGGCTCGGCAAGAATCGCCGGAGGAAAAGGAACGGCTGGCCAGCCTTCGCCAGCTGGAGCTCGCCGGGGCCGCTCCCGAGGAGCGCTTCGACCGCATCACGCGCCTGGCCGCACGACTGCTTGATGTCCCGATCTGCGTGATCGCGATGGTCGACCGCGACCGCGCCTTCTTCAAATCGCGCCAGGGGGCGACGCTGAGCAGCGTCGACCGGCGGGGATCACCTTTCGAGCTCGCGCTCGCGGCAACCCGTCCCCTGGTCATCGAGGATGCTGAGTCCGGTAGTCGCCATGCTGGCGGCCCGCTCCTGCCCGAGCTACCCGCGGTTCGCTTTTTCGCCGGCCAGTCACTCACCGAGCCGGCCGGCCACCGGGTCGGGGTCCTGGCGGTGATGGACACGAGGCCTCGGCGCCTGATCGAGGAGGAGGTCGCCCTCCTGGCCGACGCCGCTGCACTTGCCGAGCGGGAGCTGGCGCGGTCCGCCTTCGACCGCCTGCTCGACAGCTACCGCGAGAACGCCGCCTGGGCGATGACGGTCATGGACAGCGCCGCCGAGGCGCTGGTGACCGTGGACCAGGCCGGCGTGATGCTTTCCATCAACCGCTCGGGCGAGGCGATGTTCGGACGTCCTGCCTACGAGCTCGTCGGACGGGAGGTCACCTCCATCATCACAGCCGAGGACCGGCGCCGGATCATGCGAGCGGCCGCGCGGGCCCTCGAGGACCCGGGCGAGCGCTTCCAGATTCGCGAGGAGGCGACGGGCCTGCGCCGGGAGGGGGCGCGCTTTCCCATCGAGATCAGCCTGGGCGGCGTCCGCCTGAACGATGGCCAGGCGCTACTGGTCGCGGTCGTTCGCGATCTCAGCGAACGGGTGGAGCAGGAGCGCCGGCGGGCCGAGCAGGACGCGCGACACGTCGCCCTCTTCGCGCAGTCGCCGATCCCGATCTGCCTCGTCGCGCCCGATGGCCGCTTCATCGAGGCCAATCCAGCCCTCTGCACTTTCCTGGGCCGCGACCACGGTTGGTTCCTTTCCCACAACGTCGACGCCGTGACGCACCCTGACGACCGCCAGACGACGCGCGCGAACTACGCCACCATCTCGCGTGGGGAGGCCGCTAGCTTCTCGATGGAGAAGCGCTACTTGACCGCTTTCGGCACTGTGAAGTGGGGGAGTCTCACCGTGGCGGGCGTCTTCAAACCTGGCGGTGAGATCGACTACTTCGTGGCCATGATCGAGGACATCACCA
Organism: uncultured Actinomycetes bacterium; assembly: GCA_964640005.1. GTDB lineage: Bacteria > Chloroflexota > Dormibacteria > Dormibacterales > Dormibacteraceae > CAZHAC01. Next base: position 3,342 of record CAZXGB010000146.1, on the reverse strand, counting down.
ATCGCAAGGCGGCCGAAGACCAACTGGTCCAGGCGCTCGACAAGCAGCGCCAGGCCTACGAGGACCTGGATCGGATCAGCAAGGCCAAGAGCTACTTCGTCTCACTGGTCGGCCACGAGTTCAGGACCGCGCTGACCGGAATCCAGGGCTTCAGCGAGCTCCTATCCGAGCAGGACTTCGAGCCCGACGAGGTGAAGGAATACGCCCTTGAGATTCACCGCGAGGGCCAGCGGCTGACCCGGATGATCTCCGAGATGCTCGACCTCGACCGGATGGAGTCCGGGCGCATGCAGCTCAACTACGGCCGGGTCGACCTCAACAAGGTCGTCATCGAGGTGGCTGAGCGCTGGCAGGCGACGACAGACGCCCACCGGCTCGAGCTCAAGCTGGCAGGTGGCATCGGGACCGTCGACGCCGACACCGACAAGCTCACGCAGGTCGTGTCCAACCTGGTCAGCAACGCGATCAAGTACTCGCCCAAGGGCGGGACGGTGACCCTGGCCACGGCTCGCCATCGGGCAGAGGCCGAGATCCGGGTCTCCGACACCGGTCTTGGTATCCCCCCGGAGGCCATGAACACGATCTTCGAGCGCTACGCGCGGCACGAGGCCAAGGACCGCGAGCTGATCAAGGGCACCGGTCTCGGGCTGCCGCTGGTGCGCCAGATCGTTGAGATGCACCGCGGCCGGGTATGGGTCGAGAGCGAGGTTGGCAAGGGCGCCACCTTTCACGTGGTGGTCCCGGTGCGGCGGCCGCGCGGCGCGGACGGGGAGGCGATGGAAATCGAGTCGTGAGCGCGCGCATCCTGGTCGCTGACGACGACCCGACGATTCGCCGGCTGATGACGGTCTTCCTGAGGACGCTCGGCTACACGCCGATCGTGGTCGCCGACGGTGAGGAGGCCCTGCGCGCGGCGCTCAGCGAACGACCGGACCTGGTGATCTCCGACATCCACATGCCCGAACTGGGCGGCCTCGAGCTCACGCGCCGGATGCGCGAGGAGCCGGCGCTCACCGGCGTTCCTATCCTTCTCTTCTCGGCCAGCATCGGCCAGGCCGACGAGAACCTGTGGCGGAGCGCGGGAGCCGACGGCTTCGTCGTCAAGCCGCCGACGCTGGCCGTGCTGCGCCAAACGCTCGATCAGATGCTGAAGGCCGCCTAACAGGCTGTTCACCAGCCTCCCAGGCAAACGACGAAGGCTGCGCGCGGCCTATATCGTGACTCGGTGCCCGACGCTGCCGTCAGCTTTCGAACCCACCGCCCGCTCGACCTGGGCGCGACCCTCTTTCCGGTCCGGCGCGGTTACCTCGACGTCTCGGTGCGCCTCGGGCCGAGCGAGGCCTGGCGGGCGACGCGAACACCGGAGGGCCCGGGGACGGAGCACATCCTGGTCGACGGGCGCGCGGGAACGGTCGCAGTCGAGGCATGGGGTCCGGGCGCGGCCTGGCTGGTCGAGCATGCGCCCGACCTGGTCGGCGAGCACGATGACCTGAGCGGCTTCGAACCGCGCCACCACCCGCTCGTGTCCGAGCTGCACCGGCGCCATCCCGGGCTCCGGATTCCGCGAACGCACGCCGTGATGGAGGCCCTGACCGCCTCCATCCTGGAGCAGAAGGTGCCCGGCAAGGAAGCCAGGGTCGCGCTGCACCGGCTGGTCCGCAGCCTTGGTGAGCCGGCACCGGGGCCGGCCGGAGGGCTATCGGTGCCGCCCCATCCGTCGCGTCTGGTGGCCACCGGCTACGAGGTTTTCCATGCGTTCGGCGTCGAGCGCCGGCGGGCTGAGACCATCCGGCGGGCGGCCTCCTACTCGGAACGCCTGATGGAATCGAGGGACACCGCCACGCTGACCAGGCGCCTGACGGCGATCCCGGGTATCGGTCCCTGGACGGCCGCGGAGGTCGCTCTGGTTGCTCTCGGCGACGCCGACGCGGTGCCCGTCGGCGACTACCACATACCGCACTTGGTCGCGCATGCGCTCGATCCGTCCCACCCCGCCCGCTCCGACGATGCCCGCATGCTCGAGCTGCTGGAACCGTTCCGGCCACACCGGGCGCGTGTGATCCGGCTTCTGCTCGGCGCCGGCCTCGACGCCCCGCGGCGCGGACCCCGGTTGCCCCTCAACGAGAGCCTGGGCTTTGGTCCCGGATTCCGGCGCCGCGTACACTCGGACGCAACCAACCGAAGGAGTTAGAGCATGCCGGAGCCAGTCATCGTCGCCTACGGCCGGTCCCCGATCGGCCGGGCGTTCAAGGGTCATCTGATCGACGTTCGACCCGATGACCTGGGGGCCTACGTCACCAAGCAGGTCCTCGACAAGGTGCCTCAATTGGAGCCGCAGATGATCGACGACCTGATCTGTGGCTGCGGACTGCCGGGCGGCGAGCAGGGCTTCAACCTGGGCCGGGTGATCAGCGTGCTGGCGCGGCTCGACACCCCGGGCTGCACCGTGACGCGCTACTGCTCGTCCAGCCTTCAGACCTCCCGCATGGCGGCGCATGCCATCCGGGCCGGCGAGGGCGACGTCTTCCTCAGCGTCGGCGTCGAGTGCGTCTCGCGCTACGGCAACGGCACCTCGGACCCGCCGGACGCCCAGAACCCGCGGCTCAAGCCCGGCAACGCCGAGGAGTACCCCGACATCTACATCGCGATGGGGGAGACCGCCGAGAACGTGGCTGAGCGCGAGAACGTAAGCCGCGACGACATGGACCGCTTCGCCAAGCAGAGCCAGGACGCGGCGGTTGAGGCGCGCGACAACGGCTTCTTCGATCGCGAGATCGTCCCGGTACCCCTGCCCAACGGCGAGACGTTCGCGAAGGACGATGGACCCCGCCCGGGAACGACCCTTGAGAAGCTGGCCGAGCTCCAGCCCGCCTTCCGGGAGGGCGGTAAGGTGACGGCCGGCAATGCCTGTCCGCTCAACGACGGTGCGGCGGCGGTGGTCATCATGTCCGACACCCGCGCCAAGGAGCTGGGGATCACACCGCTGGCGCGCATCGTGTCGACGGGCGTGTCGCAGCTCGAGCCCGAATTCATGGGTCTGGGCCCGATCCAAGCTTCGAGGCAGGCGCTCAAGCGGGCGGGCATGACCATCGACGACGTCGACATCGTCGAGATCAACGAGGCCTTCGCGGCCCAGGTCATCCCCAGCGCGATCGGCATCGGCATCGACCCCTTCGACCGCACCAAGCTCAACCCCCACGGCGGGGCGATCGCCCTCGGCCATCCCTTTGGGATGACCGGCGCCCGCATCCTCTGCACGCTCCTCAACGGACTCGAGTCGGCCGGCAAGACGGTCGGGCTGGAGACGATGTGCGTCGGCGGAGGCCAAGGGATGGCGATGGT
>CAZXGB010000145.1:0-7665 GCA_964640005.1 uncultured Actinomycetes bacterium | reverse complement strand
GAGCGCCTGAGCGAGGAGGACTGGCGCGGCGAGCGGTTCCGTGATCATCCGCGCCCGCTCCAGAACGATGTCGATGTCCTCAACCTGACCCATCCGGAGGTGGTCGAGAGGGTGCATCGCGCCTACCTCGACGCGGGCGCTGACATCGTCACCACCAACACGTTCACAGCCTCACCTGTCGCCCAGGCCGACTTCGGGCTCGCCGAACACGTTTACGAAATCAACCGCGCGGGCGCCGAGATCGCCCGCAGGGCGGTCGGCGATCTGCCCGACCGGTTCGTCGCCGGCTCGCTGGGGCCGACCAATGTCACCCTCTCGATCTCGCCCCGGGTGGACGACCCCACCTATCGCTCGATGACGTTCGACGAGCTCCAGGCCGGCTACGCGGAGGCGGCGCGCGGCCTGCTCGACGGCGGCGCCGACTTCCTGTTGATCGAAACCGTCTTCGACACGCTCAACGCCAAGGCTGCCATCGCCGCCTGCCTGGAAGCCGCACCGGAGCTGCCGATCGTGATCTCGATGACGGTCGTCGACCGCAGCGGTCGCAACCTCTCCGGGCAGACGCCCGAGGCGTTCTGGACGTCGGTCGCGCACGCGCGCCCACTGGCGGTCGGCATCAACTGCTCTTTGGGAGCGGCCGAGATGCGGCCCTTCCTGGCCGAGCTGGCCGCGATCGCACCGGCTTATGTCACCTGCTACCCGAACGCAGGATTGCCCAACGCCTTCGGCGGCTACGACGAGCAGCCGGCGACCACGAGCCAGCTGCTCCGTGAATTCGCGCAGGCGGGTCTGGTGAACGCGGTCGGTGGCTGCTGCGGAACCTCGCCCGCCCATATCACCGAGATCTGCAAAGCGGTCGCCGGGCTGGCGCCGCGCGCGGTCCCGGAACCAAGCGGCCGGCCCCGATTTAGCGGCCTCGAGGCTTTCGAGATCAAGCCCAGCACTGGGTTCGTGACCATCGGCGAGCGAACGAACGTCACTGGTTCCAAGCGGTTTCGCCGGCTGATCGAATCGGGCGACTACCGTGCCGCTCTCGAGGTCGCGCAGGAACAGGTTCGGGGCGGCGCCAACCTGCTCGACGTGAACATGGACGCCGATCTCCTCGACTCCGAAAAGGAGATGGCGCGTTTCCTGAACCTGGTCGCCACCGAGCCCGACGTCGCGCGGATTCCGGTCATGGTCGACAGCTCGAGGTGGTCGGTCCTGGAAGCCGGCCTCAAGTGCATCCAGGGCAAGGGCGTCGCCAACTCGATCAGCCTCAAGGAGGGGGAGGAGACCTTCCTCGACCACGCGCGGCGGGCGCGGCGGCTGGGTGGCGCGGTGGTCGTCATGGCCTTCGACGAGCGCGGGCAGGCGGACACCGTAGAGCGCAAGGTGTCGATTTGCGAGCGCGCCTACCGGCTGCTGACCGAGAAGGTCGGATTCCCGCCTGAGGACATCATCTTCGACCCCAACGTGCTCGCGGTCGCGACCGGCATCGAGGAGCACGCGGAGTACGGCCGGGCGTTCATTGAAGCGGCTCGCCTGATCAAGGAACGCTGCCCCGGCAGCCTGGTCTCAGGCGGCATCTCCAACCTGTCGTTCGCGTTCCGCGGCAATGACGCCGTCCGCGAGGCCATTCACTCGGCCTTCCTCTACCACGCGATCAAGGCCGGGCTCGACATGGGTATCGTGAACGCCGGTCAGCTGGCGGTCTACGAGGATATCCCGAAGGATCTGCTGGAGCTGGTCGAGGACGTGATCTTCAATCGCCGCCCGGACGCGACCGAGCGGCTGGTGGACTTCGCGAAGACGGTGGAGGGCGGCGGGACTCGGCGTGAGCGCGATCTCGGCTGGCGGGAGGCGCCCGTCGAGGAGCGCCTCAAGTACGCGCTCGTGCATGGCATCGACGAGTTCATCGAGGCCGACGCCGAGGAGGCTCGCCAGCTGCTCGGCCGGCCGCTGAACGTGATCGAGGGACCGCTGATGGACGGCATGCAGGTGGTCGGCGACCTCTTCGGCGCCGGGAAGATGTTCCTGCCCCAGGTCGTCAAGAGCGCGCGCGCCATGAAGCGTGCGGTGGCCTATCTGGAACCGTTCATGCTCGCCGAGAAGGAGCGCTCTGGCGACCAGCGGCCGCGCGGCAAGGTCGTGCTGGCGACCGTCAAGGGCGACGTCCACGACATCGGCAAGAACATCGTGGGTGTGGTTCTCGGCTGCAACAACTACGACGTGATCGACCTCGGGGTGATGGTGCCGGCCGACCGCATCCTCGATACAGCCATCGCCGAGAGCGCAAGCGCGGTCGGCCTGAGCGGCCTGATCACGCCCTCTCTGGACGAGATGGTGGGCGTGGCGAAGGAGATGGAGAGGCGCCAGATGACGCTGCCGCTGCTGATCGGCGGCGCCACCACCTCCAAGCAGCACACGGCCGTGCGCATCGCGCCCGTCTACACGCCGCCTACGATCCACGTTCTCGACGCGTCCCGCGTGGTGGGCGTGGTGTCGGATCTCCTTGACCCGGTGCGCCGGGACAAGCTGGACCGCGCCAACCGTGAACTCCAGGAGCAGCTGCGCGAGCAGCATGCCGGCAAGAGTCGGCGGACGCTGCTGCCGTTGACCGAGGCGCGCGCGAGGCGCGAGCGCGTCGACTTCTCGTCGGTCGCCGAGCCGTCGTTCACCGGCGCGAGGGTCGTGGAGCCCTCGATCCGGACGCTTCGCGAGTACATCGACTGGACCTTCTTCTTCCACGCCTGGGAGCTCAGGGGCCGCTTCCCGGCCATCCTCGAGCACCCCGAGATGGGCGAGGCGGCGCGGGAGCTCTACACGAACGCGCTGGCGCTGCTCGACCGGATCGAAGAGGGCGAGGAGCTAAGAGCCCGCGGCATCTACGGCTTCTGGCCGGCGCACGCAGAAGGCGACGACGTCGTGCTCGAGAACGGGGTGCGCTTCCCGATGCTCCGGCAGCAGGTCGACCACGGCGACGACGGCCGCCCATATCGCTGCCTGGCCGACTATGTCTCTCCGGATCGCGACTGGATCGGGGCCTTCGCGGTCACGGCGGGCATCGGCGCCGACGACCTCGCAAGGCAGTTCGAGTCAGAGAACGACGACTACCGTGCGATCGTTGCCAAGGCGCTGGCGGACCGGCTCGCCGAGGCCTTCGCCGAGTACCTGCACGAGGAGGCGCGGCGGGCCTGGTACGAGACCGGCCCTCGGCGGTCCAACGACGACCTGATCGCGGAGCGGTACCGCGGAATCCGGCCCGCCTTCGGCTACCCGGCCTGCCCGGACCACACTGAGAAGTCGACGCTGTTCCAGCTACTGGGCGCCGAAGAGATCGGGCTCGGCCTCACCGAGTCCTTCATGGTCCTGCCCGGCGCCAGCGTCTCCGGGCTCTACTTCGGGCACCCCGACGCGCGCTACTTCACTGTGGGCAAGATCGGGCGGGACCAGGTGGCCGACTACGCGCGGCGGAAGGGGATGACGGTCGCCGAGGTCGAACGCTGGCTGGGTCAAAACCTGGCGTACGAGCCGGAGTAATCGCGGGCTAGGGCGCCTCCGCCTCGGCTCCGCCGAGGCACCTCCCCGTCGAGCGGGGAGGAGGCACGCAGCCTCGGCTTCGCCGAGACGCTTCGGGAGCTGTCGCCGCGCAGCGGCGACGGAGGGGTCCGTGCCTAGCCCAAGTCCGCCGTTCCGGACGTGTCGATCGTCGCCAGGCCGCCACTGACGGGAATCACCACGCCGGTCAGGTAGGCACCGGCCCGCGACGCCAGGTAGATCGCCGTTCCGCCGACGTCCTCGGGCGTTCCCGAGCGCTTCATTGGAATCGCCTCCAGGATGACGGCAGTCAGGTCGCTGTCGAATGCCCAACGGGTCATCCGCGAAGGGAAGAGCCCGGGCGCGATCGCGTTGACGTTGATGTGATCGCCGGCCAGGGCGTGGGCCATGTGGCGCGTGAGCATGTGGACCGCGGCCTTGCTCGCCGAGTAGCCGTAGTTCTGGGTCATCGGAATCGCGATGCCGTCGATGGAGCCGATGTTGATCACCCGGGCCGGATCCTCGGCGGTGGCCGCGGCGCGCAGCAGGGGCAAGAGGCGCTGGGTCAGGTGGAAGGGCGCGGTGACGTTCACGTGCAGCACCCGGTCGACCTGCTCGGGCGGGTGAACGTCGAAGGGTGCGCCCCAGGCAGTCCCGGCGTTGTTGACCAGGATCCCGAGCTTGTCCTCCCGCTGCTCGATCTCCGAGGCGAGGCGCTCGATGTCTTCTGGCTCGCCGACGTCCGCCGGGATGGACACGCAGTCGCCGAGCTTGGAGAGCTCGGCGGCGGCCGCGTCGCAGGCCTCCGCCTTGCGCGCGCATATGTAGACGCGGGTGGCACCGGCCTTCAGGAACTCGCCCGCGATCATGTAGCCGATTCCCCGCGATCCGCCAGTGACCACGGCGGTCTTGCCCTCGATGGAAAAGAGTCCACTCATCGCAGGGAATTCTGCCTGGCCAGCACCTCCTCGATCCGAGCGAGGAGCTCGCGCGGCGGAAATGGCTTCGTGATGTAGTCTGCCGCCCCTCTCGCGAGCACATCGCCAACGCGTGCCTCGTCGGCGCTGGCGGTCAGGACGATCACCGGGATCACCGCCAGCTCGGGGTCGGCCCGCAGCCGCGCCAGCAGCTCGAATCCGTCCATCTGGGGCATGGAGAGGTCGGTCACGACCAGGTCGGCGCCGCCGTCGCTCAGCAGCTTCAGTCCCTCGGCGCCGTCCCCGGCGATGGCGACGTCATGCCCGGACCCACGCATCGACGCCTGGATCAGCCTTTGGATGGTTTGGTTGTCCTCGCAGACGATGATGCGGGCCACGGCGTTCGGCATGGCCGATCATATGGCGCGTGACACAGGGCCGGATACTCTGCGTTGACGACGAGGAGTCGGTCAGGCGACTTGTAGGGGCCTACCTGCAAAAGGCGGGCTATGAGGTCGCCTTCGCCTTCGATGGCGTCGACGCACTGCAGAAGATCTCCGAGCTGGGGCACCCCGATCTTGTGCTCACAGACGTCTCGATGCCGAACATGACGGGCCTCGAGCTGACCCGCCGCCTGCGCTCCCATCACAAGACCGCACGGATCCCGGTGATCATGCTCAGCGGTCACAAGCAGGCCGAGGACATGCTTGCCGGCTATGCCGAAGGAGCCGACGACTATGCGCCCAAGCCCATCGAGCTGTCCGTGCTGGTGGCCAAAATCGAAAGCCTTCTCAAGCGCCACCGAGCCGCCACCAGCGCTGCCACCGCCGAACCGGGGCGCGTGGTCGTGTTCATGCACGGAAAGGGTGGGGTGGGGGCGACGACCCTTGCCGTCAACACCGCAGTGGCACTCGCTCAACCGCCGACCAAGGTCGCGCTGGTCGACCTCTCGCTCGAGTTCCCGAGCGTCGGCGTGTTCCTCAATGTCCAGCCCCGCCACACGCTCGCCGATCTTTCCGAGCTGCAGGGCCCGGTCGACGATGACACCTTCAGCCACTTTCTGGTGCGCCACCAGCAGTCACCGGTGCGCGTCCTGGTCGGTTGCGATCTGCCCGAGCGGGCAGAGCTGGTAACCATCCCCGCCATCCAGCAGGCGCTCGACCGGCTTCGGGCGGCCTACGACTGGGTGGTCGTCGACTGCGCCGCCAACTTCTCAGAGAAGACGCTGTACGCGCTGGATCAGGCTTCGGCGGTCGTCGTCGTGTCCGGTGCCAGCGTCCCATCCCTGAAGGCGACTCTCGACTGCCTGCTCGTGCTCGAGAAACTGAGCTTTCCAGTCGAACGGGAGGTACTGGTGCTCAACCGAACGACCCCACTCGGGGTCACCGTTGAGCAGGCGGGCAAGTTCTTCGGGCGCTCTCCACTTCAGGTGATCGGGCACTCAGAGTTGTTTGATCACGCGGCCAACGCTGGCGTGCCACTTGTGGTCTCACACCCTGACTACCCGGGCTCGCGGGACGTCCGCGAGCTCTGCGGCTACGTCATGCGGGCCACCGAGGTTGCCCCCCGGCGCACCTAGAGTGGGAGGTGGGAAGAGCCGCACCGCGGCCCAGCTCTTCCCGCTGCACCTCCTCGCCTCGTCAATAGCTCCTGCTGCCGCGGAAGAAGCCGACCAGCCAGAGCACCACGAGCGCGATGATCGCGAGCCAGACCAGGTTCACCACGGCCCCGGCGGCGTGGAACAGCAGCCAGAGCACGAAGAGGACGGCGGCCAGCACGAGGAGTGTGTGAATCATTCCCGCAGTTTCACCTCCAGTCTCAGAATTCCTGACAGTGACTCTATCAGATTAGGCGATACGGGGCAACCCTTGGGAAGGCTCAGATCGCAACCGCGGGCCCTTACGAATTCTTGATATCGAAGTGACCGCTTGAGGCGGCCGAGCCCGATTGAATGCCGACCTATGAGCGTTGCCGACCCGGCCGGTCAGGCCGTCCAACTCGAGGGGAGCGCGGGCGCCGCGCGCGCTGTTTCCCGGCGCACGGTTCTCGGTGCTGCCGCAGCCGGTGGAGCCGGCGTAGCCGCCATCCGCCTCTGGGGCGGCAGCGTTGTCGCGCGGCTGATGCCCGGGGCTCCCGCGGCCACCGCGGGTCGCGGCGACTGGGTCTCGCCGCTCGGCTCAGCGACCGCTCGCGTCACCCACCTGCTGCGGCGGGCCACGTTCGGTGCGGCGCCGGCCGAGCTCGAAAGCGCTCTCACGGCGGGTTTTGCGAGGACGGTGGATCGCCTGGTGGAGACGCCTCCGCAGGCTCCTCCGGACTTCGGCAACGCCGCCGACGCCGCGCGCTTCGCGCGCCTCAACTCTCAGCAGCTGGTGCAGTGGTGGATCAACCACATCCTGACCACGTCGACGCCTTTTGCCGAGCGGATGACGTTCTACTGGCACGGTCACTTCACCAGCGACTACCGCAAGGTCGGCCTCCAGACGCCATTCATCTACTGGCAGAACTTGACCTGGCGCGAGATGGCGCTCTCCGACTTCCGGTCGATGCTGATGAAGGTCACGACCGACCCCGCGATGCTCCGCTATCTCGACCTCGGCACCAGCACCGCCGCCAGCCCGAACGAGAACTACTCGCGAGAGCTGATGGAACTGTTCACGATGGGACCGGGCGCGTACAGCGAGGACGACGTTCGCGCGGGCGCCAAGGCGCTGGCCGGCTGGACATTTCCGCAGCCCGACGGCTCCGTCGACATCACGCTCGACCCCAAGAACAACGTTGTCCGCAAGTTCGCCACCTACAGCAAGCCGATGGCCGGCGTGTTCAACCCCAAGCGCGCGTACAGCGGTCCGGTCACGTTCCTTAAGAAGACCGCGAAGTACGACACCCAGATGGTCCTCGACCAGATCCTGGCGCAGCCCGCGACCGCCCCCTTCGTGGTCAAGCGCGTGCTCCAGCACTTCGCCAGCAACAACCCCTCCAACGCCTGGGTCAACCGCCTGGCCGGCGACTTTCGGAAGTCGAAGTGGGACCTGAAGACCTTGATGCGGGGCGTCTTCACGAGCCCGGAGTTCGTATCGCCCCAGTCCTACCGGACGCTGGTCAAGTCGCCCATCGAGTTCATGGTCAGCGCGAGCAAGGCGGTGGGCGCCGATGCCGCAACCGCGACCAAGCTCATTGCCGCCAGTGCACAGAACATGGGCCAGGTCCTGTTCGATCCGCCAGACGT
>CAZXGB010000144.1:0-7687 GCA_964640005.1 uncultured Actinomycetes bacterium | reverse complement strand
CTCTTACCGCTCAGTTAGACGGCCAAGCGGCGGCCAACTCATCGGTCCGGGAAAATCTGCCTGCCACATGAGAGTGGCTCTGTCAAAACCCGGGCCGTGCTCGCACACGGGCAAGCATTAGAGAGGGTGGCTCACCGGCAGCGCGTGATGGTCGAACAGGAATCGTTGTCGGCCTGCTCAAGGCGGATCAGGTTCTGGCAGGCCGCCCATGGTGCGGCGGAGAGGATTTGAACCTCCACGGGGTTGCCCCCACTGGCTCCTGAGGCCAGCGCGTCTGCCGTTCCGCCACCGCCGCGTGGAACGAGCGCTAAGTATAGATAGGGGGTGGCGCCGCCCGAATCACCCAGCCCACTGCAGCCGCGGCTGCCCGCCCAAGAACGCGGCGACCCGCTCAGCCTCCTCGGACACCGCCTGGCGAGCGCGCCCATCGACCTCTCCGAAGGGCTCGACCGTGATCGTCACCGTGCGCCCGTTGGCCACGTGCGTCCACACGCCCGCCACCCGCCCGTGGACCAGCACTACCGGAGAGATCCAGCCCGCCTTGCGCCATACCTTCTCCCTCAGCGCGGCCGGCACTCCCAGGTGCGTCCGATCGTCGTGCCCGAGCAGGAAGGTGTCGAAGCCGCCGAGCAACCGCACCGCCGAGGGGGTGCTGGCTTGCGCGAGGTCGTCCAGGTCCGAGGCCAGCACACAGCAGTGAACGCCTTCCACCAAAACCTCGACCAGCTCGTCTCCCAGCCGCGTCCAGGCCAGCCGACCACGCCGGGGCTCGATGCCGGCCCAGCGCACGAAGTCGCCTCGGGTGGCTGGGCCGAACGCGCGCAGGTAGCGGCGTGCCAGCTCGGCCACGGCGTCGTCCGGCTCCCAGTCCGGCACCTCGCCCAGCCATGCGAAAGGCAGAACGAGCGTCGTCTCGCCACCTCGCGGCGGGCCGAAGCAGAGCTGCCCGCGGCGGGCCAGCGGCTTTAACAAGGCGCCCCAGCTCTGGGTCAGACCCGCGGTCACGTGGTCGGGCAGCCGCCCGGCCACCGCGGCCGCAAGTTCCTTCCTGGTCATCGGCTCGGCGCTCAACACCGTCGGCACAACCTCGAGCAGCGCGTCGAACTCGGCTGGTGTGATCTGGAAGTACTTGAACCAGGCCGGCGTGTGCACGTCGAAGTCCCTGGCGGCCCCGTGGAGCCTGAGGTCGGCGGCGGGCAGCAAATGGAGCGTTCCCCGCATGAACCACGCCTTGACGAGCGCCCGCTCGTCGTAGAGCAGGCGGTCGATCTCATCCCGAACCGCCGACGCCGAGCGCGCCGACCACATCAGCTCGGCGCACGACTGGACCTGCGCGTGCAGCCCGAACACCGCTCGAGCGACGTCCACCGCCGGACGGTCGGCATAACCGTCGAGCAGATGCCGGCGCAAACGGAAGCCTGCGGCCTCCGCAGCCGAGACCTCGATCAAGTGGTTACGAAGAGCGTCTGCCAGGCGGCTTCGATCAGGTCCGGCCGAAGGACTGGATTCGTGCCTCTTGCCTTCGCGACGTCAACCAGCCGGTCGAGGAGGTCGCGGGGATGGTTGCCGCGCATCGGCCGCCCACCATACAACCCCCGGATCATCTCCAACGCGCGCGGCTCCGGCGCCACACCTACCCGCTTGCACTCGCGCTCGAAGATCCGCTTCCAGGCCTCCCAATCCGGGTCCGGCATCGGGATCTTGTAGGCCAGCCGGCGCAGGTATGCCTCGTCCAGCAGGTCCGCCGGGCTGAGGTTGGTGGAGAGCACGAGCTGGGCGCGAAAGGGCACCTCCAGCTTGCGGCCCGTGGCGGAGAGGTTGAGGAAGTCGACCCCCTGCTCGAGCGGGACCAGCAGGCGGTCCAGGATGCTTTTGGGCGGCACCCGCTGCCGGCCAAGATCGTCGACCAGCAGCACGCCTCCGAACGCCTTCACCTGGAGGGGCGCCTCGTAGGTTCGTGTGACCGAGTCCCACGTCGGCTCCAGCATCTCGAGCACGAACTCGCCGCCCACCTGCACAAGCGGGCGCTCGATCCGGCGCCAGCGCCTGTCCGCGGGCTGGGATCCGCTCGCCAACCTGTGCAAGCCGGGGTCGAACACCCGGATCACCTCGCCGCCCGCGTCCACGGCCACCGGCACGAGGATGGGGTCGCCGAGCAGCTGGACGACCCGCCGAGCGAGTGAAGTCTTGCCGTTGCCCGGAGCGCCGTAGATGAAGAGGGAGCCCCACGAGTTGACCGCCGCGCGCACCGCCTCCAGGACGCCGGCCGGGACCTCGAGCCCAGACAGGGCCTCGGCGATTCGGGTCGATGTGAGCACGGAAGGGCGCAATGCATCTTCGCTCGCCGCCTTGACCTCGGCCAGTGAGACCGGGGCCGGACCGAGATATTTGGTCCCGGGCAGCGTTTCCAGGTGGGCGCGTCCTCGCGAGTTGATCGCATAGTCCATGCGTTCCGGTAGCGGCCGGCCGGCGGCCGCGCTCGCGCCGAGGCCAAGGGAGTCGATGAAGCTCCCCGCAGTGAGCGAGTTGAGCGCCGCGTCGATGGTCTGGTAAGGCACCGCCATCTGCTCCGACAGCTCGTAGCCGCTGAGCTTGGAGGCCGAGTTGAGGAGGCGCAGGACCATGCCCTCGGCCAGCCCGCGGTCGAGCTTCGGGACCTTACCTCCGGGCGCCGTCGACGGAGCCTCCGGCAGGGACTGGTCGTTCGCCATCGGCGTCGGCGTGTCGAGGTGTTCCAGCACCGCCTCGACGACGCGCGCGCGAAAGCGCGCCCGGTCGGCGGGGTCGGGCGGATGGCCTTCCCGGCGCCGGCTGATCCAATCGGGTACCCCCGAGAAGACGACGGTCGGCCCGATCGCGACCTTGACGGTGTCCGGCTCCGCGGCCGAGACGCGGACGGCGATCCGGTTCAGGTACCCCTGGTCTTTGAGCGCCGCCCAGGAGCGCTCCCACGCGACCTGGCCGCGTCCCTCCCAGGTCTGCCGGATCGTCCGGTCGTGCGCCAGTCGCACGCCCTCGCCCTTGCCGTAACGCCTCCGCACGAGCTCGCTGATGTCGCGGTCGCAGTCCTCGGCGACCATCGCCGCCAGCGGCAGAGCCCGGTCTCCGACCGCCGGCCGGTGCTTGATCTCGCGGATGGTTCCGGCGGTCGCCGCCAGGGCGCGAACGACGCTGGCGTGTCGGGGGCAGAAGGGCACGGCGTCCAGAAACTCGACGTGCTTCTTGCACCACCAGCTCATGCACTGGTTGCCCATGGGGTCGATGTAGGCGCAGGCCCAGCCCTGCGTCGCGTTGCAGCCGCTGTAGGCGCAGCCACCGACACCGTCCTCGCGCGGCTTGCCGCGCGCGATCGCGCTGATCAGGTTGCGAAGCGTGTTCGCGGTCTGCGGCGGCGGGGCATTGGGGGGAGGGGTGAGCGGCCGGTTGGCGTCCGGCCGCGCCGCCTGCATCAGGGCGCCGGCGAACTCCTCGCACGACTGGTAACGCTCCAGCGGCTCTTTGGCCATCGCCTTGGAGATGACTCTCATGATCGGCGCCGGGATTGCGGTCGAGGGCCGCGGCGACGAGAAGACCTGCGCGTGGAGGACGCTCGGCATGCCACCCGTGAAGGGAGGCTGGCCGTGCAGGAGCTCGTACAGAATGGCGCCCTGCGCGTAGATGTCCGTTCGGTGGTCGACCGCCTCGCCCTTGACCTGCTCGGGCGCCATGTAGGCCGGAGTGCCGACCATCGCGCCCGTCGCGGTCAGGTTCTTCTCGTCGCCGATGACCTTCGAGATCCCGAAGTCGAGGATCTTGGTCTTACCCTCCTTGGAGACGAGGACGTTGTCCGGCTTGAGGTCGCGGTGGACGATAGCGCGCGCGTGGGCCGCGCCCACCGCCGACAGCAGCTGCTGGATGAGGTCGAGCGAGACCTCGGTCGTGAAGCGGCCACTGTGGTTGAGCCAATAACGGAGCGAGCGGCCCTCAACGAACTCCATGACGATGAAGAGCGAGCGCTCCTCGGCGTCGAAGTCGTAGACGCGGACGATGCCCGGGTGGTTGAGGGACGCGATCGCGGACGCCTCGCGCTTGAAACGCTCGCGGAAGTTCTCGTCCTCGGTGAAGCTCTCGGCGAGGACTTTGATCGCGACGGGTACGCCCAGGCCGGGGTGCATCGCCTGGTAAACGACGCCCATGGCACCGCGTCCCAGCTCCGCCTGAATGGCGAAGCGTCCCAATCTGCCTACAGCCTGATTCGTCACCCCGCTGGCGGATTCTCGTACTCGCGGGCGAACGCTGTGACCCCTTTACGTTTCTTTTTGTAAAGCTGGGCCTGTCACGATTGGGGGACGCCCACCGGTGCTGCCGCCGCCTCGTCGATCGGCGCCGCCTGCTGGCGCAGCACCTTCTTGTCGAACTTGCCGACCGACGTCTTGGGCACTTCTTCGATGAACCGAACCTCGTCCGGGATCCACCACTTGGCGACCTTGTCGGCCAGGAAGTCTTTGATCTCCTGTTGGGTGACACCGTCCTTGTGCTCGGGACGGGGCACCACATAGGCCACCGGGCGCTCAGACCATTTCGAGTGCTCGAGCCCGATCACGGCCGCCTCCTGAACCTTCGGGTGGGCCATGATCGCGTTCTCGAGCTCCACCGACGAGATCCATTCGCCGCCCGACTTGATGACGTCCTTCGTCCGGTCGACGATGCGGATGTAACCGTCGGGCGTCATCGAGGCGACGTCGCCCGTCCGGAACCAGCCGTCCTCGGTCAGGCGGCCGGGGTCGGCGTTGTTGTGGTAACCACTCGCGATCCAGGGGCCGCGGCACTGGATCTCGCCGAAGGCGACGTCGTCCCAGGGCAACGAGGCGCCGGTCGCCAGGTCCGCGATGCGGATCTCGACGCCGGCCGCGGGCACGCCCTGGAGAAGTCGGGTGTCGAGCTCGTCCTCCTCCTCGATCCAGCTGCGAACGACCCCCACACTGCCGATCGGGGAGGTCTCCGTCATGCCCCATGCGTGGAGCATCCGAATGCCGAGCTTGTCCATGCGCTCCATCAGGGAGCGGGGGACGGCAGACCCTCCGCAGAGGACGAGGCGGACTTTCGGAAGCCTCCGCCCCGTGTTCTCCATCAAGCCCGCGATGTTGATCCATATGGTCGGGACGCCGGCGAGGTAGGTGGCGCCTTCCTTCTCGGCCAGGTCCAGGATGACCTGGGCATCGCCCATGAACCGGTCGGGGAAGATGACCTTCGACCCCGTCATGCCGCACGCGTACGGGATGCCCCAGGAGTTGGCGTGGAACATCGGAACGAGGGGCAGGATCGAGTCCTGCTCGCGCAGCTCGAGGCCGTCGGCCTGCATTACCGCCAGCGCGTGCAGGAACTGCGAGCGATGGGTGTAGACAACGCCCTTGGGGTTGCCTGTCGTCCCCGACGTGTAGCACATGGCGGCGGGGGAGAACTCATCCAGCCGGGGCCAGTCGAATGACTCGCTCTCGGCCGAAAGCAGGGTCTCGTAGTCGAGCATCTCGCCGAGTTGGTGCTCGGGCAGGTCACCGCCGTCGTTCATCACGACGATGCGCTTGACGCTCGGGATCTTGCCGGCGACCTGGTTGAGGACCGGAATCAGCGTCTTGTCGACTACCAGGACTGAATCCTCGGCGTCCTTGATGACGTAAGCGAGCTGCTCGGGGAAGAGCCGCAGGTTGAGCGTGTGCAGGACCGCGCCCATGCAGGGGACTGCGTAGTAGAGCTCGAGGTGGCGGTAGCTGTTCCAGGCCAGCGTGCCCACCCGGTCGCCGGGCTCGACGCCCAGTCGCTTCAATGCGCCCGCCAGCTGGTTCACCCGCCGAGTGAGGTCGGTGTACGTGTAGCGATGGATGTGGCCGCCCTCCCGCTGGGTGACGATCTCCTTCTTACTGAAGAGTCGCTCCATCCGCCACATCTGGTGTTGAAGAGTGAGCGGGTAGTCCTGCATCAAGCCGTTCAAGGTCCTACCTCCAAGCCGATTGGTCGGAATTCGCTAACCATGCGTCAGCCGCCTTCGGTTCGCAAGCCGACGTTGTGCAGCGGTTCTGGGCCGCCAACTCGTATCTCCACTATTGACAGGAGCGTGGATGTTCTGCTTCTTTATAGCAACGGTGTCACATATTGCAATGGAGTCCCCATTGCGCAAAACCATACAGGCAGGTGAACGATGCTGAGCACCCGACGAATCCTGACAGCCATGGCGATCGCCGGAAGCGCCATGCTGTTCCTCTCTTCCGGCGCGCTGGCCTCTGGTAGCGGCCACCACAGCCCGACGCCGCGGCAGAGCGGCACCGCCTCCTCGCCAAGCAAGGGCTGCGATGTCCCCGGAACGGCGTGTGATCCGTCCAAGACCGACCACGACAACGGTGTCGGCAACAACTGCGACCCGGGCTACGGCGAGGGCAATCAGGCGAAGTACCCGCCCGACGAGAGCACAACGTCTTGCCGCAGCAAGACGAGCACCGAGAAGGCCTCGGGCACCGAGAAAACCTCGAACACCGAGAAGGAGTCGAACACCGAGAAGGAGTCGAAGACCTTCACGGCTCACCCGGAGTCGACTCCGACCCCCGAGTCGAGTCCCTGCGACGAGGACAGCGCTGCCGGCGACGAGGACAGCGAGTCCACGACGGGTGAGGAGCATGAGTCCACGACGGCCGAAGACCGCGATTCGACCAGCGACGAGGACGACGACTCCGAAGCCTGCGGCGCCACCGGTGGTGAGCAGGAGAGCGGCGTAGCTGAGAACGAGAGCGGGACCGAGAACACGGGCAGTGGCAGCGGCCCCTCGACAGTGCAGACGACCGGCACGGGTAATGTCAGCGGCGGAAGCGAGACCGCGGGTAGCACGAGCGGCCCCTCGACCACCGTGCAGACAACCGGCGCAGCCGGCGCCGGCCTCCGTGCGGCAGCGGCCAATACCGGCAACGCCGGCGTCGGGTCGGTCCTCGGTGAGACGGCGACAGCGGTGACGGGCGCGGGGGCCGCGGCCGCCAACGCGGTGCAGGGCATGCCCCTGGCGGCGACCGGTCTCCCGATTATCGGCGGAATCGTCGGATTCCTCCTGGTGGCCTTCGGCCTGCTGAGCTACCGGCGCCGAAGCTAAACGACCTTCCTGCAGAGGGGCGGCCAGCGTGGCCGCCCCTCTTTCTTTATCGGGACATTGCGTCACCCGGTTCCCCTTTCGCCTAGCGCATGCGTGTGTCAATCCGGCAAGCCTTCGGGCCGATACGGGAATCCGGTTGCGGTCGGGCCGGTAAGGCATGCGCGTATTCGGGCGGTTGACAAACCAGGGCGCCAGATTAGTACAGTCGTGCTATCACGTCATCGCATGCAAGCGCGGTAATACCGCGCAGCAAGGTCGATGACGCGGGTGGGGGTTTGCTGGCTCGGTGGAGTGCAGCAAGGGAGGTGCTTGCTTTGGAAGCAGATGTCCATGTCTTGCTGGCAAGGCGCCGCTCCCTAACCGTACGGCTCCTGCTGTGGGCGTTCGTGATCTTGTGCGCCGCCGTTCTGGTCATCGCGAGGACGCAGCCGGCCATGGCGGCAGGATCCAATGACACCCACAAGTCCGGAGGCGACGCGGTCGCGGCCCACGCGGATGCCCAGACGCACGAGGGGGAGCACCGCAGCGATGGGAGCGACAAGGGCGGTGGGGACGGACGCGACAACCGCAAGGACG
>CAZXGB010000143.1:0-7787 GCA_964640005.1 uncultured Actinomycetes bacterium | reverse complement strand
TCAGGATCTCGACGATCTCGCCGTTCTTGAGCTCGTAGTCGAGCGGCACCATCCGCCCGTTGACCTTGGACCCGATGCAGCGGTGCCCGACCTCGGTGTGGACCCGGTAGGCGAAGTCGACCGGGGTCGAACCGGCGGGGAGGTTGTAGACGTCGCCGCGCGGCGAGAAGACGAAGACCTCGTCCTGGAAGATGTCGACCCGGACCGCGTCGACGAACGACTCGGCGTCGGAAACCTCCTTCTGCCACTCCATGAGCAGCCGCAGCCAGGAGAGCTTCTGGTCGAACCGCGTCTCGGCGGCGGCGTCGCCCTCCTTGTAGGCCCAGTGGGCCGCCACCCCGTATTCGGCGACATTGTGCATTTCGCGCGTCCTGATCTGGATCTCGATCGGCTCCCCGGTGTGCGAGACCACTGTCGTGTGCAACGACTGGTAGCCGTTCGACTTCGGCATCGCTATGTAGTCCTTGAAGCGCCCGGGCAGCGGCTTCCAGAGCGAGTGCACGACACCGAGGACGCCGTAGCAGTCCTTCACGCTGTCCACGAGTACCCGCATCGCGAGCAGGTCGTAGATCTGGCTGAAGTCCTTCTGTTCCCGCGACATCTTCTGCCAGATCGAGTACATGTGCTTCGGCCGGCCCGTGATGTCGGCCTTCATGTCGATCTTCTCCAGCTCCCGCTGCAGGATTTCCTTGAGGTCCGAGACCAGGCGCTCGCGCTCCTGCCGCTTGCGGGCGACGCGGCTCACCACGTCGCCATAGGCCGTGGGTTCGAGGTGCCGGAAGGCGAGGTCCTCGAGCTCCCACTTGACCTGGCCGATCCCCAGCCGGTGGGCGAGCGGGGCGTAGATCTCGAGCGTCTCCTTGGCGATGCGCCGCCGCTTGGCCTCAGGCAGGGGGTCGAGCGTGCGCATGTTGTGCAGCCGGTCGGCGAGCTTGATGAGGACCACGCGGACGTCCTCCGCCATCGCCAGCAGCATCTTGCGGATGTTCTCGGCCTGCAGCTGCTGGCTGGATCGGAAGGAGATCCGCGAGAGCTTGGTGACGCCCTCCACCAGGTGGGCCACGTCGGCGCCGAAGCCGGCCTTGACCTCTTCCAGCGTCAGTGGCGTGTCCTCCACCGTGTCGTGGAGGAGGGCGGCCGCGATCGTCGCCGCGTCGAGGTTGATGTCGGCCAGCGTGCTCGCCACCTCCAGCGGGTGCTGGACGTACTCCTCGCCTGAGAGGCGCCGCTGGCCCGTATGCGCCCGAGCCGCCACCTCGTAGGCGCGCGACACCATCTCCCGGTCCTCGGGCTCCAGATGCGCCGCGATCCTCAGCAGCTCGGAGATGCTCAAGTTCAAAGGTTCTTACCAGAAACGGGCGCGAACCATTCGGCCCAGCCATAGAATGTTCGGCCGCATGATCGCCGGCAGGCGTCTATCCCCTCCTCTCGCCCTCTTCGTGGGGGCCGCGATCATGATCCTGGCCGGGGCCAGCTTCAACATCCAGGGGCGCACTGGTGAGACCGTGGCGTTCGCGCTCCTCGCCGGCCTCCTGGCCTTCGGCGCCGGCGTTGCCTACCGCTGGTGGAAGTACGCAGCCGGGGCTATGGCGCTGGCTCTGGTCGTCCAGTTCTTCAGCTTCCACTTCGACTTCCGTAACCGCTTCCTGTTGGTGACTCTGGCCGGCCTGCTGGCCATCGTGGCCGGCGGCATGCTCTCCTTCGTCGCCTACAGCTGGATCACCGAAGACCTGCGCCGGCGGATGCAGGACCTGGAGCGGCTGAACAAGCGCCTGGAAGAGCAGCATCGCGTCTTCCTGGCCGCGACTGAGGATTCGATCTTCCAGACGAACGGCCTGGTCGAGCTCGCTCAGAACTCCGCCCGCCAGACCTCATCCGAGATCTGCTGCTACTACCTCGCCAATGCGGAAGGCACGCACTTCGTCCCTCAGGAGCCGGGGTTCGGGATGGGCTCCCTACGGCCGCAGCCGGTCGACCGCAGGGGCAACGACGATCCCCTGCTGGTCGCGGTCGAAGCCAACCAGGAGTTCTTCACGGTCGAAGCCCAGCAGCTGCGGCCGCTCTTCAACCTGATGCCACCGGACTTCCAGATCCAGAGCGCGCTCGTCGTGCCCATCCGGACGGGAGACAAGGTGGGCGGCTTCGTCCTGCTCGCCAACAAGCCCGGCGGCTACAGCCAGGACGACCGGCGCCTGGCGATGACGCTGGCGATGCGCGCGGGCGCCCACCTGGCCTCGAAGCATGCCGTCGCTCTGAGCAAGAAGGAGGCGGAACGGTACGGCCTTCTCAACGACCTCGTGAAACAGGCGTCCGGCTTGAGCTTCGACGAGGTGCTCGCGCTGGTGCTCGAACGCGGGCGGACGATCGTGCGCCACGACTCCGCCCGGGTGGCCATTTTCGGCGCTAACGACACCTACACCATGGTGGGTGGCAGCCCGGTGGCCTCCCCGATCGCCGGCGCCCTGGAAACGGTCAAGCTGGGCCAGACCGCCATTCGTGCCGCCGTCACGCTCAGCGACGGCCTCTTCAGCGGTCTCGAACCGCCGGAGGGGAACGCGGTGGCCGAGGCGCTGGTGCCGATTCGGGGGAAGCAGGCCGTCCTGGGCGCCATCTGCCTCGGGCGCCGGCAGGCAAACAGCTTCACCGCAAGTGATCTGCCGGCGCTCGACGAGCTCGGCACGATGGCCGGTGTCGCGGTCGAAAACGCGCACACGCTCGAGCAGGTGAGCGGCCAGGCGAACAAGCTGGACACCGCCCTCAACGCCCTGGGCGAGATCTCACAGGCGCTGACGGCGGTGACCGAGGGCCCCGCGGTCCTGGAGCGGAAAACGCTTGAAAGCGCGGCCCGGCTCCAAGGGGTCAGGCACGCCCTGATCACGCGAGCCGTCGACCCTTCACGCCACCGAGTCCTCGACGCCACCGGCTTCGATGCCGGCGGCGTGATCGGCGCCGAGATTCAGAATGGGCAGGGCGTGATCGGCGCCAGCCTGCTCACGGGCAAGCCGGTCGCGGTTTCCGATCTCGGATCCTCCTGGGACCTCCAGGACCCGACGCTCGTGTCCCATGGCCTGCGTTCGAGCCTGACGGTGCCCGTCTTCGAGGGTGGCCGTGTTTGGGGAACTCTCTCGGTGTTCGACGTCCAGACCCGGGCCTGGACCGATGACGACATTCGCATCCTTTCCACGCTCGGCAACGAAGCCGTCGTGGCGCTCAAGAACGCCGAGCTCTACGACTCGAGCAAGAAGATGATCTGGGAGCTCACCAACCTCCACGAGGGCCTGAAGGCGGTGACATCCACCCTCGAGCTCGACCAGGTTCTGGAGCTCGTGCTGGGATGGGCGGGCAAGGCGGCCAGTGCCCAGATCGGCTGCCTCGCGCTCCTGAGTGGCGACGGCCTCAAGATCGTCGGGTCCTACGGCACCGACCACGCGACCGCCGAGAAGCTCGCCCTCGACCTGGGCGGCGACATTGCGCAAGACGTATTGGACTCGGGACAGCCGGTGATGGAGCAGATGACGGATGCCCAGAGCGGCTCCGGTCCCCTCTACCCGAGTTCGGTGCTCTGCGTGCCGATCATGCTTCGGGAGAAGCCGACCGGGATCATCTTCCTGGCCAACTACCAGGCAGGCTATCCCTTCACCGACGACCACCGCCGGCTGCTGACCGCGCTCGCCGCCCAGGCGGCCATCTCGATCGACAACGCGAAGCTCTTCAAGGACCGCCAGGACCTCTTCATGGGCAGCCTGAAGGCGCTGGCCGACGCCGTCGACGCCCGCGACCCCTACACCGCCGGCCACTCCCACCGCGTCACGCGGTACGCGCTCGCGATCGCTGGCGAGATGCAGTACGCGCCCGGCGACCGAGAGGCCTGGCGCCGGCTCGAGCAGGGCGGCCTGCTTCACGACATCGGCAAGATCGCGGTGCCGGACGCGATTCTCGCCAAGCCGGGCCGGCTCACGGACGCCGAGTTCGAGGTCATGAAGTCGCACGCCGCGCGCGGTTACGAGATCCTCAAACACCTCACGATGCTGACGGACGAGCTCCAAATCGTCCGCTCCCATCACGAGCGCTTCGACGGCAAGGGGTACCCCGACCGCAAGCAGGGCGACGAGCTGCCCATCTTCGTCTGGATCATGGCCGGCGCCGACGCCTTCGACGCCATGACGTCCGACCGCCCCTACCGCAAGGGGATGCCGCTCGAAGTCGTCCTCGAGGAAGTCGAGAGGTGTGCCGGCAGCCACTTTCACCCTGCCGTCGCCCAGGCCATCACGCAGGCCGCCAAGCGGGGGACGCTTCGGATCCAGGAGCAGAAGTCCCTGTACTCCGATGCCCCAGCTGTCGGCGCATTCGAGAATCCCGTCGCCTAGCCGAGCCCGGAGCTGGGCACGCTCAGCCGCGGCGCCCGGGCTGGCGGTCGCGGCCCTGGTCCTGGGCGCGCTCAACCTCCGTTTGATGCTGGGCGAGCTGGTTTCGGGCAGATCGGGGCCGGGCGCGCTGGGGGAGGACTTCTGGACGCTCTACGCCCCCGCCGCCGCTCTGCCCAGCCCTCTCTACCGCTCGGCCGTCGCACAGCTCGCCGCCTTCGCGGCCGACCCCCAGCCGGTCGCCGTGGCCAGCTATCCGCCGATCGCCTTCGTCCTGGTCCGCGTCCTCACGGTGCTCGCCTGGCTGCCGGCCCTCGCGGTCTGGCTGGCGCTCTCGCTGGCGTCGGTGGCACTGGCCTGGTGGCTCGCCACGAGGGCTGCGCGGTCGACGCCTGCCGGCGGTGCCTGGGCACTGCTCGCGTTCTGCGCCCCCGCCACCTGGTGGGCCTTCCACGAGGGCCAGGTCAACCTGGTTCTCCTGCCTCTGCTGGCCGGCGCCGCCCTGGCCGCCGATCGCCGGCGCGCCACACTCGCGGGCGGCCTCGTCGGCGTGGCAGCGGCCGTGAAGGGGTATCCATTGCTGCTCGCGATCCACTTCGCCTGGCGGCGCGACTGGCGCGGGCTGGCCGCCTGCGCTGTCACCTTTGCCGTCCTCACCATCGCCGGCTTCGCCCTCACGTGGCCCGGCAGCCTGGCCTACGTTACGGACCTGCTGCCCGTCCAGATGCTGCCCAGCCCGGGCTTCGTCAACCACGGCCTGCCGGCGGTCGCTCGGCGCTACTTCGAGCCCAACATCTACGGCTCGACCCTCCTCGCTTCCGAGCCGCTGGCGATTCTGATCGGCAAGATCTTGCCGCTCGGTCTCATCGCCGCCAGCCTGCTGGGGGCGCGTGGGCTCCGGCCGTCGGTTCCCCTGCTCGCCCTGAGCGCGCTGCTGCCACTGCTCACGACCACCTCCTGGATGTCGACGGTGGTGCTCGCGACTCCGACGCTGGCCGCCGGAGCGGCGGTTGCCGCCCACCTCCGCGAGCGCGGGCGGGCGGGCAAGCTATGCCTCGCGGCCGGGGCTCTGCTCACCCAGGTGTCACCCCTGCTCCGGGCGCTCGAGGTGTCCTACGACTCAATGGCACGGGCTGTCGCCCAACACGATCAGCTCTTCTATGCCTGGAACCTGGACTTGACTCTGGGCTACATCGCAATTTGGGCGGGCTGGCTTCTCGTGGCGCGTGCCGACAGGGACGGGGCTCAGCCCGTCACGACCGCGGGCAGTGCCAGCAGACCGGAAGCCGCGCCCACGAGCAGCCCCGCGAGTCCCAAGCGGTCATTCGTCGAGCACCAACTGAGATAGGTCAGCGCCAGCGCGCCGGCGCTTACGCGGTAGTAGGCAGCGGGGTCGAGCCAGGTGTCGTTACCGGCTCCGATGGCGAGGAGAGCGTAGGCGGAAGCCGCCAGCGTCAGGCCGTCGCGGGCCACCGCCAGGCGCGCCACAGCCAGGACCGTGAGCACGAGCGGGGGTGCCAGCAAGAGAGCGCGTGCTCCTCCCTGCAGCAGGAGCCGGAAGGGTGCGCCCGGCGGGTCGAAGAAGTGTGCGCCGAGGTCGTTGAAGTGGGTGCCGGTGACGGCGACGTGCACGAACAGCGCCCAAGCCAGGAAGACGACGGCGAAGACGGCGTGACGAGCGGCATTTCCCCAGTCGCGCGACCACGCGTGCCGGGCGGCCTCGGTCGCCAGCCCGACTCCGGCGGTCTCCTTGGCGAGGGCGGCCAGGAAAAGCAAGGGCGCCGAGCTGAGGAGCATCCCCGCCATCAGCAGCGCCAACTGGAGGGGCTCGGTCAGGTCGAGCAGGACCGGGATCCAGACCCCCGGATAGGCCACAAGGAGGAGCGACAGCCAGGGTGACCTGCCACGCCGCAAGGCGGCGCGCGCCGCGATCGCCGCCACAGAAAGGCCGGCACCGACGTTGATCAGCATCAGCACGACCGGCAGGTGGGCTCGGTCGCCCAGACTCAACGTCCACGCCAGCAGTGGGTAGAGGATGCGCCGAACCCGGAAGGTGTTGTCGAGCGCGCGGGCGGTTTCAGGCCGCCGCAACAGCGGGTCCTGTGCCAGGTAGAAGTAGAACTGGCCGTCGTAGCCGTTGCCCTGGCGCACTGGCTGGCCGGGCAGCACGACGGCCGGCAGGGCGTAATCGGAGCCCGCGCTGATCGCCCGCTCGAAATGGAAGCCGTCGCCCGCCCCGGCCCGGATCGCGAGCGCGGCGAAGAAAACAAGAGCGGCGGCAGTCGGTCCGAACCAAGCCTTCCCAGGCGTGGCCTCCGGGCCGGCCATCAGGTCAGTAGGAGCGGGCGAAGACCACGCGCCTCGTGGCCGGGCGGCCGCAGACCAGGCACCCGCCGCTGACGTGGGCATGGGGGTCGAAGTTGCGAATCGTCACGCCACCGGTCTGGTCCTTCACCCGGGCCTCGCATTCCGCACTCTCGCACCAGGGCGCCCAGACGAATCCGTTCTTGCCGGCGAAGTGCGCCTTCAGCTCGTCGAGGCTCGAGACCTCGAACGTGTTCTCGCGCATGAAGTCGAGCGCGCGCTGGTAGAGCGCGGCCTGGAAGCGCCCGAGCTCGTCGGTCAGGCGAGTGGCGAGACCTTCGGCCGGCACCGGCCGCTTTTCGCGCGTCAACCGGTCGACCAGCGTCACCTGGCCCGCCTCGACATCCCGCGGCCCGACCTCCAGCCGCAGGGGCACGCCCTTCAGCTCCCAGTAGTTGAACTTCTCGCCGGGGCGGCCGTCCCGCCGGTCTGCGGTAACCCGAACGCCGGCCGCGCGCAGCTCGCGCTCCGCCTGCGAGACGA
The DNA here is from genome assembly GCA_964640005.1 of uncultured Actinomycetes bacterium. Lineage (GTDB taxonomy): Bacteria > Chloroflexota > Dormibacteria > Dormibacterales > Dormibacteraceae > CAZHAC01. The sequence goes on along the minus strand of CAZXGB010000143.1, from coordinate 576 downwards.
ACTCGGCGACGCGCGCGTCATCGCCCCGGATGGGCACGATCACCACCTGGACGGGCGCCACCTTGGGCGGCATGACGAGCCCCGTTTCGTCGCCGTGGGCCATGACCACGCCGCCGACCAGACGAGTCGAGATGCCCCATGACGTGCTGTAGCAGAACCGCTTCTGGTTCTCGCGATCGGTGAACGTGATGTCGTAGGCACTCGTGAAGTTCTGGCCGAGGTAGTGCGAGGTGCCGGCCTGGAGCGCGAGGCCGTCGCGCATCATCGCCTCGATCGAGGTCGTGTAGACCCCACCCGCGAACTTCTCCGCCTCGGTCTTCTGGCCGGTCAGGACGGGCATCGCCAGCCAGTCCTCGGCCACCTGCCGGTAGTAGTCGAGGATCAGGGCGACCTCTTCCATGGCCTCCTCGGCGGTGGCATGGAAGGTGTGGCCTTCCTGCCACAAGAACTCCGCCGTGCGCAGGAACAGGCGCGTTCGCATCTCCCAGCGCAAGACGTTGCACCACTGGTTGGTCAGCATGGGCAGGTCGCGATGGGACTGGATGTACTTGCGGATGATGGTGCCGATGATGGTCT
>CAZXGB010000142.1:0-7896 GCA_964640005.1 uncultured Actinomycetes bacterium | reverse complement strand
TAGGACGCAGCCCTCTCAAGGCTGAGATCGCGGGTTCGAATCCCGCCGGGGCTACACCTGTCCTGTCTCAGGACATCGTGCACGCCTGTTGCAAGACATTGTGCGCAGGCCAGCGGAGAGGCTAATCAGTCTGGCAGGCTATGGCCGCGGTCCGGGCATGGTTTGTCGGCCGCCTGGAGTGGTGCGGATGGCATTGCGGCCGGCCGCGCTCCGTACCTGTTGCTCACGTCCGCTCAACCGGCATCGAGTCTGATCGCGTGAAGTTGAGGCGCTCTCAGGCCAGCCGGCGGGTCACCCAGTAAAACGCAAAGCCCAGCACGGCCAGGGCGAGCGCGCAGAGGATTGCGGCCTCGACCCACTCGAAGGTCCAGAAGCGGTCGCCTGGCTGGTAGTGCTGGAGCAGGTAGACGCCATGGTCCTTCATAGCCTGCGCGAGGTTGTCGGTCTGGCCGAACGCGCTCACGTTGACAGGGTGGCCGGCAGCGTCCACCCAGGAGCCGCCGCGGTCAAGCACCCAGGCCGACGGGTCGGAGGCGATCCGGCCACTGCTCGGATTCTGGCTCAGATCCGCCCGGGGCGGCAGGTAGTTGGGACGCAACACCTCCGCGATTGCGATCCGAGAGGCGAGGAAGGCGACCAGGGTTACGGCCATGGCGGGCACTGACCGCCCCACGACAGAGCCGACGGCGAACCCTAGCGCAAGCGCGAAGAGCGTGGCGGCCGCGGTCACCGGCGCCTGCTGGTCAAAGAGTTCGAAGCGGTTGACCTGGGCGCCGAAGACGTCCAGTTGGCGTGATTCCAGCCAGCCGAGGACGGCAGCCACGGCAACCAGCGGCACCGTGACGAGGACGACCTTCACCAAGAGCCAGCGGCCGCGCGTAACCCCCTGCGTCCAGGCCAGTCGATGCGTGCCCGACTCCAGCTCGCGGGCGACGAGGGGTGCCGCAATGAAGGCCCCCGTCAAGCTGGGGCAAAAGGCGAGGGCGTAGGTATAGAGGTTGAAGCCGGCGAGCCACTGCGCCGACTGGCCCGCTAGGTCGCTGTGGAAGCAAAACGAGTGCGGCGCCGAACAGCCGGCCACGCGCAGCTGCGCAGTGACGAAGGCGATCGCCACTCCGATCAGAACGGCGAGCACCCCGGCCCAGAGCGCCTCCAGGCGGTGCTGGCGCCAGGTCACCCAGGTCACGAGACGGCCTCCACCAGGCGCGGTTCGGGCAGGGCGGCGGCACTGGGCGAGCCGAGGTAAGCGATCACAAGCTCTTCAAGAGCCAGCCGCTCCGCTCGCCAGCCGGCGGGTAGCGCCGGGGGCTCCCCGCGCACCCAGAAGCTGGACTGGCGCTCGCTGTGTTGCTCCTTCACCACCTCCACCCCGGGAGGCCTGACGCCCTCGCCCAGGCGGGGCCCGGTCAGCAGGTGGTGGGAGCCAAGCAGCTCCTCCAGATCTCCGGAGACCTGGAGCATGCCCTGGTTGATGATCACGAGCCGGTCACAGATACGCTCCAGGTCGCTGACGAGGTGCGACGAAAGGAGCACAGTCGTCTCTTCCTCGGCCACGGCCTCGGTCAGGGCCTGCATGAACTCACGGCGTGCCAGCGGGTCAAGGCTCGCCACTGGCTCGTCCAGGAGCAGGAGCTCGGGCCGCTTGCCCAGTGCCAGGGCGAGGGCCACCTGGGCTCGCTGGCCGCCAGACAGGCGACCAGTAGGCCGGTCGCGGGGGATCTCCAGGCGGCGCAGCCGTTCCTCCGCCAGCGCCTGGTCCCAACGCCGGTTGGTCCGGCGCGCAAAGCACAGCATCTCAGCCACCGAAAAGCTCCGGTAGAGCGGCGTGTCCTGGGCCACGAATCCAATCCGGTCAAGTAGGAAGATCAGGTCCTTCTGAGGCGAGCGGCCGAAGACGCGGATTTCGCCCGAGGTGGGGCGGAGGAGGCCCACCGCCAACTGCAGAAGCGTCGTCTTGCCGGCCCCGTTTGGACCCACCAACCCCGTGATGTGACCAGGCTCGACGCGGAGCGAGCACTCCCGCAGCGCCCACTGCCGGCCGTACCGCTTGGAGAGCGCCAGCGTCTCAATCGGAGCGCTCACGCAGCCCCCTCGGCGCTGTCGTGCAGCACTTCCCTGAAGAGGGACGCCATCGACTCCTCATCCAGGCCTTCGGCGCGAGCCCGCTCGATCCAGCGCTCCAATCCCGCGCGCAGGGAGCGGTAGCGGGCGGGATCAGGCGGCTCGGAGAGGGCGCGCTGGACGAATGTGCCCAGGCCTGGCCGGCTGATCACCAGGCCCGCGGCCTCAAGGTCCCGGTAGGCTCGCAGCACCGTGTTGGGGTTGACCGCGACCTGCGCGGCGACCTCCTTTACGGTGGGGAGGCGGTCGCCAGGGTGGAGTAGTCCAAAGCTGAGAGCGTGGCGGACTTGCTGGATTAGCTGAACGTACGCGGGCACCGCCGAGCGGGGCTCGAGGTGGAAGATCAGTATCGCCATTGTGCTAGCACACTAGCATAAGCGGCGCGGGTTTGGGGTTCGCAGAAGTGAGCTGCCGTGAGAGGGCTGTCTGCTTGAGACCACCTGGGCCTCAGCCGCGCCGGCGGTAGGCGGCCCAGGGGTCGTAATCGACCTCGAGCGGCTCCTGAGCTGGGCGCAGCTCCGCCGGCACGTTGCTCAACTTGACGCGGATCCTGTACCACGCGGAGCTCCGGCCTCGCATCGCATCGACGAGGATGTCGGCCGGCTGAAGGTGGGGGATGGTCTCGGGATGGCGGGCCCGCCAGCGCTCGAAGCCGGCCAGTGCCTCCTTCTCGGTCTTGGCCCGCGCTACCTCGACCAATGGAACAGTGGTCCGGCGGCGGCCGGTCGGGCCGGCGTCCTTGCCCGGAGCCGGCGCGGGGACCGTTCCTGAGCGGCGGGCGCGTGACGGTTGCACGCGGGGCGCCTCGCCCGGCTGGCGGGTGTAGTGAGGGGGCCACGGTGCGTCCGGCAGCCCGGCCGCCTGGTGGCGGGCGGCCAGTTCCAGGAGCGGCTCGATCGAACCCGGCGCAGCGTCCATCCGGGCCGCCGGGTCGCCCATCGCGGCAAAGCGGGCGGGCACCGTCGCCAGCGTGAAGGCCTCCGCCTCGCACACGGGCACCTCGTCCCAGAGCAGCGGCGTCGAGACCCGCGCGTCGGGCGTCGGCCGCACGGAGTACGCGGAGGCGATCGTGCGGTCTTTGGCGTTCTGGTTGTAGTCCAGGAACACGCCGTGGCGTTCTTCCTTCCACCACTTCGAGGTCGCGATCGCGGGCGCCCGCCGCTCGACCTCTCGCGCGAAAGCGACGGCCGCTCGTCGCACCTCCGGATAGGTCCAGCGCCGCTCGATCCGGCAGTAGATGTGGAAGCCGCGCGAGCCGGACGTCTTCGGCCAGCCGGTCAGGCCCATGTCATCGAGCACGCTCTTGGCCACCATCGCCACCTCGCGTACCTGGGACCAGGGGATCCCCGGCATTGGGTCGAGGTCGATCCGAAGCTCGTCGGGATGATCGAGGTCGTCGGCGCGGACCGGATGCGGGTTGAGGTCGATGCAGCCCAGGTTGATCACCCAGGCGAGCTGGGCGGCGTCGCGGACGACGATCTCCTCGGCGGTTCTCCCGGACGGGAAGCTGAGCACGGCCGTCTCGATCCACGGCGGGCGGCCCGAGGGCGCGCGCTTCTGGAAGAAGGCCTCGCCCTCGGCGCCCTGGACGAAGCGCTTGAGCGCCATCGGCCGGTTGAACACGGCCCGGATGGCGCCCTCGGCGACGGCCAAGTAGTAGTTGACGAGGTCGCCTTTGGTGTACCCGGCCTGGGGAAAGAAGACCTTGTCCGGGTTCGTGATCCGGACCTCGCGTCCGTCTATCTGCACCCCCCGTATCTTGGCGGCTGGTCTTTCCAGCTGGGCTACTCCTGCTGGACATCCACGGCGGCCATCAGCGACCCGCCGACCGTTCTCGACGCCGCCCAATGCCGGGGGTCCGAGGGACGCGAGTAGACTCGCCCATCTATTGCTCCTGGGCCAAGAACACTAGGGAGCACGGAGGAATGACCCATGGCTATGGAAGAGGAGCTTCCCCGAAACCAGATCACGAACAACGACTTGATGGCCTTTCTCGGCTGGCGCAAAGTCGCCCGCATCCCGCTCCACGCGGCCCGCGCGTGGCTCGATCATCACCCCGATTGCCGCGTGAGCCGTAGGGCGGACCAGCTCATGCAGGTCAACCACGGCCACATCGTGGTCGACACGGTGCCCTGCGGCCCGGACCGAGAGCGGGTTACGGCGCTCTACCGCAACGACTACGCCATCTGGGTGGTTGAGCGCGAGCGTGAGCGGGAGTCCCGGAACGCCTGATCGGAGAGTCTCGGCTGACGTGGCCGTACGAGGTCATAGTGAGACTCCGAGCATGGATGTGACCGCCGGTGCGGCCCGGCATCGTTGCTACGGGGACGGCGACCCTCTCATGGAGCGCTATCACGACGAGGAATGGGGCTTCCCGATGCTCGACGAGCGGGGACTGTTCGAGCTGTTGAGCTTGGAGGCATTCCAGGCCGGGCTCTCGTGGCGGACGATTCTTGCGCGGCGCGACGCCTTCCGGGAGGCGTTCGCGGATTTCGACCCTGACGCGGTCGCGCGCTTCGGAAATTCCCACGCCGAACGCCTGCTGACGAACACGAGCATCATTCGCAACCACGCGAAGATCGAGGCGACGCTGGCCAATGCCCGCGCGACGGTCGCGCTCCATAAAGGCGGGGAGTCGCTGGCCGGATTAATCCGGTCCCACGCGCCGGCTCGCCCGAAGCCGCCGCCGAGGAGATGGTCGGATGTTCCCCCGACGACGCCGGAGGCCGTCGCCCTCAGCCGCGAGCTCAAGCGCCGAGGCTTTCGGTTCACCGGCCCAACGACGCTGTACGCGCTCATGCAGGCATGCGGAATCGTCGATGACCACCTCGCCGACTGCTCTTGGCGACCGGCGGTGGAGGAGGCCCGCCAGGCTGCCGGACTGATCTGAGCGTGCCCGAAGTAATGACGCTCATCCCAGCGCTCGGTTAGTCGAGCCGGGTGCCCTCCACAGTCCGCTAAGTTCTCTTTTCAGGCAACGTCGACACGAAGTCGATGGCCTGCTGGACCCACGCCTCGAGCTCCGCGTCCGTCCGAAAGCCCGGGGGATCGACGCAGACAAAGCCGGCCAGTGGCCGCTTTCCGAACACCATCGGCCGCACATGCGGTTGCGCCAGCGTGCGATCGCGCCGTTCGGGTCCCACCCTGATCATGAGGGCGTCACCGGTGACGCCACAGGCCATGGTCCGGTTGACGAGGAAGGAGAGGCCGCCGACCATCCTCTGCTCGACCACGTCCGGCCGCCCCGCAAGCAGCCGGCGAATGCGTGCCGCCGTTCTCTCGTCGTAACCCAACGCCTACGTACCCATCTCCTCAGGGCCACCATCCTTCTTCAGGCCCGACCGGTCGCGTACCCTTCCTTAGACCCGCTCATGACCCTGATCTCCGATCTCCTGCGTGAGGGACCAACTTTCTCGTTCGAGTTCTTCCCGCCGAAGAACGACGCTGAGCAGGAGCGGCTGGCGCGAACGATCGCCGACCTGCAGCCGCTCGGACCTTCCTTTGTGTCGGTAACCTACCGTGGCGGTCGCGCCTCGCGAGAACGCACGACGGCAGTGGTCCTCGACATCCTGCGCTCCACGCGGATCACGCCCATGCCTCACCTCACGTGCGTCGCGCACCCGCGCTCGGAGCTGGCCGAGATCGTGCAGGGCTTCGTCGCGGCGGGCCTCGAGAACCTGCTCGCGCTGGGCGGCGACCCCCTTCCCGAGGAGGAGCAGTACAAGGAGCTCGAGTTCGCGATCGAGCTGGTGCAGCTGGCGCGCGACCTCGGCTTCGCCTCTATCGGGGTGGCGGCGCACCCGGCCGGCCACCCGCGTTCGGAGGACATGGCGGCGGACCGGCGGCGCCTGGCCGAGAAGCTCCACCTCGCCGACTTCGCGATCACGCAGTTCTTCTTCATGGTCGAGGAGTACGAGAGGCTGCGTGACGAGCTGGCAAGCCTCGGCATCCACAAGCCGGTGATCCCGGGCATCATGCCGATCAGCCGGCTGTCGTCGATCGCGAGGATGGCCGAGCTCTCCGGCTATGCGCTGCCGGCGGCGGTGGTCGAGCGGGTGGAGGCGGTGGGCGAGGATCCAGACGCCGTGCGCCGGCTCGGCATCGACATGGCCTGCGAGCTGTGCCAGAAACTGCTCGAAGCGGGGGCGCCCGGCCTCCACTTCTACACGATGAACACCTCGACGGCGACCCGGGAGATCTACCGCACACTCGGCCTCCGCTCGGCTCTCGCCTAGCTCCCTCGCCGACCCACGCGACCCGCTCCGGTCGCCGATCAAAATGGAGCTCTTGCCGGTGTAGCTCAGTCTGGCAGAGCAGCGGCCTTTTAAGCCGAGGGTCCGGGGTTCGAATCCCCGCGCCGGCACCATCCTTGTCGCCAGAATTCTTTCGTGATGATTCGCGTCTACGTCGTGCAGGGTCGCCGGAAGACGTTCGCGAGCGCGCTCGACTGGCCCGGGTGGTCGCGGTCGGGGCGCGATGAGGCCGCCGCCCTGTCCGCCCTCGCTGCCTATGCCGCGCGCTACCGGCCGGTCGCCGCGCGGGCCGGGTTCGAGCTGCCGCAGGACCTGCAGTTCGAGGTCGTGGAGAGGGTTCCGGGGAGTGGGGCCACCGATTTCGGCGTGCCCGACGCCCACGCCAGCTTCGACTCCGACCCGCTGGGCGACGGCATACGACAGCGGCTCGAAGTGCTCGTCGATGCCGCGCGGGCTGAATTCGAGGAGACGGCCAGGAACGCTCCCGAAGAGCTCCGGAAGGGGCCAAGAGGGGGCGGCCGCAACACCTCCAAGATCGTCCAGCACGTCGCGGACGCGGAAGCCGCCTACGCCCGAACGAAGTGGCCGTTCCCCTATCGAGCCCGCCGGCGCGCCTGGCACTACCTCGACCACGCGTGGGAGATCGAGGACCGCTCGACCTCCGATCACGTGTGAACGAGGCCCGTCTGCGGAAGACTTTCATCATGTCTTTGTTCTCGCGCGCCAAGCTCGAGCTCCCGACTCCCGAGGAGGCCCTGCCGGGCCGCCCCAACCCGATAGTCAGCCCCGGACGCCACCAGGTGCTCGGGACCCCGATCGCTCCTCCCTACCCCGAAGGGACCGAAGTGGCCGACTTCGCTCTTGGCTGCTTCTGGGGTGCGGAGCGCTGCTTCTGGCAGACGCCAGGCGTCATAACCACGGCTGTGGGCTACGCCGGCGGCTACACCCCCAACCCGACTTACGAGGAGGTCTGCTCAGGCAAGACGGGCCACGCTGAGGCGGTCCGGGTGGTCTTCGATCCCGCCAAGGTGACCTACTCCGAGCTGCTCAAGGTGTTCTGGGAGTCGCACGATCCCACGCAGGGCATGCGCCAGGGCAACGACGTCGGCACTCAATACCGCTCCGCCATCTACACACACTCGGAGGGACAGCGGGAGGCGGCGCTCAAGTCCCAAGAGGCTTTCCAGCGGGCGCTCCACGAGGCCGGCCACCGGGCAATCACGACCGAGATAAGGGACGCCGGCGAGTTCTACTTCGCCGAGGACTACCACCAGCAGTACCTGGCCCGGAACCCGAACGGCTACTGCGGTCTCGGGGGCACCGGCGTCGCTTGCCCCGTCGGGCTACCCGGTTCCAAAGCGTAGCTGAGCCCGCACAGCTCGCCCGCCGATCCACTGACGGAGAGGGTCTAGCAGCGCTTTACAACCTCTATTGACACCACCCCCAAAATCGGGGCATCCCCCTCAGGGGCGGGTGGGTTGTTGGTGGGTGGGTGCATCAACCACAAGGACTTGCCCTGGCT
>CAZXGB010000141.1:0-7976 GCA_964640005.1 uncultured Actinomycetes bacterium | reverse complement strand
GCTTCGAGCACGTCTTCAGAAAAGTCGTTCATCCCTGGCTATCACTGGGCGAAGGAGAGGTACTGGTGGACCGAATTCACGGATGCCGAACCTTCGCCGACCGCGGCGGCGACTCGTTTGCTCGAGCCGGAGCGGACGTCACCGACGCAGAACAGACCAGGACGGCTGGTCTCGAACGGGAGTGGCTGCCGGCCCAGGACCTCCAGGTATTCATCGAGCTGCTCCGGGCCCAGGGCCGCATCGGTGAGCACGAATCCACTGCCGTCAAGGCTCGCGGATCGATCTAGCCAGCCCGCGGACGGCTCGGCCCCTATGAAGGAGAAGAGGCCGGCGCATGGCATCTGGAGGTCGCCCTCCGCGCTGCTGATCCAGATCGAGGCCAGCGTGCCGTTGCCCTCGAGGCCAATCACCTCGGCTCCGGTGCGCACGTTGATCCGGCCGTAGGCCGTGATCCGGTCGACCAGGTAGCGCGACATGTGCGCCTCGAGGTCGGCGCCGCGGATGACCAAGGTGACGGCGCTGCCCGTCTTGGCCAGGAACACCGCGGCCTGGCCGGCCGCGTTGCCTCCTCCGACGACCACGACCGGCGAACCGGTGCACTGGCGCGCCTCCAGCTCGGTGGCCGCGTAATAGACGCCGTTGCCCTCGAACTCGGCCAGGCGTTCAACGCCGAGCCGGCGGTAGCGGGCGCCGCTGGCGATCACAACCGCCCGACCGACTACCTTGGTGCCGTCGTTGAGGCCGACGACAAAATGTCCAGCTTCTTCTTGCAGGACAGTGGCAGCGCAGGGGGTCGTCAGCTGGGCGCCAAACCTCTCCGCCTGGACGACGGCTTTCTGAACGAGGTCCTGGCCGGAGATGCCGGTCGGAAAGCCGAAGTAGTTCTCGATCCGGGAGCTGGCTCCGGCCTGGCCGCCAGGGGCGACCTTCTCGACGACGATCGTGGCCAGTCCTTCGGAGGCGCCGTAGACGGCTGTCGCCAGCCCTGCTGGTCCACCGCCGACCACGATGAGGTCAAACCGGCGGTCCGGGAGACTGCCGAGGGTCAACCCGAGGTAGTCGGCCAGCTCACCTGGCGTCGGGTCACGCAGGACCTTGCCGGAGACAATGACGACCGGCAGCTCGGCAGGCCCAATGCCGGCCTCGCGCAGAACCGCCTCGACGGTGGGATCCCTGTCGGGGTCCAACCACTCGTGTGGCAAGCGGTTGCGGGCGAGAAACTCTCTCACTTGTTGCGAGCCCCTCGAGAACCGGGAGCCGATGACGCGGATGGCAGCGGCGGCTTTGCTGAGCAGCATCGACCGCCGGGCAAAAAAGGCGGCGAGGATCTTGTCGCCGACGACGGGATTGAGCCGGATCAGCGAGCGCAGCGCCAATCTCGGCACCTCGATGACCTCGCCCGACTCGACGACGCGAGCTGACACGAGCGTGCGCTGACCGGTCATCAAGTTCAGCTCGCCGAGGAATTGACCGGCGGTGGCGCGGGTGAGAACACGCTCCTCTCCATCGGCTCTGACCGTGCCCTCAACCGCGCCGGACACGATTACGAAGAAGTCGTTGACGTCGCCCGCGCTGTAAAGGTACTCGCCGGCAGCGACGGGGCGCCGGGTGCCCAGCGATTCGAGCTTTGCCAGCTCGGCTTCGCCGAAGGTCGGGAAGGCGACGGCGTCAGACATTGAGGTCAAAGGGAAGGGTTCCCTCAGATCATGGTAGGCCCGTCGGTCCCCTCGCCTCGGCTTCGCCAAGGCACCTCCCCGGCATTGCCGGCAAGCGGGGAGGAGGCCAATCTAGCCGGCGGTCTGCAGGGGCTGGCCTCCGACCGCTCGCCAGACCAGTTCGGCCGTTCGCCGGGCCCAGTCGGGGGGCGCCGGCTCGCCCGCCAGTTCCCGCGCATACCAGGACCCGGTGCCCATCGTCACCGCCACCTCGAGGTCCGCCTCAGGGTCGATCATGCCCAGCTCGGCGGCTCGCTCGAGGATGGCGCGGAGGCGGCGCCGCCGGGGTGCGATCACGTCCGCGCGGTACCGGGCACGCACATCGGGGTCCGTAGTGTCCTGGAGCATCGTCCCGACCAGCGAAAGCCGGCCCGGGCGCGAGACGCCGCGGTGGAAGTCCGAGAGCTCTGCCACCAGCGCCTCAAAGGGTTCGTCAGCAGCGGTCCCGGTTCCTGTGTCCGACATCAGCGCCACGACAGCTGCCGCCAGTTCCGCCTTGCCTCGCCAGCGCCGGTAGAGCGCCTGCCTCGTCGTCTCGGCCTCCTCGGCAACGGCGGCCAGCGACATCGCCTCGTAGCCGTAACGGGCGAGGTGGCGGGCGGCAACGGTAAGCACCCGCTGGTCGATGCCGGCGTCGCGCGCCCGCCCGGCCCCTCTCGGTCGAGGTCGCACCGGCCTGCCTATCGCACTCCGGCCCCGGCGCCCAGCAGCGCGGACAGCGTGGCGGAGTCGGTCTGGAAAGAGCCGCCGGTGAAGGCGAGAGCGGCCAGCGATCGCTCCGCCGCCGAAGGGTTGCCGGCGCCGCAAGCGTCGGTCACGACGATCGGAACGTAGCCGAGGTCCATCGCGTGCCGCACCGTGGGCTCGATGCCCACCTCCATGGCCGCGCCGACGATGGCGATCGCGCTCACGCCGCAGTCCCTGAGGACGATGTCGAGCGGGGTGCCGACGAAGGCGGACATTCCGATCTTGTCGAGCACCGCCTCGTCGCTGGTTGGTGTGACCTCCGGCACGAGCTGGAATTGGGCCGAGTCGCGCGGAAAGCTCGGCATCACCTGGTCGGCGTGGGCGACGCGCTGCCAGCCCATCGCGGTGCGCAGTTGGGTGGCGCCGGTCACCCGGTTAGGCAGCGACATGTGCCTGGTGAAGAAGGTGCGAACCTGGGCTCGGCGGGCGGCCTCCAGCACGACCGCCGCTCGTGAGGTGATGCGGGCGGCGTCGTGGATCTGGTTCATGATCCCCACCTGCATGTCGTAGACGAGAAGGGCCATGCGGTTCGGCCGGCTGACCTCGTCGAGCGTGATCGGGATGTCCAGTCCGTAGGCGTGTTCCATCTCGTCCTCACGAGGCCACGCGGGTCCGGTCATAGGGCTCGCTGACGTCCACATCCGGGCGGAACAGGGACTCGAGGGGGAGTGGGGCTTGGAGCGGAATGAAGGACCACTCGATCAAGCCGGCCTGGGTGAGCGGGAAGTCGTCGGTGTAGCGGCGCGCCGCCTCCACGCTCTCCAGCTCGAACACGATCACGACGCCGGGCTCGTCGGCGCGAGCGTAGTTCTCTCGGACGATCCCCGCCTTCCAGAGGCGCCACACGTTGGCCACCTCTTGGGGCAGGTATGGCTCAACGCTCTCCATCGTCGTGCCCGGTCGAAAGGTGTCGTAGGCGAAGATTCTCATCCCGACTTCTCCTTTTCCAAAGGGCCCACGCGGATCCCGGCGGCTTCTGTATAACACTACAGGATTGTATTGATAAGCGCTCGCGCTCTTGCGGGTCGACCTCCCCGCGGAGCGCGAGGGTGCGGCTTGGGCTACACGCGCGCGCTCCTTATTTGGGCCCAGAGGCGGTCGGGGCTGGCTGGCATGTCTACGTGGTGGATGCCGAGTGGGGAGAGGGCATCGCAGATGGCGTTGATGACCGCGGCCGAGGCGGGGATGGTGCCGGCCTCGCCGACCCCCTTCACCCCGAGCGCGTTGGTCGGGCTCGGCGTCACCGTCTGGTCGAAGACGAGCTCCGGGGCCTCGCCCATGGTCGGGATGAGGTAGTCGGTGAATGTGCTCGTTTTCAGCTGGCCCGTGTCCTCGTCGTAGATCGCCTCCTCGTACAGCGCCTGCGCGAGACCCTGAACGATGCCGCCCTCCAGCTGTCCCTCGACGATCATTGGGTTGATGACGTTGCCGCAGTCGTCGACCGCGACGTAGCGGCGCACGTCGACGGAACCGGTTGCGGGATCGACCTCGACCACGCAGGCGTGAGCGCCGAAGGGCCAGGTGAAGTTGGGCGGGTCGAAGTAGCTGACCGCCTCCAGGCCCTGGTCCATGCCCTCCGGCAGCCCGGTCCCGTAAGAGGCGAAGGCGATCTCGGCGAGGGTCTTGTTCCTCTCCGGGCTGCCCTTGACGAAGAAGCGGCCTTGCTCGAAGACGATGTCCTCCTCGGCCGCCTCGAGGACCTGGGCCGCGATCCGGCGGCCCTTCTCGGTGACCACGCGACAGGCTTTGTAGACGGCCATGCCGCCCACCGCCAGGCTGCGGCTGCCGTAGGTGCCGAAGCCCATGGCCGGACCTTCGGCCGTATCGCCGTGGCGGAACTCGATCGTCTCGATGGGCACTCCCAGCTCGTCGGCGGCGATCTGGGCGAAGGTGGTGTCGTGGCCCTGGCCGTGAGCATGCGTGCCCACGAACACGGCCACCGAGCCGGTCGGCAGGACGCGGACCTGGGCCGACTCGACGAAGGCCAGCCCACCGGTGGCGCCGGCGGTCGCGCTGCTGGGGCCGAAGCCGCAGATCTCGATGTAGGTGGCGAGGCCGATCCCCAGGTAGCGCCCTTGCCTGCGCAGATCGGCCTGCTCGCGGCGGGTCTCCTCGTAATTGATGAGCTCGAGCGCGCGGTCGAGCGTCTTGTCGTAGGCGCCGGAGTCGAACGTGAGTCCGAAGTTGTTTGCGAATGGGAAGTCGCGCACGAAGTTCTTGCGCCGGATCTCCGCCGGGTCCATGCCGATCTCATGTGCCACGAGGTCGAGAGCGCGTTCGACGAGGTGGGTGGCTTCCGGCCGGCCCGCGCCACGATAGGGATCCGTCGAGACACGGTTGGTGAGCACGCCCACCGACCTGCCGTGAACGGCCAACCAGCGATAGCAGCCGCCGCCGACCAGGATGGCGAGGCACTGGACAGCACCGAAAACACCCTGGTAGCCACCGACATCCAGAAGCTGGTTGATCTTGAGGCCGAGCAGCGTGCCGTCCGGCCGGGCCGCGACCTCGATGTCGAAGATCTGGCCGCGTCCATGTGTGGTCGTCTGCATGTTCTCGGTGCGCGTCTCTATCCACTTGACCGGGCGGCCGGCCAGCCGCGAGGCGGCCGCGGCCAGGTACTCCTCCGGGTACGGCCGCTGCTTGCTGCCGAAGCCCCCGCCCACGTCGGGCGCGATGACGCGGACGTGACTCTCCGCCATACCCAGCGCCCCGCTCAGGAAGTAACGGATGAGGTGGGGGATCTGGGTCGAGGTCCAAAGGGTGAGGTCGCCGGAGAACGGATCGTAGTCGGCCATGACGGCGCGACCTTCCATGGCGTTTGGAATCAGGCGCTGCTGGACGATTCGCTGCTTGACGACGACCTCCGCCTTGCCGAAGGCGGCGTCGATGTCGCCACCGGGGAAGGTGGCATCCCAGCCGATGTTGTCGGCGGCGCCCTCGTGCGCCTTGGGGCCGTTGGGCTCCAAAGCCTTTTCGAGGTCCATCACCGCTGGCAGCGGCTCGTAGTCCGGCTGCACCAGAGCCGCCCCGTCGGCGGCCTGGTAGCGGTCACCGGCGAGGACCACGGCGACCGGCTCTCCCTGGTAGACGACCTCCCTCTCGGCCATCGGGAACTGGTCGGGGACCTGGCGCTTGTCGGGCACGAAGGTGGGCAGGACGGGCAGGTTGGCGAGCAGGACTTGCTTGACGTCGGCAGCGGTGAACACGCCGGCGACTCCAGGCGCCGCGGCCGCCGCCCCGGTATCGATGCCGCGGATGCGAGCGTGCGCGTACGGGCTGCGCACGATCGCCATGTGGAGCAGTCCGGCCCGGTTGATGTCGTCGACGTAGTGACCGTGGCCGCTGACCAGGTCCGGGTCCTCACGGCGCTGGATGCGCGCTCCGATCATCTGGCTGACTGCCATGGCCTACCTACCTCCTTCTCGCGGCAAGACCTCCGGAAAGCTCGGAGCGGACGCTGACGCCCGCTTCATCGAGGGCAGCCCGGACGGCCGGACCGATCTCCGCCGCGCCCGGCGTGTCGGAGTGGACACACACGGTCTCGGCCGTGATCGGAACCGCGGGACCCTCCAGCGAGGCCACCGCACCCCGCTTGCACAGGCTCGTGACCCGGCCGGCGACCGCCTGCGGTGTCGCCTCGAACTGTTCCCACCAGCGGAACATGACCACCGATCCGTCCTGATGGATCGGCCGATCGGCAAAGAACTCGGGTACCGACCGGAGGCCGGCCTCGGAGGCGGCGCGGGCCATCTCGCTGCCGGCCAGGGTGTAGATCGGGAGGCGGGGGTCGTACTCGGCGACCGCCTCCGCGATGGCGCGTGCGATGGCGCGGTCGTCCAGCGCCATCATGTAGAGCGCGCCGTGCGGCTTGACGTGGTGCATGGTCAAGCCCGCGGCCCTCAGGAAGCCGCCGAGTGCGGCGACCTGGTAAAGGACATAGTTGCGGACATCGTTCGCGGCCACGTCCATGACGCGCCGGCCGAAGCCGAGCAGGTCGGGCAGACCGGGGTGGGCGCCCACGCTGACATCCTGGCGCTGCGCCCTCGCGATCGAGGCCCTCATCACCGAAGGGTCGCCCGCGTGGAAGCCGCAGGCGACGTTGGCCGACGAGATGACCGTCATCATCGCGTCGTCGGCCCCCCGCTCCCAAAGACCGAAGCTCTCGCCGAGGTCGGAGTTGAAGTCGAGAATCATCTGACCTGCCCTCGCACGGCCAGCGCCGACTGGAGGACGCGGCGCGTGATGACCGCGACCAGGCGGCGCTTGTAGTCCACTGAGCCGTCGACGTCCCCGAGCGGGCTCGACTCAGCGGCGGCGGCCTGGCCCGCGCGATCGAAGAGCTCCGGTGAGGGCCGCTCACCGATCAGGACCTTCTCGGCCTCCCGCGCCCGCAGTGTCCGGTTGGCGGCGCCGTTGAGTCCGATGCGTGCGTCACCGATGGTGCCCGGAGGGTCGAGAATCAACCGGCAGGCGGCGCCGACGATGGGGAAGTCGAGCGGGCGGACTGCGTACTTCAGGTAGGCACCGCGCGCCCCCTCCGGCTGAGCCGGCAGGGTGACCGCGGTGACCAGCTCGTCGGGGGCGGCCACCGACTCCATGAGGCCGGTGAAGAAGTCCTCGGCCGGGACGGCACGCTCGCCGTCCCGCTTGTTCGCGAGGTGGACACGGGCGCCGCTGGCGATCAGGGCCGCGGGTGGGTCGGCGGCCGGAAACGCGTGGGCCACGTTGCCGCACAGGGTGCCCCGGTTGCGCACCTGTACGGTGGACACGGCCGCCTCGGCGGCGGCCAGGACCGGCCACCGCTCCGCGATCCGCGCATCGCGTTCGACGGTCGTGTGGGTGACCATCGCCCCGATCCGAGCCTCTCCGTCGACCTCCAACCGGCTGAGCGATTCGATGCCGTTCAGGCCGATCAGAACCTCCGGCCTGACCAGGCCCTCACGGAGGAGGATCAGAAGCGATTGCCCGCCGGCGATCACCTTGGCTCGATCTGCGTTTGCCGCCAGCAGGTCGAGGGCTTCCTCCAGCGTCGCCGGCTCTCGGTACTTCATGACTGAACCCTCTCTTTCTGCTTGCGGGCGTCGAGCGCGGCCAGCACCCGCTCCGGCGTGAGCGGGATCCGGTTGATGCGCGCCCCGGTTGCGTGGTAGACGGCGTTGGCGATCGCGGGGGCGGTGGGTACCAAGCCCATCTCACCGAGCCCCTTGGCACCGTAGGGGCCGCGGGCGTCGTTGGTCTCCACCCAGATCGAGCGGATCGGGGGCATCTCGGTGGCGGTCGGGATCTTGTACGTCGAGAAGCGCGGGTTGAGAACGATCCCGTTCTCGCAGACCAGGTCCTCCATGAGCCCGTAGCCCATGCCCTGAGCCGCGCCGCCCTCGACCTGACCCTCGGCCAGCGCCGGGTTGACCAGATTGCCGCAGTCGGTGGCGGCCACGAAGTCGACCACCTTGACGGCGCCCGTCTCCTCGTCGACCTCGACCTCCACCGCGTGAGCGCCGAAGCTGTAGC
>CAZXGB010000140.1:0-7979 GCA_964640005.1 uncultured Actinomycetes bacterium | reverse complement strand
GTCGTCCATCAGGCGTATGAGCTCTGGTTCAAGCTGATCCTGCACGAGCTCGAGTCGGCCCGTGAGGCGATGCATGCCGGCGACTCGTTGAAGGCGCAGCGCGGGCTGCGGCGGGTGGTGACGATCGAGCGCCTGCTGGTTCACCAGCTGGACGTGCTCGACACCATGGCGCCGCAGGACTTCCTGGCCTTCCGCTCCGAGCTTGCGCCGGCGAGCGGGTTCCAGTCGGTTCAGTTCCGCGAGATCGAGTTCCTGTCGGGGATCAAGGATCGGGCCTACCTGGACCGGGTCGAGACCCGGGCCGACGAGCGTGCCCGCCTGGAGCGCCGGCTGGCGGAAGCGACGCTTTGGGACGCCTTTTTGGAACTCCTTGAGAAGCGCGGCGTCGAAGACCTGGCGCGGATCTTCTGGGAGCCTGCAGCGCGCGACCTGTTCGAGTTGTCTGAGTCGCTCCTCGAGCACGACCAGACGTTCAGCCTCTGGCGGGCCCGGCACGTGCAGATGGTCGAGCGGCAGATCGGCAGCAAGACGGGGACCGGCGGCTCCACCGGAGCCAGCTATCTCCGGACGACGGTCGAGAAGCGGTTCTTTCCGGAGCTGTGGGCGGTCCGCTCCCGGCTCGAGCTGCCCCACTGAACCGTGCCGACGCCGCCGGTGCTCCGCTACCTCGCGCTCGGGGACTCCTACACGGCCGGCACCGGCGCCAGCGAGCCCGCCGCCAACTTTCCGAGCATCCTGGCCCGGCATCTGGAGGCGGCGACGGGCGTCAGCGTGCTCGTGGTCAATCCGGCCGTCGACGGCTACACGAGCGACGACCTCATCCGAGAGGAGCTGCCCCACCTGGCGAAGGACCGGCCGCACGTGATCTCGGTGCTGATCGGCGCCAACGACGTGGTTCAAGGACGCGACCGCGCGACTTACGCGCCCAACCTGGAGCGGATCTACGACGTTGTGGCCTCCGCTGTCGGCGCCAGGCATGGCGTGCTGACCGTCTCGGTTCCCAACTGGGCACGCAGCCCGGCCGCCTCCGCCTTTGGTGAGCCGGAGGACCTGGAGCGCCGGATCCTGGAGGTCAACCGGATCGCGCGCGCGGCGTCCGAGCAGCGTGGATTCCTCCACGTCGACATCTTTCCGCTCAGCGGGGCGTCCCGGCCGGGCTGGATCAGCGAGGACGGGCTTCACCCGTCTGACCTGCAGTACCAAGCATGGGCTGACCTGATGTTCAAAGCCGTCGCCGATCCATGGACGCGGATCGCAAGCGCCCTCGCCGGCGCCGAGCCCGGCCCGCTTGACAGCGTCCGCAGGTAGCGCAGGAGGAGAGATGTCTGCGTATTCAGCCCATGTCGACACCTTCACCCGGGACAACCTGCCCCCTCGAGAAACCTGGCCAGAACTGCTCTTCGAGCTGCCAGAACTCCGCTACCCGGAGGTTCTGAACTGCACCGAGCTCCTGCTCGACCGCTGGGTAGAGGCGGGCAACGGCGACCGCCGCTGCATCGTGATGGATGGCCTGACCTGGACCTATCGAGACCTGCTGGAGCGGGCCAACCAGGTGGCGAACGCCCTGGTCAGAGAGGTGGGCCTCGTGCCCGGCCAACGCGTGCTGCTCCGGGCCCCAAACAACGCCTGGAGCGCCGCCGCCTGGTTCGGGGTGCTCAAGGCGGGCGGCGTCGCCGTCAGCACGATGCCCCTCCTCCGCGCGGGAGAGCTCTCGACCATTGCGGCGCTGGCCGAGGTCGAGATCGCGATCTGCGACGATCGCTTCGTCGCCGACCTGGAGGCGGCTGCGATTCCGAGGCTGAAGCTGATCCGCTGCGGGGGAACCGCCCAGGACGACCTGGTGCAGATGGCCGCCCGCCAGCCGGCCGAGTACGCGAACGTGCCGACCGCGGCTGACGACGTCTGCCTGCTCGCGTTCACGTCGGGGACAACCGGGAACCCGAAGGCCACGATGCACTTTCACCGCGACGTCATGGCCATCTGCGACACCTTTGCCAGGCACGTGCTGAAGGCAGTGCCCGATGACATTTTCACCGGAAGCCCGCCCCTCGCCTTCACGTTCGGCCTCGGGGGCCTGCTCGTCTTCCCGCTCTACGCGGGAGCCGCAACCCTGCTTCTCGAGCAGGCGTCTCCAGACCGTTTGCTCGATGCCATTCGGCGCCACCGCGCGAGTGTCCTCTTCACGGCGCCGACCGCCTACCGAGCGCTGGTTCCGATGCTGAAGGAGGCGCCGGCGCCCTCGCTCCGCCGCTGCGTCTCCGCCGGGGAGACGCTGCCCAAGGCGACATGGCTCGCCTTCCAGGAGGCCACCGGCGTCGGCATCATCGACGGCATCGGCTCCACCGAAATGCTGCACATCTTCATTTCGGCAGCCGACCATGACGTCCGCCCGGGCACGACCGGCCGGGCCGTTCCCGGCTACGTGGCCGAGGTGCAGGACGAGCAGGGACGGCCGGTCAAGGACGGCGAGCTCGGACTGCTCGCGGTCAAGGGCCCGACCGGCTGCCGCTACCTGCGCGGGGATCGCCAGGCGGTGTACGTGCGCAACGGCTGGAACGTCACGGGCGATGTCTACGTCCGCGACGGCGACGGCTATTTCGCCTACCAGGCGCGCGCCGACGACATGATCATCTCGTCCGGCTACAACATCGCCGGACCGGAGGTGGAGGACGCGCTGCTGCGGCATCCGGCGGTCGCCGAGGCGGCGGTCATCGGGGAGCCTGATGTGGAGCGAGGCATGATCGTGAAGGCGTTCGTCGTGGTGCGTGGCGACCTTCCGCGCGACGAGACCGGGGTCAAGCTGCTGCAGGACTTCGTCAAGACGCAGATCGCCCCCTACAAATATCCCCGGCAGGTCGAGTTCGTGGACTCACTGCCCAGGACGGCGACCGGCAAGCTGCAGCGGTTCCGTCTCCACGGGGCATCCGCCGATCCCCGGCTTGCCGGCGCCAATCAGTAGAGGAGACGTCTCAATGCAGTCAGAGTGGCGGCATTTCCGTTACACCGAGGAGGACGGCGTCGCAACGGTCACCTTTGACCGGCCCGACCGCCTGAACGCGCTCACGTTCGATGTCTATGCCGACATTCGAGACCTGACCGCGTCGCTCAAGACCCGTGCCGACCAGGTGCGAGTTCTGGTGTTGCGGGGCGAGGGCCGCGGATTCTGCTCGGGCGGTGACGTCGAGCAGATCATCGGCGAGCTGCTGAAGATGGACACCCGCGGCGTCTACGAATTCGCCCGGATGACCGGCGCCTGCGTGCGCAATATCAGGGAGGCTCCGCAGGTCGTCATCGCCGAGGTGAACGGTGTCGCCGCGGGAGCCGGCGCCGTGCTCGCCGCCGCTGCGGACGTCCGGGTCGTCGCTGAGAGCGCCACCTTCCAGTTCCTCTTCACCCGGGTCGGGATCTCTGGCGGCGACATGGGCATCTGCTGGCTCCTGCCGCGGCTCGTCGGGTTGGGGCGAGCCACCGAGCTGCTTCTGTTTGGCGGCCGGATAGACGCCCAGACCGCCCTGGCCGCCGGCCTGGCTACCAAGGTGGTTCCTGATACAGAGCTCGGCGACGAGGTCGCCCGCTACGTCCAGAAGACGAAGGCGGCGGCGCCCTGGGGCATCGCGATGACGAAGGAGATGCTGAACCGAGCGGCCGCGATGGATTATTCGAGCGCGATCGAGATGGAAGCGTGGACGCAGACGCTGCTGATGACTGCCCGCGACTTCGCCGAATTCCACGCCGGCTTCACAGAAAAGCGGCCGCCGGCCTTCACCGGGCGCTGACCGATGGACTTCGCGCTCACTGCCGAGCAGGCCGAGCTGCAGGAGCGCGCGCGGGCGGCCGCGCTCGAAGTCGTGGCTCCGGCGGCTTCCGCGGAGCGCTTCGATCCGGCGGTGGTGCGCGAGCTCGGCAGGCGGGGCCTGCTCTCTTCACGCGCCGGCGAGGTGGAGTCGGCGCTGATCGCCATCGAGCTCGGACGCATCGACTCATCGGTGCGCGGTTTCGTAACCGTGCAGACCGGCCTGGTCAGCAAGTGCATCGCCGATTGGGGGACCGAGGAACAGAAGCGGCGCTGGCTGCCGGGATTGGCGTCGGGTGAGCTGATCGGATGCTATGCGCTGACCGAGCCAGGAGCTGGGTCCGACGTCAAGAGCATCGCCTGCCGAGCGGTGAGGAACGGGGAGCGATGGCTGCTCTCCGGCGAGAAGCACTGGATCACCAACGGCGGGGTCGCCGACCTCGCCATCGTTTTTGCGGTCGCCGAAGAGGCGAGTCGCAATGGGCGACAGGCGGAGTCCCCCCACGCAGCTGGCGTGCTCACGGCCTTTCTGGTCGAGACTGGGCAGGCCGGCCTGACGAGGCTTCCCGTGGCCGGGCGCGAACTGGGACACAGGAACTCGGACCACGCTCGGCTCGTCTTCGACCGGTGCGCCGCTTCGGATGTGCTCGGCAACCCGGGAGATGGTTTCAAGATCGCGATGAGCGCCCTTGGCCACGGCCGCCTGGGCGTCGCGGCGGGAGCCGTAGGCGTGCTTCGCGGCTGCCTGGATGCATCGGTCGCGTGGGCGCGCGACCGCGTGCAGTTCGGGAAGCGGCTGGGCGACTTCGAGATGATCCAGTCAGACCTTGCCGATATAGCCGCCGACGAGGCCGCGGCGAGGGCACTGGTGATGCAAGCCGCCTGGCTCGCCGATGCCGGTCGCGACAACCGCAGCGTCGTGTCGCTGGCCAAGCTGTTCGCCACCGAAGCGGCACAGCGTGCGGCCGAGAAGGCTGTCGTTCTCCACGGCGCCCGCGGTTATTCGAGCGAACTGCCGGTCGAACGGCACTATCGCGACATCATCGGGATGCGGATATACGAGGGGACGTCCCACATTCAGCGGATCATCATTGCGCGGGACCTGATCGGCCGGTCCGGCGAGGGCAAAGCGGCAGAGAAGTAATGCCGCTCCACCGGACCCCGGTTCCGAGCCGCCCCCGAGCGCGATAAGCCACAGGCGGCCGGTGCGCCGGGCAGTCAACTGCCACTCGTGCCATGGCGCGCTCGCATACGATCGGTTCCGGGAGGTTTGGCGCGGCTTTGACGACGGATGATGCGATGAAGACAGTTCTCGACGCCCTTCGGGGAGGCCCGGAGAGCCGCGCTCTCGTGATCCCCAACGGGCCGGCCTTCACGTACGACCAGCTCCGCACGACGGTGGAGGACGCGGCGTCACGGCTCGCCGGCCTCGGAGTGCGACGGGGCGATCGGGTCGCGATGTCGTTCCCGAACGGGCCGGAGGCGGTCATCTTGTTCCTCGCCGCCGCGGTTGCCGGCACCGCTTGCCCGCTCAACCCCGCGTACACGGAGGACGAGAACCTGTTCTATCTCCAGGACACCGAGGCGCGGGTGCTGCTCGTACCCCGAGGAAGCGCCCAGGCGGCTCGGTCGGCAATGGCCCGCCTGGGTGGAAAGCTGGTCGAGGTGGAGATCGAGAGCGATGGCCGGCTCGCCCTCGACGCCCCGCGAGGCCAGGTCGAGGCGCCGGGACCGGATGACGTCGCGCTTGTCCTCCACACCTCCGGGACGACCAGCCGGCCGAAGCGCGTACCGCTCCGGCACCGCAACCTGCTCGCCTCCGTGCAGAACATCGCCGAGAGCTATGAGCTCACTCCAGATGACGTGTCGCTCTGCGTGATGCCGCTCTTTCACGTTCATGGCCTGATGGCATCCACCATGTCCTCCCTCTTCACCGGCGGGACGGTGGTCGTGCCGGCCCGGTTCACTCCGCTCGCCTTCTGGCCAGTCGCGAAGGAGCACCGGCCGACCTGGTACTCAGCGTCGCCGACCTTCCATCAGCTGATCCTGATGCGGGCCGATCGCGGCGGCCGTCCTGTGGGTGCCGAGCAGCTTCGCTTCGTTCGCTCATGCTCGTCGGCGATGCCAGAGGCCCTGCTGCGCGAGCTCGAGGACCGCCTCGGCGCGCCCCTACTCGAGGCTTATGGAATGACAGAAGCGGCCCACCAGATGGCGTCCAACCCACTGCCCCCGCGCCCGCACAAGTCGGGCTCCGTCGGCCCGGCGACCGGCAGTACCGAGATCGGGATCATCGACGACAACGGCCGGCTGCTGGCGCCGGGCGAGCACGGCGAGGTGGTCATCCGGGGGCCCAATGTGATCGATGGTTATGAGGGGAACCCCGGCGCCAACGCCGAGTCGTTTACCTCGGGCTGGTTCAGAACGGGCGATCGCGGATGGTGCGACCCGGACGGCTACCTGGTCCTGGTCGGACGTATCAAGGAGCTGATCAACCGCGGCGGCGAAAAGATCGCGCCGCGCGAGATCGACGATGTCCTCGAGAGCCATCCCAAGGTAAAGGAGGCGGTTGCTTTCGCCAGCCCCCATCCGACGTGGGGCGAGGAAGTGGCGGTAGCAGTCGTAGTCACTGAGCCGGTGACCGAGAAGGAGCTGGCGAGCTGGTGCCGCGAGCGGCTGGCCGATTTCAAGGTGCCGCGCGTGATCCATATCGTCGACGAGATCCCACGCACGGCGACCGGCAAGGTCCAGCGGCGTAACGTCGCCGCGGCCTTCGCCCGCGATTAGCGTGCGCATCGCGATCGTCGGGGCGGGGGCGACCGGAGGCTTCCTCGGCGCCCGGCTGGCAGCCGCCGGCACCGACGTCGTGCTGGTCGCGCGGGGACCCCACCTGGCCGCCATGCGCGAGCGCGGCCTCACCGTCCGCGAGGCTGACGGCACCGAGACAACGGCATCGCCCGAGTGCACCGACGATATGCGGGCCGCGGTGGCCTCGGCCGACGCCGTGTTCGTAACCCTCAAAACTCACTCGCTGCCCGCGGTCGCCGAGGTGCTAGCCAGCGCCCTGCGGCCCGGCGCGACCCTGTTCACCGCGCAGAACGGCATCCCGTGGTGGTACTTCGGGGCCGGCTACGCGGGCCCTCTGGCAGGGATCCGGCTGGAAAGCGTCGACCCGGGCGGCGTGCTCTCGTCGACGATTCCGCTGGAGGCCGTCGTCCACTGCATCGTGTACCCGGCCACGTCGCTTCCCGAACCGGGCGTGGTGCAGCACGTCGAGGGCATCCGCTTCACGTTCGGCGAGCCCGACGGCAGCCGGAGCGAGCGCGTCCAGGCAATCTCGAAGGTGCTGGCGGCGGCGGGCTTAAAGGCGCCCGTCCAGACCCGGATACGCAGTGAGATCTGGCTCAAGCTGCTCGGCAACGCCGCCTTCAACCCGGTTAGCGCCCTCGGTCGTGCAACCCTCGGCCGGATGGGGGGCCTCACACAGGCGCGAATCCTCGTGCGAGATCTGATGGTCGAACTCGAACAGATCGCGGGAGCGGTCGGCGAGGAGCTGGCGATCCCGATCGACCGTCGCCTCGAGGCCACTTTCGAGCTCACCGAGCACAAGACCTCGATGCTCCAGGACCTCGAGGCCGGCCGGCCGCTCGAGGTCGACGCGCTGGTGGGCGCCCCGGTGGAGATCGCCGCCCGCCTCGGCCTGCAGGTGCCGCACCTCGCCACCGTCTACACGCTCATCCGCCTGCTCGCCGAAGCTCCGCGCGACTGACGTAAGCGGCATCGCTCGCCGTGTTGCCGGCGGTGCGGTTTCAGGTAATCGACGCCTTCCAGCCCCGGAAGGTTCGGAGGAGCTCGTCCATGACCTCTGAGGGGATCTCGTCCTCCCGCAGAGCGCCCATGGTCGCGATTGTGCGCCGCATCTGGGCGAGGTACTCACGGCAGCCAAGGCAGGTCGGCAGGTGCGCCTCGAAGCGTCGGCGATCACTGTCTGAGAGCGTCCCCTCGAGATAGTCGGTGATCAGCTCGACCAGTTCCCGGCAGGCGAGGTCCCCGGCCCGTGCGCCCATCTACCCAGTCCTTCTGAAGTAAGCCTCGAGCCGGCGCCGGACCGCGGAACGCGCGCGGTGAAGCCGCACGCGCTGGTTTTCGGGGGAGATCCGCATCAGCCGGCAGACGTCGTCGGAGGTCC
>CAZXGB010000139.1:0-8025 GCA_964640005.1 uncultured Actinomycetes bacterium | reverse complement strand
GCGGTCGCCGGCCCGGGATACCCGTGATCGATCAGATTGCCTTTGTACACGGCGTCGCCGAAGGTGTATAGGCCGCCCGACGAGGTGAGGATCGCGTAACCGCCGCCTGTGCGGGTGTACGTGAGCGAGACGGCGGGGCCCGGATAGTTGTGGTCGAGCAGGTTGCCGTAGTACTGCGCGTCGCCGAAGGAGTAGATCGCGCCCGAGGACGTCAGGATGTTGTAGCCGCGGCCGCTGGGCGTGTAAGCAATGCCGACCGCCTGGCCCGGATAGTGGTGGTCGATGAGATTGCCCTCGTAAAGCGCGTCCCCGAACGTGTACAGGCCGCCGAAGGACGTGAGGATGGCGTAGCCGTTGCCGCTCGGCGTCACGCTCAGCGCGACGGCGGGACCCGGATAGTGATGGTCGATCAGGTTGCCGTAATAGTGCCCTTGGGCCGACCCGAAGCTGTAGAGCCCGCCGCCGGTGTTCAGGATTTGATAACCGTCGCCGGCCGGCATCTCGCCGAGGCCGATGCCTGGTCCGGGATAGCCATGGTCGATCAAATTGCCGTAGTACTGCGCGGTTCCGAACGAATAGATGCCGCCGAACGACGTCAGGATGTTGTAACCGCCGTAGCCGCATCCGATAGAGCCGCCTATCACGGTCAGGTAGGGGATGGACTGCCCCGTGGCGTTGGCGAGAGCGCTCCAACTGTTGTCGGAGCAAAGTGAACCGCTCAGGCCGCCTTCCGACATAACTCCCGTGAACGTGATGGCGGGCTGCTGAGCTTGCGAGCTCAGCTGTGCCCATTCGGTCGCGTTTGCGCTGTAGTAGATCTCCGGCACCGCGCAGGAGCCGGGCGCGCCGTACGCGACGTAGTAGATGTCGGCAGCCGTCCAATCTCCGTTGCCGACCACGTCATCACCGTAGTCGGCCATCAGC
The DNA here is from genome assembly GCA_964640005.1 of uncultured Actinomycetes bacterium. Taxonomy (GTDB): domain Bacteria; phylum Chloroflexota; class Dormibacteria; order Dormibacterales; family Dormibacteraceae; genus CAZHAC01. The sequence goes on along the minus strand of CAZXGB010000139.1, from coordinate 7,101 downwards.
TTTGAGCTGGACGCGCCACAGGCGGTTGCTTGTGTGAGGCCCGCGGCCGAGCGGTAGCCGTCAACCCACGCTCGCGTGGGAGCGACACAGTAGTAGTTACCGGTGTTACAGGCCTCCTGCTCGATGTCGCTGGCAGCCCAGATCGTCGCCCGGCCCTGGCCGTTGATCTGGCTCACCACGGTGCTGAACCAGCTCTGCCCGTGCGCCCGCATCTCGGTGTCGCTCATCGCATAGCAGCCAGGCGAGCAGGGCAAAGCCCCGGTGTAGCTGTTGCTGGTCCCGACCCCGATGATCTCGGCCGGCGAGCCCGGACCGTGCGTGCTCAGATACCCGGAGACAAAGTCCTGAGCCATCGCCGCGATCGACCTCAGCGGCGTGCATGTCCGCCAGCCGAAGAGTTGGGTTCCATATTCGGTCGGGTTACCGGTGGTGCCGAGGTAGCAGGGCGCGCCGAAGTCGATGATGGCGAGCGTTCCAGCGGGCTCGGAGGCACCGAGGTTGTACAGCCGGCAGCCGGTTGTAGCGCCGGCCGGGCAATTGGTCAGGTCGCCCGGATAGACGTAGTACGACATGCTGGTTGCGGCGGGCCGGGTCAGCGCGGTGCTCGCCGCGTGCGGGGAAGTGGTCGCGGGCGCGCTGGCCTGCGTCGCGACCAGGCGGGATGACCCGGGGGCACCGCATCCGGCCGGGGCCGGACCGAGGTCGCCATTCTTCGGGTCGAGTGAGGCCGCGCCGCCTTTCGCCCCGATCAGGCAGATCGTATTCACTGCCACGGCCGCAGTGATGGGACCGCTGTTGCTGAACGTGGTGATGCGCTGCTGCGAGCCCTTCAAGAACACCACCATGCCGTCCGCGGCGTTGCCGGTCGGGGAGCCCGACACGACAGCAGAGTCAGGTGTGGGGTACAGGCACGACGACCGCACCATGAGAGCGCTCGAAACGGGTGCATTGATGCACGCCTCGCGCGGAGTTGGCGTGGCTGCGGCTGCGGTCTGCGGCGTCAACGCCACCACTTGAGACGCGAACACGGCCAGCGGGGCGATCAGGATTCCGGGCAGCTTCTTCATGGAGACCTCTGTTGCGTCGTGAGCGGGACGTTATGGAGTGGTGGACAGCGCCGTTGCGGGTCCTGGGTAGCCGTGATCGATCAGGTTGCCGTAGTACTGAGCATCGCCGAACGTGTAGATGCCGCCGGAGGCGGTGAGGATCGAATATCCCGATCCCGACAGGGAGTATGCCAGCGAGACCCCCGGCCCGGGGAAGTTGTGATCGATGAGATTCCCGTAATAGCGACCGGTGGCGTCCCCGAACATGTACAGGCCGCCGCCGGCGGTCAGGATCGCGTAGCCGTTTCCGCTCGGTGTGTATGAGAGGGCGACGGCTTCGCCCGGGTAGCCGTGGTCGAGGAGGTTTCCGAAGTAGGCAGCGTCGCCAAACGTGTACAGGCCGCCGAACGAGGTGAGGATCGCGTAGCCATTGCCGGTCGGCGTCATCGCGACTGCGACCGCGGGCCCCGGGTAGCCGTGATCGATCAGGTTGCCGTAGTAGTGGTTGGTCGCGGCTCCGAAGCTGTAGATCCCGCCGAACGAGGTGAGGATCTGGTAGCCGTCGCCCCGCGGCATCCCGGCCAAGCCCTTGGCCGGGCCTGGGTAGCCGTGGTCGATCAGGTTGCCGTAGTAGCGCGCGCTGCCGAAGGAGTAGATCCCGCCGAATGATGTGAGGATGCTGTACCCGCCACCCGGCGGACCCGGCGCGGGTCCCTTGTAGTAGGCGCCGACGAATTGGCGCAGGTAGCCGCCGTCGTCATCCGCGACGGTCGAGACGTGCGTGTTGCAGGCGACACAGCCGCCCGCGGAGTCGGTCGTCGGCGCGCCGCCGTTGTTCGTGACGCCGTCCCCCGTGGTGTCGTAGGGGGTCGTCTGATCGGGGTTCCCGGCGCCGAAGAGCACGGCGATGAGACCCGCCGAGTAGAGGTCGGCGGTGTGGCCGAGGAAGTACTCGGCGACGTTGTCCTGGTAGTGCCCGGGAGTGTTGTTCTCGGTCAGGTAGAACTGATTGCCGACAGGCACCTGCCAGGCCACCTGCGGCTTACCAGTGCGGACACGCAGCTCGTGGACCCAGCTCAGATAGCGCGCGAAGTTGGGGAACCTGGTGTTGGTCTTGTCCCACCAGTGCGAGGTGTTTCCCTGCGCCTCCCACCAGCCGGCGTCGTGGTCGTCGACGTCGTTGAAGACCACGTCCCAGTTACCCGTCGCGTTCAGGAAGGACGCCGTCTTGTCGGCCTCGGTGACGGCGTTCAAGGCGGCGTCGGTATCCGTAGCGATGTCGCGGCCGCTGGACCACATGGATGCGTGGACGGCCATGACCACGTTTGGCGCGTAGAGGTCGCGCAGGTGCAGCAGCGCTTGCCCGAAGCCCTGCACGTTGTTCGGGTAGGCGGCTACGTCGGCGTTGCCCGAGCTGCTCACGCTCGCGCTCACGGAGGCCGGCGAGCCATTGCCGGCGCGCTGCTGAAGGTAGCCCCAGAGATCAGGCTCCACGTGCACGATCACCGGCTGCCCGAACTGCGCGGCCTTTTGCATCAGCAGCGTGAAGTTCGCGTAGTAGTCGTGCATCAGGGTCGAGTTGTTGAGGTTGTTGTAGTCGTCGGTCGCTTCATCGGCTGCACGATGCGACTGCAGCAGCATGTAGTACGGAAACACCGGGATGTAACCGTTCGCCCGGCTGTTGTTCATGTAGTCGAGCGCGTACTGGCCAGGCGGGAGCGCCGGATCCTGCCAGCTTGGCCACGGATTGTTGTAGAGCCCGCCGGCCAGATACGTGTATCGATACCGCCACGGGACGTGGCTCAAGGTCATCCAGAACAGCTGGTCGGGTCCGCTGGCGAGCCCGAAGTGGAGCTTGTCAGACGGGAGCGCGGGGCCGGGGGCGGCGGCGGCCGGGGTCACCGGCGCCAGCGCCATCAGGCTGCAGCAGGCGAGCACGAGCGTACCCGCCGCGGCTAGCCGCCTGATCACGGGGTCGCGGAAAGGGCGGTAGCGGGCCCCGGGTAGCCGTGGTCGATCAGGTTCCCCTGGTACTGGGCATCGCCGAAGGTGTAGATGCCGCCACCGCGCGTGAGAATCCAATAGCCGTTCCCGCTACGCGTGTATGCGATCGAGGCCGCCGGCCCGGGGTAGCCGTGATCGATGAGGTTTCCGAAGTAGCGGGCGTCTCCGAAGGTGTAGATGCCACCTCCGGCTGTCAGGATCGCGTACCCCGCGCCTGTCGGCGTATAGGCGACGCCGACGGCGGGGCCTGGGAAGCCATGGTCGAGCAGGTTTCCGAAGTAGTGAGCGTCGCCGAACGTGTACAGGCCGCCGCCGCTGTTCAGGATCGCGTAGCCGTTCCCGCTCGGGGTCATGGAGATCCCGACCGCGGGACCCGGATAGCCGTGGTCGATGAGGTTCCCGAAGTAGTGCCCGGAGGCCGAGCCGAAGCTGTAGAGACCGCCGAACGAGGTCAGGATCTGGTAGCCATCGCCACCAGGCATCTCGGCCAGGCCGGTGGCCGGGCCGGGGTAACCGTGGTCGATGAGGTTGCCGTAGTACCTCGCGTTCCCGAACGAGTAGATGCCGCCGAAGGAAGTGAGGATGTTGTATCCGCCAGGTGCGGCCGGGTTCATCTGGAAGGCCTTGACGACACTCCCGGCACCCGCGAAGACCATGCCGCCAGCCGCCGATGGGGTGGAGAAGTTGGCGGAGGCGCCGAGGTTGACCGTGTAGCGCACGCCGCCGTCGGGACCGTACGCCGTCAGGTTGTGGGCACGGTCGATCACCCAGATGGCTCCGCCGGCGATGATCGGCGAGTCCGCCTGGGCGGAGCCGTGATGCCAGCTGACCGTGAACGATTTGGCGCCGGCGTTGAGCCTCAGCGCGAAGATCCCACCGTTGCAGCCGATGTAGATGTTGCTGCCGTCGAAGGCCGGGCTGCCCATGCATTCCCCCGCCCCGGGTATGCCGATCCCGCCGTTCGTGCTCGGCCCATTCCCGAGTGCATTCGAGTCGAGGACATAGCCCTTGCCGTTTTTCCCGGCCTGGAACAAAAGCCCGGTAGCTCCCAGCACCGTTGGCGTAACGGACCCCAGGTCCGTATCGGTGCTGTCCAGGGAGGCCCAGTCCGGGGGAGCCCAGTTGGCGACCAGCCGGGCGGTTGGATCGAGCTTGAGGACACTCTCCTGGTACTCGTACGATCCGCAGCCGTTGCCGCTCGCCGCGTACACGCTGCCGGTGCCGTCTATGGATTCGCCTCCGGGACCCCAGATGCCGCCGCCACAGCTGTGTGAAGTCGTTTCGAAGAAGCCGAGCTGAACGCCGTCGGAGGCGCGTATGGCGACCACATAGCCGTGGTAGCTGCCGCAATCCCCGAACCGCCCGCCGTACGGCACGTAGACGATCCCGTTGTTCAGAGCGAGAGCCCCACGCTCTCCGTGAATGGTCGGGTCCATTCCCGGTGGCTGCGCATCCACTGAGGTGACGGCTCGAGAGCTGAGGTTGACCGTGAAGAGACGGTAGTTAACTGGGCTGCCAGTCACCGCGCCGACCAGGTAGAGCAAGTTGTTGGCCGTATCGATGACCGGGGTTCCGGTGATCCCGTTGATGTTTCCGCAACGATATGCGCCGCTCGGAGCCGTCCCCAGATTCCAGTGGTAGAGGATGGCGCCCGTGCTCTGGTCAAGCGCGTAGAGCTGATCGGCCTGGGTGCCGACATAGACGATGCCCTGGTAGACGAGTGGCTGGGCAAAGACCGCCGCACCGAGGTTGGGAGAGGTCCAGGCAGGCCCCACGGACCCGAATCCCGGCTCCGCAGTGTCGTTGCCGTCGCGCGCGTTGTCCCTCATGTAGGTGGTCCACGCTCCGCCAGCGGCGAGCGCCGGGCGCGCGGGTGCCACCAACGCGCTGGCGACGACGCCCAAAGCAACGCCTGCGCACAGAAGCCGCCATTCGCGCAGCCCGAGACCCATTGAGAGGGTTAACGCGCAAGACGGCTCGATTACTGCAGATTGACGCCTGGTCTGAAGCTAATCCGGCGCCGCGCGCCGCAGGGGGAGGAGTCGAAGGGCCAGCTGGACCCGGAAGACGAACTCGCCCGAGTTGAGCGAGCCGTCCAGCAGCTGCTCGATCCGCCGGATCCGCAGCCCGAGCGTGTTCTGGTGGACGCCGAGCCGGCGCGCCGCCAGCTTGCGGTTGAGGGCGGTGTCGAAAAGGGTCTCCAACGTCACGACCAACCGGCGCCGTCGCTCGCCATCGAGGTCGAGGAGCGGGCCCAGGACCTGGCCCACGAAGGCCTCCATGGCCTCGCCCTCCTTGAAGAGGTCGAACAGGCTCAGGTCGTGGTACCGGTGAAGCAGGCGGTCGGGCTCCAGGATGCGGCCCAGGCCGTGCGCCCGAACCGCCTCCCGGTGGCTGGCCGCCAGGCCGCGGGGGCCGGCGGCGGGCGTCCCCATGCCGGCGGCCAGCGGGTGGTCGGGGTCGGCGCGCACGCCATCGGCCAGCGCCTTTTCGACGGCCGCGACGGCGTCCGCTTCCGACCCGGCCGGCATCAGGGCGAGTGCCTGGCCGTGGAGGAGCACGACGAGACCCTCCGGGATCGCCTCCAGGAGGCGTGAGCGCACGCCGGCCAGGGCCAGGTCGGCGCCCGCGCTCGGGCTCCAGTGGCGGTGGACCGAGCTGACCACGAGCGCGAAGCGCGGCTCGGCCAGGTCGATGCCAAGCTCGGCCGCCTCGCGGAGCGCGGCCTCCTCGTCGACGGCCTCGCTCTGGATGAGCCGCGTCAGCAGCAGCCGCGTCGCGTCCTCCCGCGACTGCGCCACGCGCTGCCGCTCTTCGACGTAGGCCTGGGCGGCGGCCGTGGAGACGCGGTCGGCATACTCCAGGGCGAGGAAGCCCAGGCGGCCATGGTCCTGCTGGGGGGCGATCTCGAGCAGGCACTCCCACATCACCCGGACGCCGACGCGGTAGCTGTGAAAGATCGCCTCCAGCGGCACCGCCTGGTGCAGCCGGCGGCGGGCCGCGTTTTCGAATATCGCCAGTTCGGCGTCGGTGGGGACGCGGTCCTCGGAGAGCGCCCGGAAAAAGACCTCGACGCTCTGCCGGTTGACCTCGGCGAAGTCGCGGTCGGTCTCGGGATCGGTGATGGAGGCGTATTCGGCCACCTGGCGGCGGACGCCTCGATAGAGGCGTTGGGCGAACGCCGCCACCTGCTCGGAGGTCAGCCGGAGCTCAGGTCTCATCCCGAAGCTGTGATTCCATCACAAGTTGACCACCTCTCCATTGGGAAAGACGCCGGGGAATGGTGACTCAAAGCTGGGATAGGATCACAGCACGTTGCCCGGCACGAACCTCGTACCACCTGCCCCGCCGCACGCCTCGATCGCGGTCGAGCTGCCTGACACGTTCCCCACGGCGGGAAGCCTGAAGGGCCGGCGCGCCCTGGTCACGGGAGGAGGCCGCGGGCTCGGCCTGGCCATCGCCGCCGCCTTCGCCGAGGCGGGAGCGCAGGTCGCGATCAGCGGCCGGCATCCGGAGTTCCTGGAGTCGGGCCTGGCCGAGCTGCGCCGGCGCGGCTGCGAGGGCGTCGCGATCGAGGCCGACGTGGCCGGCGCCGGCTCCAGCCGGACGATGGTCGCGGAGGCGGCACGCCGGCTGGGCGGGCTCGACGTCCTCGTCAACAACGCAGGCTCGGGTGCGCGCAAGCCGCCCGAGGAGCTGACCGAGGAGGAGTTCGACCGGATCTTCGACACCAACGTCAAAGGCCTCTACTTCGCCAGCTGCGAAGCGGCGCAGCTGATGCCCGCCGGCGGCTCCATCGTTAACGTGGGCTCGGTCGCCGGCGTCCTTGCGGACGTCGAACTGGCGGCCTACTGCGCCTCCAAGGGCGCCGTCCACCAGCTCACGCGCGTCCTCGCCGCGGCTTGGGGGGAGCGGCGGATCCGCGTCAACGCGATCGCTCCCGGCTACACCGACAGCCCGCTCAATGCCCACCGAAAAGCCGATCCGGCCAAGGCCGAGGCGGTCGTGGGCAGGACGCCGCTCGGCCGCTGGGGCAAGCCGGCCGACGTGG
>CAZXGB010000138.1:0-8095 GCA_964640005.1 uncultured Actinomycetes bacterium | reverse complement strand
GGTGGCGCGAGAGCTCCTCGCGCAGGGTGCGCATGATCGACCAGCGGTCGAGCGAAGAGGCGAGCCGGCGGCCGACCGAGTTCACCACCTCGAGCCGTCGCTGCTCTGCGCTCAGCGCCGCGTAGCTGCGTGCCGTCCGCAGGGCCAGCGCGACCTCGTCCGCGACCTGGGCCAGGAAGGTGACGCTGGATTCCTCATAGGCGTGCGCCTGCTTGGTGTGGACCGAGAGCACGGCCCGGACGGCACCGCCCTCGTTGATCGGGACCCAGATTCCGGACGCGTAGGCGCCGGTCCCCTCGACCTCGAGGCGCGGCTGACCGGAATCCATGACGCCATGTACGATCGCGAGCCGAGGCGCGCCGGCGGGGATCCTGGTGCTGGTCTGCCGGGCTCCGGCGCGAAGAACGTGCAGCCGGCCCGTCCCATCGTCCTCGTCTACGACGAGCTCCACGACTTCCACCGGAAGCAGAGGGCTGAGCGCCGAATGCAGGGCCGCCGCAACGCCCTCCTCGTCGAGAGTCGAAGCCAGGGCCCGGGCGATCGCGTTGAGCGCCGAAAGCCTGACCGCCTGGTTGCGGGTGAGCTCGTTCAGGTAGGCGTTGGCGACGACGACGCCGAGGTGGCGATGGATCTCCTTCAGCGCCTGGAGCTCGGCCTGCGAAGGCTCGCGCCGCTCGTACGTCTGATAGAGGACGGCACCCGTGACCTGACCAGCGTGCTCGATGGGCACGAAGACGACGGTCTCCGGCGTCCGCCGGGCGCCCAGACCGCGGGACGGGTTGAGGCCGGATTCGGTACCGGAGAAATAGCGAACGGCGATTTCTCCCTGCCGGTAGTCCCGGCCCCAGGGTGTCTCGTCGAGATGCCGCCGCCGGATATCCTGCAGAAGGCCGGCGTCGACCGCGGTCGCGTGGTACCAGCCCTCGCGCTCGAGAACCTGGAGCGAAACGACGTCGTAGCCGTACTGCGGGCTCAGGCCCTGGAAGAGGACCTGAACGACGTCGGCTTCGGTCGAGCAGGTCCGCAGCGCCGCGACGATGTCCCGGCTTCCGCCGGCGCGCACGCGGTAATTCACGGTTTGAGCCATCGGCCGCCGATATACTGCCCGATCGGCATGCCCTTTACGCCACCGAAACCGATCGAGCCCCCTCCATCAGACCTGATCGGTGCTCGGGTCCTCGTCGTGGACGACGAACGGGCGTGGCGCGTCATTCTGGAAACCGACCTCCGCATGCTCGGATACCAGGTGGCGCTCGCCCAGGACGCGGTCGAGGCGTTGGAGGTGGCGAAGTCGGCGCGGCCAGAGGTCGCGATCATCGACCTCATGCTGCCGGAGCCGATGGACGGCTGGGCACTGCTGTCAGAGCTGCGAGCGCAGGGAGTACCGCTGCCCGTGATCTTCTACACGGCATACCCGGTATTTCCGTCGGGAACCGAGGACCCCGACGTGGTCGGTTACATGAGCAAAGCTGTTGATCGAGCCGACCTATACGCACTGCTCCCCGCGGCGATCCGCCGCTGGCGGGATCGGCGCGAGGAGCAGAAGTAGCGTTTTTAAAGCTTGGCGGTGGCTACCAGCCCCACCAGTCCGCGCCGCTCGCCAGGGCGAGCACCGCGAGGGTGGCGGCTGCCATCGCCAGACCGAGGATCCGGGTCTTCCAGGTCATTCCTTTCTCTCTCTCTCTCCGATTTGATGAACTACGGGTGGTGCTCAACCCCCCTTCGCGCCTCGAGTCGAGGTGGCGCCAGTATGATCAGGCGCCGTGCAAGAAGTGTTTAGAATAAGTTAATTCCTGTGAAACCACTTGTCGTTGCCAAGCGCTTCTTGCGAACCAGGCCGCTTCAGCGCATCCTAGCCGCCTGATGTTGCGCAATCGACCTCCGGTTTTGCCACCGCTCCCGCCCGGTCTCGAGGTCTACCGGCCGCCCGATGTGCTGGGCACGCGCGTCCTGGTGGTAGAGGACGAGGTGCCGATGCAGATGCAGCTTCAGCTCGACCTCAACGACCTCGGCTATCAGCCCAAGGTCGCCGGCTCGGCGCCGGCCGCGATGGACCTGCTCAGTCGCGAGCGGATGGCCGCCGTGCTCCTCGACCTCGTCCTCGATGACGGAGAGGAGTCCGGCTTCGAGCTCCTCCGGTGGATCCGCCAGCATCATCCGGGCCTGCCGGTGATCGTCCTCTCGGCCGCCCAGGTCAGCTCGGCGGCCATCCGGCGCGCCTACGAGCTCGGGGCCAGCAGCTACTTCGTCAAGGGCAACGTGCCGATGGCGCACATCTACTCGGACCTGGCGGCGCGGCTGATGGAAGGCGGGACCGGTCGCGGCGGCTCCTACATCTTCGGCCGCCTGGAGTTCGATCCCACCAAACGCACGATGGCAATCGACGCCAAGGCAGTCCGCCTGACGCCGCAGCAGACCTCGCTCATCGTCTTTCTCGCCCAGGGATCGAAGCCCGCGACCGCCTCCGACCTGATCAGCGCCGGGCTCTTCCGCCCGGACGCCGCCCGCTCCACGGTGCACAGCGCCCTGCTGACCCTGCGCCGAAAGCTCGACGAGCTGGAGGACGGATTGGGCGAGAAGCTGCTGCTCTCGACCGCTCGCGGGTACAGCCTGGGGACCATCGTCTAGCCTGCTAGGCTCCCCGCCATGGAGTTGGAGCTGCCCCGGCCGTCGGAAGCCGTCCTCGACGAGGTCATTGAGACCCGCCGCCACCTCCACCGGCATCCGGAGGTCAGCTGGGAGGAGCACGGTACCAGCGCCTTCGTTCGCGACCGCCTGGCCTCGCTCGGCCTGCGGATCGACGAGTGCCCGACGGCGACCGGCGCGGTCGCCTTCCTGGACACCGGACGCCCGGGTCGAACCGTCCTGTTGCGGGCTGACATCGACGGGCTGCCGATCCTCGAGGACTCGGGCGTCGAGTTCGCCTCCGGGATCGACGGACGCATGCACGCGTGCGGGCACGACGCCCACACGGCGATCATGCTCGGGGTAGCGCGCACGCTGGCCGAGAGCGCCGCCCGCTTGGGCGGTTCCTTCCTGTTCGTGTTCCAGCCCGCGGAGGAGGTGGTCTCGGGGGCGCACGCGATGATCGCGAAGGGTTTGCTCGATCGCTACCAGGCCAAGGCCGTGCTCGGACTGCACACCTGGGCGCCCGCCGACAGCGGCTTCGTGCTCGCCCGGCCCGGGCTTCAGTGGTCGGGCTCCGACTCCTTTGAGATCGCCATCCAGGGCCCGGGCGGCCACGGCGGCGTGATGAAGCGGGCAGGCAACGTGATCGCCGCCCAGGCCTTCTTGCTCGAGCGACTGACGAGCATCGTCGAAGGGCTGGTCTTCGACGGCGTCGAGTGCCACACGACGGTCGGCGACATTGTGACTGACGGCGCCTGGAACATCGTGCCCCGCAGCGTCAAGTTGCGTGGGAGCGTGCGGACCTTCACCCCGGAGTTCAGGGCGGAGGCGCTGAAGCGGTTGCGGGAGCTGCTTCTGGAGACCGACAGCGAATTCGAGGTCGCATCCGAGCTCAACATCCGCTTCAGCACCGTCCCGCTTTTCAACGACCCCAACGTCACGCGGGCCGTGACCGAAGTCGCGACCGAGCTGGTCGGAGAGCGCATGCAGCACCTGGGCCGGCCGCTGACCGTCAGCGACGACATGGCCGAGTTCCTGACCCGGATCCCCGGCTGCTACTTCATGCTCGGCGCCCGCCCACCCGACGCCGAGACGCCGCCCGCCCACCACTCGCCCACCTTTCGTCTGCACGAGGATGCGTTCGCGAACGGCGTGCGAGTGCTCGCCGGGACGGCCGCGCGGTTGGCCGCAGAGCCGGGTTAGCCGGCCGCTTGCTCCTCATCCTGGGCGGCCTTGTCGGGCTCGTGGCCGGCTTCGCCGCCGACGGTCGCATAGCCCGTCTGGCCGACATCCGGTTTCGCTGGCCGGTGATCGTGCTCATCGCCTACGCCGCGCGCGAGTTCAACGTGCTCTACACCCCGCTCGCCCGGACCTGGCTGGCTCCCGTGACCTACACCCTTGCCCTGACCGCGCTGGTCGCCTGGACCGTGTGGCACCGAGACCGCGTGCGGGGGCTCATCTTCGTCGCCGCCGGCATGGCCATGAACCTGCTGGTGGTGGTCGCCAACTTCGGCCACATGCCGGTACCGCGCTGGCTCGCCGACCGCGGACCGCACGAGCTGATCGAAAAGGGTGTGCTCGGCCAGTACATCGTTGCGGGCCCCAACACCCGCCTTGACTGGCTGGGCGACTGGATCGTGCTCCCGGGCACCCTGGGCCGCATCTTCCCCCAGGCCTACAGCCCCGGAGACCTGGTGGCGGCGGTGGGAATGGCGGTCGCCGTGTTCCTGAGCATGCGGCCGGGACCGGCGATTACATCTCATTGATAGGTCGAAACCGGAGCGAGAGGACCCCAGAGTTATAGTGGCCGCACAGTGATCTTTGTCTGGCTGTTTGCCCTCTTCCTCGGGATGCTCAGTTTCCTCTGGGCGACTTTTGTCCTCCACTACGAACCGGGCTGGGCGCTCGCCTACGCGGTGGCCGGGATCCTCCTCGTCCGCGGTCTCGCCAGCTGGGTCAAGCGCTACCTGGTGCTGAGCGAGCGGATCGGCGAGGAGAAGAACCCCGAGACCCGAACCATCGAGACCAACCGGTACATCTTCTGGCGGCGGGTCTTCGCGCTCGTCATCCTCGTCGGGCTGTACCTGACCGGGGCGTACTTTGTGTTCGGCATCCAGCCCGGCGACGCTTTCGTCATGCTGCCGAGCCTTCTCTTGAACGCCTTCCTCCTGGTGGCCCAGTTTGCGTTCCTCCTGCTCGCGAACTTCGCGATCTTCTTCGGCCCCTTCCTACTCTTCGGACGGATGGGCCGGGAGACGCTCTCCCCGGGTGACGCCAACTACGGGGTGGAGGTGGAGGACGTCCGCGGCCAGAAGTCGGCGGTGACCGAGATGATACGGATCCTGCGCCTGATGGAGCAGGGCCGCAGCTACGTCAAGGCGGGCGGCAAGCGCGAGAAGGGCGTGCTCTTCGTCGGTCCTCCGGGCACCGGCAAGACGATGCTCGCCAAGGCCATCGCGACCAGCCTGCACATGCCGATCATCATCACCTCGGGCTCCGCCTTCTCGGGGATGTTCCTCGGCATGGACATGGTGTCCGTGTTCATGATGATCCGCGCCGCCAAGAAGCAGGCCAAGCGCTGGACCGGGTGCGCGATCTTCATCGACGAGTTCGACGCCCTCGGCAACCGGCGGGGCGGGATGGGCGGTGGCGGCGGCGGCGGCATGGGCGGCCTGGGCGGCATGTTCGGCGGTGGGCAGCTCGGCCTCAACACGCTGCTCGTGCTCATGGACGGCGTCGACAACCCGGGCTTCTTCAAGAAGCTCTTCCGGCGGTCCATCAACATGACGCTCGACGGCCTCTTCCTTCCCCGCGAACTCCGCTTCAACGGCTCGAGGATGTCGCTGCGCGTGCCGCCGCTGCGGCCACCCCGCTACAACCTCTTCTTCATGGGCGCAACCAACCGCCCATCGGTTCTCGACGAGGCGGTCACCCGCCCAGGCCGCTTCGGCCGGACGATCACCTTCCGGATGCCTACGCGCGAGGACCGCAAGGACATCGCCGCCCTCTATTTCGACAAGAAGGCCCACGACCCCGAGCTGGACACCCCACCTCGGCGTGAAGAATTCGCCCGGGTGACCGATGGCTACTCGCCGGCGATGATCGACCAGGTGCTCTCGCTGGCCCTGATGTACGCCTTCGAGGAGGGGCGCCAGTTCTTCACCTGGCGCGACCTGCGCGAGGCAATGGGAAATGTCGAGGCCGGGCTCGCCGAGCCCGTGGAGTACAGCGAGCGCGACAAGATCGCCATTGCGCGCCACGAGCTCGGCCACGCGGTGGCCGCCCGCTTCTACGAGCCGGAAAAGGCGTCCGCTCGCCTTTCGATCCGGATGCGCGCCGGGTCCCTCGGCCACCACCGGAACATGGAGAAGGAGGAGCAGTTCTCGCATTTCCGCTCTCACTACGCCGGCGATCTCCGGCACACCCTGGGCGCGATCGCTTCTGAGCGTGTCTTCTACGGTGAGAACTCGTCCGGCGTCTCCATGGACCTGATCCAGGCCACCAACATCGCCTGCCACATGGTCGGGGTCTGGGGCATGGGTCCCGATCCGCTGGATCCCGTTCTGTCCCGGAAGGCGGCCAATCTCGGGGAGGCGCTGGTCTCGCGCTTCGAGGAGGCCAACAGCGCTGGCCAGCTGCTGGGCGGTGCTGGCAGCGTCGCCTCGGCGGTCCTCAAGGGCCCGTCGCGACGGGTAGTGGCGCAAGTCATGGGCGCGGCTTACATCGACGACTGGCGCCTCATGTACGTGAATCAGGAGGCGATCGACCAGGCGGCGGAGGCGCTGATCGCGCAGGGCGAGCTGGTCGGCGACGAGGTAAGCGCGCTTCTCGACTCGGTCGACCTGCGCATGCCGATCGAGTCCGACCCATTCCCCGAAGAGCTGCCGCTCGTGCCGGCGAGCGAGGCCGAACGTGGCGTCCGCGCCCTCGAATCCGCGTAGCGTCAAGATTTACACCTTGTCGTGAGACTGCAGGGGTGCGGCCCTATAACCGACCTGTCATGAGCAGGCTCGGCACAGGGCCGGCAGCCCGCCTCGCGCTCCTCGTCTCCCTCTCGACGTTCTCGGCCGCGCTGCCCGCGTCGGCTGCCACCAGTCTCGAGGCGCCTGCCTCACCGCAGGCGCTGGCACAGGTCTGGACAGGCGCCGAGGTGGAGCTCGCCCAAGCTTCCGCCGACCAGCAGCGCATCGCCGCCGAGCCTCCGGCGGCCGAGCTCCTGCCCCAGGCCCGCCAGCAGCTCCGGCTCGAGGAGGCGGCCTTCCGCTTCCGCGATGCCGCCCGCATCGAGCAGGTCGTGGTCTACGCGATGGCCGTTGATCCTCAGGTCCAGGCGGCCACCGAGCCGATGCTGCCCCAGCAGCAGGTGCCGACGATCCGCTACACGATCGACGGGCTGCGCTCGCTCTGGCACGCGGCCGGCATCGCCGACTTCGCGAACGTGCACATCCGCCACAACCGCGATTTCAAGACGTCGGCGCCGGTCGACGACCTCGCCGGCTTCTACAAGACTTCGGGCAGCCGCCACTCCATCGACTGGTCCTACCTGGCTTCCATCAACTACGTGGAGAGCGACTTCGGGCGCAACAACGGTCCGTCTTCGGCGGGCGCTCTGGGCCCGATGCAGTTCATGCCGGGCACCTGGGCCGATTTCGGAAGCGGGGGCGACGTGATGAGCCCACGCGACTCGATCGAGGCCGCGGCGCGCTACCTGAGGGCGATGGGTGGCCCCGCCAACATGGACCGGGCGATCTACCGCTACAACAACGACGCCGACTACGTCGCCTCGATCCAGGGCTTCGCAGCGGCCTTCCGCTCGGACCCGGGCTGGCTCGCCCGCGTCTACTACTGGTCAACCTGGGGCTAGCCCCGACGCGCTACCTGCGGCGGCGAAAAAATTACGTGCATTCGCCCGCAGATGCACCCATGGGTCACCGCGGATTTCGTGGATGCGCCCGCCGATGCACCGCACCAATCGGTGCCCGACGGGCATAAAAAAGAGGGACTCCAAAGGCCATGCGACCCGGAGTCCCCTGGAGAGAGGAGAGCTTCTCTTTTACGCCAGTTTTACGGTCAGTGCAGCCCGCCGCGACCGGCTCTTATGTACATATAGACGTGCTCATGCCCACTTTCCTGCGCCCATCCCTGCTTGTGGCGGTCGCCCTGCTCATCTCACTCCCCGGCTGCCAGGCCCAGCTCAACGCTCCGCAGCCGCCAACCCCCGCCAGCTCAGCACGGCCCGGCGCCAACTCGACCATTCCCGTCAATCCCGCCACTCCGCCGGCCGGCAGTACGGCCCTCGACGCCGTCAAGGTGAACCAGGTCCTCGGGCCGGCGGTGGGCGAGGTGATCGTCAACACCGGCCGCAGCAGTCCTTCCCTGGGCAGCGGCTTCGTGATCGCCCACAACGGCAGCGACAGCATGATGCTGACCAACAACCACGTCGTCGCCGGGGCCCAGAAGGTGATGG
>CAZXGB010000137.1:2828-8116 GCA_964640005.1 uncultured Actinomycetes bacterium | reverse complement strand
AGCCGACCCTTACGGCGTCGCCTTTGATGGGGCTAGAGGTCGTTGACCGCCGCCGCGACCTGAGCCCGCTCGGTCTCCGTGAGCGCCGAATGGACGGGGATCGAGAAGATGCTTCGGGCGGCGGCTTCGGCCACCGGGCATGCGGCCTCGTACTCGCGGTAGGCCGGCTGCTGGTGGATCGGTACGGGGTAATGAACAGCGCTGGCCACGCCCCGCTCCCGCAGTTGAGCTATCAGCTCGTCACGGTTGCGGGCGGGACCGGCGAGCAGACAGTACTGGTGGAAGACGTGCTTCGCTCCCCGAGTGCGAGCAGGACGGTCGAAATCCGCGATCTCGGCGTCGTAATAGGCCGCGTTGGCCCGCCGCTGTTCGGTCACCGCAGGCAGCCGGCCCAGTTGAACCAGGCCGATCGCCGCCTGGATCTCGGTCATCCGGAAGTTGAATCCCACCTCGCTGTGGGTGTAGGGATCGGCCGCGTAGGCCTGATGGCGAAGACGGGCGACGGCGAGTGCCACACCCTCATCGTCGGTCGTCACCATCCCGCCCTCACCGGTGGTGATGTTCTTGGTCGCGTAGAACGAATAGACCGCCGTGCCGTAGGCACCCAGCGGCTGACCACGAAACTCCGCGCCCACCGCCTGGCAGGCGTCCTGGATCACGGCCACCCCCCAGCCGCGGGCGATCTCGCTCAGGGCATCGAGGTCGGCCGCGCAGCCGTGCAGGTGCACGGGCAGGATCGCTCGGGTCCGGTTCGTGATCGCCGCTTCCGCCGCCTCCGGACTCAGGTTCAGCGTTTCGTCGATGTCGGCGAAGACCGGACGGGCGCCGGTGTGGATGATGGCGTTGGCGGTAGCGATGAACGACAGCGGGGTGACGATCACCTCATCGCCGGGCCCGATCCCGTGCGCGAGCAGCGCCAGCTGCAGGGCGCTGGTTCCGCTGGAGGTGGCCACCGCATAGCGCGCGCCGTGGGCGGCCGCAAAGGCCTCCTCGAAGGCCCGGACTCGCGGGCCCTGGGCGAGCACGCCCGACCGCATCACGTCGATGACCGCCGCCTCCTCCTCAGGGCCCAGGACCGGCCGTGCGATGGGAATCACGGCCGGAGTGAGTAGACGGGCATGGAATGGGCGCGGCCACAGGTCTGGCAGCTGCCGTTCGGGCGGAGGCGCGCACCGCACTCACAGACCGCGCCCATCACGCGGGCTGGGTTGCCGAAGACCAGGGCATGATCGGGAACGTCGCGGGTCACCACCGAGCCCGCCCCCACCATCGCCGTACGGCCGATGACGATCCCGGGCAGGATCGTGCAGCCGCCGCCGATGGAGGCGCCATCGGCGACCTTGACTCCGGACACCATCCAGTCGCCCGCACGTTTGACCCGGCCCTCGGGCGTGACGCTTCGGGGTCGGAGGTCGTTGAGAAGGCAGGAATGCGGGCCGACGAACACGCCGTCACCGAGAACCGCGCCCGCGAACAGCGAGACGCGGTTCTCCAGCTTGACGCGGTCGCCGATCACGACCCCGCAGTCGACGTAAACGCCTTTGCCGAGAATGCAGTCAGAGCCGATCCGGGCTCCCTCCCGGACCTGGACTTCGTTCCAGAGCTGCGTGCGCTCGCCGATCACAACATCTGCTGAGACTTCAGCCGTGCGGTGGATCAGCAGGCCAGATTCCACTCCGGCCCACGCTAGTGACGGGTTAAGAGATCGTCAGCGGGCCTGATCGGAGTGGGCGGCACGGAGTCATGACAAACGGTGCGGTCGCGTCATGACCCGTGTCCCACAACCCACCCGGGCGCGGTCCGGCCTGTCCCCGACGGGTCCGACGGAGCCCAGGCAGGGGGCGGTACGGTCATGATCGAGCAGCCCCACCGGGGAGCGGGCAGCGCGGGCGCGGCATCCGAGGCGACGCGGACCCGGCCGGTCGCAAATGGCGCCACCGTGATCTCCACGGCTGGGCCGGGCCCGCGCGTCCCGTCGACCTCCAGGAAGCAGCCGGGTGGCAGGTAAGGGCGGTGGACCAGGTATGAGCGGGGGGCGGCATCGGGATTGTGCAGACACGCCTCGTTGGCGGTCATCAGGACCTCCCAGCCGGCGCCCGGACGGCGGCGCTGCAGGTAGGCATGGCGCGCAACCTCTTCGAGGCCTCGCCAGGCGACTGGGCCGGTCGCCATCCGCGACACGTCGGCCGTTCGCGCGAACAGGCCGTCGAAGGCCGAATCCAGGAGGTCGGTGTGGCCGAACATCAGCAGCGGGCGCCCGAGCACCAGGTCGAGCGGCCAGCCGGAGTCCTCGAGCGGGCGGCGCCAAAGCAGCGGGAAGCCGTGCCAGGCGAGGTCGGCAGGCCGGGCTCCGAGGTCAGCGTCGGTGGGGATCGGATGCGCCAGCGGGTAGCGGTTGGGGTAGTTGCTGCTGGCCAGGAATCCCAGGCGCTGAAGCTCTGGGAGAAGGTAGGCCGGCCCGATGCCGTGCGGAAAGACCATCACGCGGTCGAGCGCCAGGCCATGACTTCGGGCGAAGCTCTGCCCGTGCTCGGCGGCGCGAATCAGGGCCGCTCGCTGACGCCGCTGGAGCCGCGGCCCGGCCTCGCCGTCGGAATCCAGGCCGAACTCGTAGCCGTCGTGATTGCAGCCGTGGTAGCAGGCGGACAGGTGGCGCGAGCCCGCCGCCAATCGGCCGACCACGGCGGGGTCGGCCGCGAAGAGCTCGGCCGGAATGGTGGCCACGGTCAGGTGGAACCCGAGCTCTCGTGCGAGGCCGGCGAGCCGTGTGAAGGGCAGCCCGAGCCGGCGCTCGGTGAGCGCGGGGTCGTCGATGGTGATGTTGGCGAGGACTGCCGGCGGGTGCAGGGCGGCGTCTCCATAAAGGCTCCGGACCAGCGTCAGCGGGAACACCGCCGCCGCCAACTGGCCAGGCGCCAGCGCGGCGGCGACCGTGCCGTTGAGGCATGACGGCAGGGAGGCGGCCACGATTCGTCCGCCCGGCCCGGCGCCGCTACCGGCTCGCAGTTCGAGAACCGCGGGCCGCAATCCGGCCGCTGTTTCTACGAGCACGACCGGAACCCAACCGCTCGGCTGTTCGAGGGTCGCCTGCCGGCCGGTGACCGACACGCGGGCGCCCGCCAATTCGCGCGTCAGGTGTCCGGAGTCCTCGGTGAAGACGAGGGCGCTAGCGCTGGCCGGCTCCCGAGGATACGGTAGGAGGCAGCCGAGGCCTCTCGAGGCGGCCAGCAGGTCGGCGTCGATAGCGTCCTGGAGCCCTTCCAGGTAGAGCGTGCCGCCCCGGCGCACGTAGATGCTGAGCAGCTCTCCTACGGTTCCCCTCCTGAGCGCGGCGGCGTGGGCGACGACCAGCGGCCAGTGCTCCGCGATGGCGCGGCCGACCACGGTATGGGCGTTGGGGCCGGACTCGACGTGAAGGCCGAGGAGCTCCGCGGAACGACGCGCCGCCGACTCGTCGGATGCCGCGTCGAGCACGAGAACCGAACCGTTGAGCGCCGCCGGCAGCGGTTGGCGCTCCTCGGAGCGCCGAACGAACTGGATGTGCACAGGTTCCAGCGGGCGTTCCGCCGGCTCCTCGGTGCCACTCAGCCATCCCCACAGCCGCGCGCGGCGGTTGCGGAGAAAGCGGCGGGCGGCGAGCATCAGCCACAGCGCGTAGTCCCGCACGGGAGTCAATCGGCGGAGGCGGGCTGGAGGTCGGGAGAGTTCGGCAAGAGCATCTGCAGGTATCGCGGCCCGGCCTCCTCCCAGCTGAAGCGCGCCAGTGCGTGCTGGGCGCGGCGCGCCATCGCGAGCGCGCCCTCGGGGTCGGTGAGCAGATCCGTGACGGCTTCAGCCAGTCCCGGCGCACTGCCGGCTTCGAAGTAACGGACGGTGCCGGGTGGAAAGAAGCCTTCGATCCCGGGCAGCCGGGCACAGATCGCGGGCAGGCCCTGCTGCACGTACTCGAGGAGCTTGGTCGGCGTCATCATCTGGCCGTAGCCGTCGGCGAGCAGGGGGACGATCCCGATCGTGGAGCTGCGTACCTCCTCCATCGCCCGCGGCCACGGGAGGAAGCCCAGAAATTGAACCCGCCCCTCCAGGTCCCGATCTGAAACCTGCCTGCGCAGCTGGGGCTCGTATTCGCCGTCGCCAAGGACCTTGAGCGTGAGCAGCGGCCAGCGATCCCGAAGCAGCGCCAGCGCGTCGATCGCCAGCTGGACGCCGTAGCGCGGCAGCAGCGTGCCCAGGAACACGAGGGCAGGGTTGCGTGGGGGGTGCTGGGGCTCTCGGAATCGCGCCGGGAGCGTGTTCGGCAGAACGTGGACCTTGTCGGGAGGCACGCCCCGGCTGATCAGGATCTGCCGGCAGGGCAGCTCGTTCGGCACCGTCACGCGGTCGGCCCAGGCGGTGGCGATGCGCTCGATCGTGCGAGCGGTGGCGACTGCGGGATGACGCGGACCGGTCCCAAGCCGGGACGCCACGAGCTCGGGAGAGGGATCCGCGATGTTGAACAACAGCCGCGCGCCCCTCAGCTTGGCCAGGAAGGGCGCGAAGGCGAGCGTGTCAGGCGGGTTGTCGACATGGACGGCGGCGTAACGGCGTCGAAGCGCAAGCCCGGTCGCGACCAGCGTCGCCAGGGCGAACGTGGTTGCGTATTCGAGCACGTACCACATGGCGCCCAGGCGGCGATGGCGGACCGGGAGTTGGAACCGGCGCAGGCCAGGCCGCCGGGGAGGCTGCCAGTCGCGTGCCCCGGTCGGCGCCATGTGGATCAGGTCGACGAGGAGTCCTTGATCGACCAGGTACTCGACGTTGCGCTTCACCGGCGGGTCCTGAGGGAAGGCCCTCGACGTCAGCATCAGTACCCGAAGTGGCTCGTTTGGGGGCCGTTTACGCCCGAGAGGTATCCGCCACATGAAGGTGCCGACCCGGGTGAGGCTACGGCCGCTACCGGGCGCGGCCAAGGGGCGACCTTCACCGCCCAGCCGGAGTGTCCCGGTCGGTTCCCAACCAGCTCAGGACAGCACACGACGGGGCTTCGAGTTTTGCGCCAGGAAATCACCGGCGGAGCGCACCCGATCTGCCCGGGGCTATTGGCTAGTCGCCCTCGCTGAGGAAGGCTCGTAGGTGTAGGCGCCGCCCGCCGTCACCGCTGCCGCCTGGCTGGCTCGAGGTAGCGCTGGTGGGCCTGGCCTCGCGGCGCGGAGGTGTCACCGATGGAGCGGGCGTGGCCGCACGGGTAGGAGTTGCCGTCGGGGTTGCCGTGGGCCTCGGGGTTGCTTTCGGCGTGGGCGTCGGCGTTGCCG
>CAZXGB010000137.1:0-2728 GCA_964640005.1 uncultured Actinomycetes bacterium | reverse complement strand
CGTGGGCGTCGGGTTGGCGGTCGGCGTGGGAGACGCCGTGGGCGTCGGGGCGGGCACGGGCGTAGGCGATGGCTGCGGGTTGGGGGTGGGCGCGACCGCGGGTTCCGGTGTCGACTTCACGGCGCCGGGAGCGCTTGGATTCGCCTGGGCGGTATTCGGTATGGCGCTGCCCTGAGGCGGTGGTGCGCCCGATCTGTTGGGCCCTGGGACCGGCTTCGTGGATGGCTGCCCGCGGTGACCTGGTGCCGGCGAAGAGCCCTGGTTGGCCACCGACCCCAAGGGCTCTGGGCTGGGCGCAGGACTGGATCCGGTCGGCTCCGGTGCCAGCGCCGGCCAGAGCAGTGCCGAGCTGGATCGGGCGAGGTCGAGGGTGATTCGGGGGTTGCTCGCCACGAGCGCTGCCGAACCCATGGCCACGACCAGGATGCTGGCGGCCGCCGCCGCCCATGCGGGGGCGCGCCACAGAAGCTGCATGCGGCCGAACAGTGGCCGGAGTTGGCGCCGCCGGACCCGGAACCGGCGCGCCGGCGGCGCTGGCTTGGGCGCGTACATCGCCAGCACAGAGCGCTTGACAAGATCGGCCCCCTCGACCGCCTCGCCCGGTTTGGCCAGCGCCCATCCGATCAGCGGCTCGATGTGCGGCTCCAGCGCCGCTCTGATCCGGCGCTCGGCCGCCTGCACGTCCGCCTCGCCACCGGCGAGACGGGGCAACACCACCGAAAACTCGCTCGATCCGACGCGCATCACCGTCGCCGAAGCGGGCAGCGCCGCCTTCAAGAGCCTTGCGATCTCCACCACAGAGGTGGGCTGGCTGCCTTGGCGGACGTGGATCCTGAGCACGGCCGTGGCCAGACCCACCTCGGCATCGGCGGCCAGCGCATGGCGGAGCCGGTCGTCGTGGAGGGCCCGCGTAGGCAGCTGAGTTGTCGGATCGATCAGGTTCTCGAGGGCACAGATCTCAGCGCCGACCCGCAAGCGCGTTACGTCTTCGATGGCGAAGAGCAGGTACTCAGCATCGTCAACGGTGACGCGGGAGCCAAAGCACAGCGCCTGCCGGACCTCACCGTCGGCGTTCAACAAGCGGCATTCGAGCTGGAGCCTGTCCACCCGGCCACCCGCCAGGGCGTCGACCAGCTCATCGTCGTAGTCGTCCGGGTGCAGCAGGTCGCGCAGAGGCGATCCCCGGCGCGCCTTCTCCCAGCCGCGGGGCAGGCGCCCGTGACTGACGATCTTCCCTTCCAGGTCGGTGAGCAGAAGTCCCTTCAACTCAGCGCCGGACCCCTAGCCAAACCCTACTCCCGGAGCCGGCGGCCTCAGAGACCGGAGCGCAACCGAACGGCCGGAACACACGGCGTTTGAGGTTCACGCTCTCTTTCGTCCCGCGACAGAGGCATTTACCCTCCCGGACTAGTCACAACTACCCAGGCCAGCGTCAATCTCGAGCGAGCGAAGGCGGGCCAGGGGGCAGCAACGGGGTGGGGTCCTGGAGCTCACCGTTGACGCGGAGCTCGAAGTGGACGTGCGGGCCGGACGACTTGCCGGTCGATCCCTCGAGACCCACCGGCTGGCCCTGCGCGACCTGGTCACCGATACGGACCAGGGGCATCGCCAGGTGGCCGTAGAGCGTGGCGAGTCCCTCTCGGTGGGAGAGGACGACATAGCGTCCGTAGCCTTTGCTGTCGTCGCCGACGGCGGCCACCGTCCCATCGTCCGCGGCCAGCACTGGCGCCCCTTCGGGCGCGGCGAGATCGAGCCCGCTGTGGAAGTGAGCGAACCCCAGGTAGGGAGGCTCGATTGCCAGGTCCGTCGGTCCGAAACGCTGTGTGATCGAAGCCTGGGGCTCGGGCCAGACGAAGCGGTAGCGCTGGGAGTGTCCAGGGCTCAGGCTGCCAGGTACGCCCGGGTTGGCGGCGATCCAGAGGAGTGCCTGAGACCACGTCTGCCGCATTGCCTCGGCGACAACCCGCTCCTGCTCCTCTTGAAGCTGCTGCGCGATTCGCGCTGCCAGCTCAGCCGACTGGCGATCGACCACAGCGGCTTCGTCTTGTGTCTGCTCGATCCCGGTGGACAGCTGCTGAGCGCTCTCGGCCTGCTGCTTTCGCAGGTCGTCGAGGAGAACGATGTCGTTGCTCAGGCTCTCCAGCAGCCGGACCTGCTCGGCCCGCGCCTGCTCAGTGCGCAGTCGCTCGGCCGCCACCTCCGACCTCTGGGCCGTGATCCGGTGCTCCATGTCGGAGGCGCGGGAGGCGGCCGCCATCAGGTACGCCGCTTCAGCGACCAGGTCCCCCGCGTTCCTCGCTCGCGCGATCAACACCAGGACCGATGAGGGCTGGTAGTAGACCACCCGCGCCAGCACCCGGACCTGGGTCTGCTCGCCCCGGATCTGCACCTCCAGGTTGTCGATCTTCCGCTGCGACCCCTCGGCCTTGGCGTCCAGCGCCTGGATGCGCTGCTCGGATTCGCCGATGCGGCGCTGCAGGTCAGCCTGCTGGCGTCTGTTGTCGGCCATCGACTCAGCGAGCTGGTGCTGCACGCTCTTGGCCGCGTTGAGATTGGCGCGCAGCCGCTCCCGGACCCGATCGAGGTCGCGCTTTTCCGTACAGAGGCGGGAGTTGTCGCTGTCCGGGCACAGCGGCAGCGGGCTTGTCGACGGGCTGGGGGCCGGTTCCTGATTCGGTGTCGGGGCCGGCGTCTGGCTTGGCGTGGGCGCGGGGGTCGGGGCTGGCGT
>CAZXGB010000136.1:0-8116 GCA_964640005.1 uncultured Actinomycetes bacterium | reverse complement strand
TCAGGTGGGTGTCCCGGGAACTTCAGCTAAGCGCTCTCGATCAAGGCCGGCGCCGACCCGAGCCCGAGCAGCTCGGCCGGGGTCTCCTCGAGCCCGCGCAGGAAGAGCAGCAGCGGCACCGCCGTGGCCCGGAACTGATCGGCCAGCCAGGCCAGCTGCGTGCCCGGGCGCCCAAGCTCCACGATGGCCGCCTCCAGCGCCTTCAGCGAGCGCCGGACGTGGCCGTCCAGGAGCGGCAGCTCGGCCCGCGCGTCGCCGGCGGCGAGCCCGAGGTCGGCGCTCCAGGCCGCCCGCACGTCTGCGAGCAGCGCCCGCAGGCGCCCTTCGACGGCCGCCGCGGCCTCCGGATCGCCGCGCTCGGAGGCCAGGCGCTCGATCAGCAGGGCGTGCTGGCGGATCAGCCGCCGCAGGCGCATTTCCGTCCTCAACGTACGCATGTTCGCATCGACAGCATATCGAACAGGCGTTCGCGGCGCAAGCCCGGCGCCGGTGTTAAGAAGCCGGCTTGCGGCCTTCGATCAAGTTGAAGAAACCGAGGCCCCAGCGCCGCACGCGAGTGACAACGACCCCGGCCGCCCGGGCGGTCTCCAGCGTCCGCCGGTTGAAGTACTCCTCGGCGAGCCGCCCGCTGACCAGCGAGAGCGCGTCCTGGAGCCAGGCCACGGGCGCGATATGGGAGCGCACGTGCTCGAGGAGCACGATCGACGCCCCTGGTCGTGCCACCCGGAGCGCCTCCCGGAGCGCCCGCTCCGGCTCCGGGATCGTGCACAGGCAGAGGGTGAAGACAACGCTGTCAAAGGCCGAGTCCGGAAAGGGCAGGGAGGCGGCGTCGAGCTCGACCAGCTGAACGCGGCGCTCGAGCGCGGCCGCCCGTGCCCGGCAGGCGAGCAGCATCGGGCGGGCGAGGTCGCCGCCGGCCAACGATACTTCCGGGCGGTAGTGCGGAAGGCTGCGGCCGGTTCCGATCCCCAGCTCGAGCACGCGTCCGCGCGCGACCTCCCCCACTCTTTGCCGCGCCCGCCCGACCAGGCGCTCGGTGATCGCCATGCCGCGGTCGTACGCGGCCGGGTTGCGCGAGTAAACCCGCCTGACCTTTTCAAGACGCCGGTCCATGTGAACGAGGGAAACGATAGAGGCCGGCCCTACGTTAGGGCCGGCCTCCAGAAACGCGAGAGGAAACCGATCTAGTGCTTGGGTCCGCCGTGACCCTGGCCGCCGCCGACCTGGGTCTGGTTCCCAGAAGACTGGCCGGCGTCTTCGGAGCCAGAGGTTTCCGGCTTCTCCGAGGGCTTCGCGTCCGGCTTCTCCGGCTTCTCTGACGGCTTCTGGGACGGGTGCCCGGCCGGCTTCTTGCCGCGCGCCTCTGAAGCCTCGCCGTGGTCCTTCTTGTTGTCCTGCGCCTCGTTCTCCTTGGCCTCAGTGGCCTGGTGATGGCGCGCCGCGGAGGCGACCTCCTCGCCGTGCTGCCGCGCGATGCTGGCGACGCAGTCGCCGATCCCGTGCTCGCCGGACGCCAGCTGCGCCTTGCAGGCGGGAACCACGGTCTGCGAAATGTACTGACCCCAGTCGCTCGGGTTTGCGCTGCCGGTGGCCGCCGTCGCGGCCGCCACCGTGCCGCCGCCGACGATCAGGGTCGCGGTGGCGGCGCCGGCGGCGAGCTTGCTCGTCAGCGACGCCGTGATCAACGAAGAAAGCGACAATCCAGCTCCTCCTGAAACAAAGGCGGCGTGATATGAGGCCTGCGTCGCCAGCGGGCTGGGTCCGGAGTGCGTGTTGAGCGCCCGGTTCAGTCCCTGCTCCAGCCAGCTTTCGAAATCGCCGCCGTCGAATGACATCTCGTTCACTCAGGACGCGCCGGAAGGGCGGAGTACTCAGTCGGGCGGGAAAACTTCTTCTCGTCCGCTTCCAGGAGGCGGGTGCGCAGACGGGCCCGGGCCGCGATCAGGCGGGAGGCCACCGTGCGCTCGGGGATCCCGAGCGCGAAGGCGATCTCCCGGTTGCTGTAGCCGTGCACGTGCCGGAGCACGATCGCCGCCGCCAGCTTGGGCGGCAGCTCCCGGAGCGCCGTCACCAGGTCGGGCTCGACCGCCGATTCAGGACCGGGGACGCTGTCGCTGGGCCGGCCCAGGCGCCGCACCAGCTCCCCCACCTCGCGCACCTTTTCCCGGCGCCGCCAGGAGAACGCGGAGTTGAGCGCGATCCGGTGCAGCCAGGCTTCGGCCGGGGCGTCGCCTTTCCAGCGAGCCCAGGACCGGAAGGCCTTCAGGCAGGCGTCCTGAACGCAGTCCTCAGCCGCCGCGGGGTTGCCAATGACTGCGAGCACGGTGCGGAAAAGCGTCTGGTAGCTGGCCTGGTACAGCCGGTCGAAGTCAGCCTTCGACCCCGGCTGGTAGTCAGCCACGGGCGGCGAAAGGACGCACCTAAGGAGAACGCCCGCCGCCGCGAAATCCCTGCTTTTTAAGCTCCTAGCCCGGAGAAGGCGCGAAGATGCTCGTCAGGCCGCGGACGACCGACTCGCGCTCCGCCCCGGGGACGTTCAGGAAGTGCGAAACCGCCTCGTAACAGGCGCCGACCACGGCCCGTCCGAAGACATCGGGGTCGATCTCGTCATAGAAGGGGTCGTTGCCGGCGTTGTTCCGGACCTCGGCCTCGACCAGGTGCGCGAAGCGCGCCTGCAACCGCCTGCGCGCTTCTTCGACGCCGGGGCTGACGCCGACCGACTCCACGAGCAGCACGCGCGCCAGCGACTTGTACGTCCAGCACTCGTTGACGAATTCGGCGATCCCGCGCCGCATGCGGTCACGGTGGTCGCTCCCACGGGCCGCCTCCTCGAAGACAGCCTCCACGACGCGCGCACCCGCCTCGTCCAAGAGCGCGCGCACGCAGTCTTCCTTCGAGCTCCAGAACTCGTAAAAAGCGGACTTCGAGGTCTTGGCGCGGGCGACGATGTCGTCGACCGACGTTTGATTGAAGCCTGCGGTTGCGAAGAGGTCGACGGCGGCGTCGATCAAACGCCGCCGCCTGGCCTCGCGCCTTCCCTCTCGGGCTTGAACCGCCTCCTCCGTCTCGATGACCGACACTGAAACTCCTATAGGGCTTGGAGCGCCCTCGAGATCACCAACCTCTGAATCTCAGAAGTCCCCTCGAAGATGGTGTAGATCTTGGCGTCGCGGTGCCACTTCTCTACAGGAAACTCTCGCATGTAGCCGTAACCGCCGCAAATCTGGATCGCCTCGTCGGTCACCTTGACCGCGACCTCACCCGCTTTCAGCTTGGCCATCGAACCCTCGGCCATCTTGAACTCGCCGCCGTTCCGGCTCTCCCAAAGCGCCCGCCAGATCAACGCTCGAGTGGCCTCGATCTCGAGGGCCATGTCGGCGAGCTTGAAGGCGATCGCCTGGTTCTCGATGATCGGCCGGCCGAAAGCCTTGCGCTCCTTGGCGTACTTGAGAGCGAACTCAAACGCGGCGCGGGCAATACCCAGCGCCTGAGCGGCGACCAGCGGACGCGTCGATTCGAACGTCTTCATGGCCACGTTAGTCCGGCCGGTGCTCGCGCCCTCGCGCGCCCGGGCGAGCTTCGCCTCCAGCTTTTCCACGCCGCCGAGCAGGCAGTCGGAGGGGACCCGGACGTCGTTCAGGACCACGGTCGCGGTGTGCGAGGCGCGAATGCCGAGCTTTTTTTCCTTCTTGCCTTGCGACAGCCCCGGAGTCCCCGGCGGCACCACGAACGAAGCGTGACCGCGAGAGCCCAGCGATCGATCGACGGAAGCGACGACCACGTGCACGTCGGCGATGCCGCCATTTGTGATGAACACCTTCTCGCCGTTTAGCACCCAGTCTCCGTTCTTCTGGATGGCCGAACTCTTGTAGGCGGCGACGTCGGAACCAGCGTCCGCCTCGGTCGCACAGAAGGCGGCCACTTTCGGCTCTTTGGGGGTGCCATAGCAGGCCGGAATCCAGGTCGTGATCTGCTCGGGTGTGCCCTGGCCAAAAATCGCCGCTACCGGCAGTCCGGTGCCCTGCAGGGCGAGCGCGATGCCGGCGCAGCCCCACGTCAGCTCCTCAGCGACAAGTGCGGGCATGATGCCGGTCGAATCGGCAAACGTCTGGCCGAGAAATTCGTGGGAGTAAAGGCCGATCTCGGCCGCCTTCTGGACGACCGGCCAGGGAAACTCCTCTTTCTCGTCGTACTCGTGCGCGACCGGACGGATCTCGCGCTCAGCGAAATCGTGGACCCAATCGCGGATCTCTTTTTGCTCGTCTGTCAGCTCGAACGAAACCAATATCGAGTTCTCCTTCGGGTGTTCAGTACGTCCGCGTACTGATTGTTGCGATTCACGCTACTAGCTGCAAGCGTTCACGTCAACGAGCAATTCGTCCCCTAGGAGGTGTGTCGCCTGGGCCACATCCGATAGGCCGCATATAGGAGGACCAGCCCGAATCCGCGGGCGAGGATGGCTTTCGGGAGCGCCAGTGCGGCCAGGGAGCCTCCGACAGCCCCCACCGCCCCGCCGGCTCCAAGCAAGAGAGCGGCCCGCTTATCGAGGTTGCCTTCCCGCACATGCGTCCAGGCGCCGACGATCGAGCCCGGGATGATGGCCGCCAGGGAGGTGCCCTGGGCCGTCTGTTGGGCGAATCCGAAACCGACAGTCATGATCGGCACCAGGAAGACGCCGCCGCCGACGCCGAGGATGCCGCTGGCGATGCCGACGAAGAGACCGCTGGCGACGATCAGAGCATCGCGGACCAGGTTCACGGCAGCACCAGCTCCTTGATCCCGATGAGGACCAGGAGGACCGCAAAGATCTGCTTAAGGAGCCGTTCGGGCAGGCGCGACATCACGCGGGCGCCGACGTAGGCGCCGGCCACAGTGCCAATCACGAGCAGGACGGCGAACCGGAGGTCGACCTGGGGATGCCGCGAAGCGGTGTAGTAGAGGACCGCACCAACGATTGCGATGGGCACGATGGCCGCCAGCGAAGTCGCCTGCGCCTGCTTCTGCGTAAGCGGCGTGTACATGACCATGAGCGGGATCATGATGAAACCGCCCCCCACCCCCAGCAGCCCGCCCAGCAGGCCACCGGTCAGGCCGATCGCCAGCAAGGCGAGCATCAGTCCTGTTCGAGTGTGGCAGCCAGCTCCCGGAGGAACGACTCGACGTCGGTCACCAGGCCGATCGACTGCCAGGAGCCACGGTCGGCGAGTTTGGTCACCACGGCCGGATTGATGTCCACGCACACTGTGCGAACGCCGGCGGGCAGCATGTTTCCGGTCGCGATCGAATGGAGCATCGTCGACAGCATCAGCGCCATTCGCACCGGCGGCTCCTTGACGATCGCCGCCCGCATCCGGCGTTGAGCCTCGACCATGTCGGTGATCACGTCGGGCAGCGGGCCATCGTCGCGGACGCTGCCCGCGAGCACGATGTCGACGCCGTGCTCGATGGCGCTCTTCATCACGCCACTCGTCAGCTGCCCGGTCTCAACCATCGCGCGCAGGCTCCCGGCCGAGCGCACCCGGTTGATGGCGCGCATGTGGTGCTCGTGGCCGTGCTCGATCGAAAGGCCGCTCTCCAGGTTGACCCCCAAGGCGGTGCCGAAGAGCGCGGCCTCCACGTCGTGGACGGCAAGCGCGTTGCCGGCGAAGAGCACCTGCACGTAGCCGAGCTCGATCAGCCGGGAGAGATGGATGCCGGCGCCGGTGTGGACGACAGCGGGACCAGAGACCACGAGGATTCGCTCCCCGTTCGCCCGCGCCTGGCGCATCTCGTCGGCGATGCCCTGAATCAGCAGCTTCTTCGGCTTCTCGGCCGAGACCTCGCTCGACATGAAGCTGAAGATCTCCGTTTGCCGCGAGCGCTCGAGCGGAACCACACGTACGCCGGCATGACCGACCACGATCTTCATGCCCGGCCTTGCCTCCTGAAAAGGAATGCAGCGGGCGGTGCCGGCAGTCTCGTCAACGGCGATCGCGGTATCCATCTCCTGCTTCTGCACGGGAACCCAGCGTCCGCCTAGAAGCACGTAGGTGGGCAGGTTGGTAGTCGAGTAGAAGCCCTCCGGGTAGACGCCCGGCTGCGCCACGTCGGCCAGGTGGACGGGCTCCTCGACGGCCGCGACCGCGCCCAGGTCGCGGGCTCTGCGGACTATCGTGTCGAGGACTTCCGCAGTCGGCGCGACGACCTCCAGACGGCAGCGTGAGGGGTCGGTCTTGTGCTGCCCGACCTTCAGCTCTTCGATGGTGAAGCTGCCGCCCAGGTCCATGACGAGGTCCAGCACCTGAGGCAGCATCATGGAGTCGATGATGTGGCCCTCCAGGATGAGGTGGGCCGCCTGCCGCTCCACGCTCACGCGGCGATTCCTGCGACCACCGCGTTGATCGCGTCCCGCAGCTCGCGAGCCGCTTTGCCCGGCTTGTCCGCGTAGAGGATCGCGCGCGAGGCGGCGACCAGGATCGAGGCGGCGTCCCCGTTCCAGGCGGCGCGCACCGACGTCTCCAGGTCCCCTCCCTGAGGGCCGATCCCGGGCAGCAGGATGGGCAGGTCGGGAACCTCCGACCTGACCTCGGCGACCTGCTCGGGAGCGGTGGCGCCGACCACCAGGCCGACGTTGCCGTGCTCGTTGATCCGGCGTGCCATCTGGGCGACCCGTAAGTACAGCGGCTTCCCGCCGGCGTCCAAGTCCTGCAGGTCCTTGGCACCCAGGTTCGAGGTGCGGCAGACGACGTAGATACCGCGGTCGGAGTAGCGCGTGTAGGCCGCTAACGAGTCGGCGCCGTGGTACGCGTGAACCGTCGTCCCGTCGGCGTCCAGCGCCTCGAACACGGTGCGCGCGTAGGCCGTCATGGTGGACCCGATGTCCGCCACCTTGAAATCGAGCAGGAACGGGATGTCCTGCGGGACGCCGAGCCTGACCTCGGTCAGACCCGTCCAACCCGCCGTGCCGTACTGCGCCCAGAAGGCCGCGTTGGGCTTGTAGCAGGCCGCGTAGTCCTTGGTCTGCTCGATCACGTCGAGGCAGTGGCGGACGGCGCCGACGGCACCGTCAGGGATGCGTTCTGGATCAGGGTCGAGACCGACACAGAGATGCGAGCGACGGCTGTGCGACGCCGCGCGAAGGCGCTCGAAAAAGCTCAACGCAGGGAAGCGTACTTCGCAGCCTTTGCGGCCACCTTGCGACGCCCTCGTTCAGCCATCCGGCAGTAGGCGCAGACCTCGGCCGTGGTCGGCTGCCCGCAGCTGGCGCACTCGCGGAGCTCCACGCCGTCGCCGAGGCCGGTCCTCGCACCCACCGATTGCCGACCCTGCTTCAAAAACCCGACCAAGAACTGGTACTTGGCCCCCGGCTGCTGTTCCTCGAGAGCATTGAGCATGTCCTTGTAGGCGAGCGACTTGGCGCCCGTGGCCATCGGACACTCCTCGAGGATGTAGTCGATGCGCTCGATCACCGAGTAGGCGGCGGTGTCCCGCTCCGCCAGCCGGTACAGAGGCTTCACTTTGCGGACGAGCTTCGGATGCGTCGACTCCAGCACCGGGCCCTGGCGGCCGAGGTAGTCGACCTGCCAGTGCATCACGTTGCCGAAAAGGGTCGCCGCCTCGTCGTCGAGATTGTGCCCCGTGGCCACGATCGAGTAGCCGAGGTCGGCGGCCACCTTGTTGAAGTGGTAGCGCTTGACCGTCCCGCAAGCCGCGCACGGCTTGCCGCTGCGCGTGTCCAGGAGGTCCGGCACCGCGAAGCCGTGCTCCTCCTCGAGGTCGACCTGGTGAAGCGTCAGGCCGTGCTTGGCCGCGAAGGCCTCCGACTTCTCCTGGGAGCGGCGCGAATAGTCGGCGATGCCAAGCCTGATGTACATGCCGTCAGCCTGGTAACCGAGCTTGAGCAGGGTGTGCCAAAGCGCGAGCGAGTCCTTGCCACCAGAAACGGCGACCAGGACGCGGTCATCCGGCGTGAACATCCGGTCGTGGGTGATCGTGCGCTCGACCTGGTCTCGAAACCACCCGGGATAGCAAACCGCGCAGAACGCGGAGCGGTGACGGCGCACCTCGACATGGGCCGGCTTGCGGCACTTGATGCAGCGCACTAGGACAGGCCTCCGGAGATGACCGGGATCACGTC
>CAZXGB010000135.1:0-8410 GCA_964640005.1 uncultured Actinomycetes bacterium | reverse complement strand
TGCTGCTCGGCAACCTGGCCGTGCATCGCAGCAGCAGCTTCCAGTTCGTGCTCGTAGAGGGCGTCATCCGCGCCCTGCTCGTGCTCGGCTATCTGGTCCTGATCGCCCAGCTCAAAGATGTGCGGCGGGTCTTCCAGTACCACGGCGCGGAACACAAGACGATCAACACCTTCGAGGCCGGTCAGCCGCTGGAAGTTCCATACGTCCGCCAGGCGAGCCTGCTCCATCCGCGCTGTGGCACGGGCTTCCTGGTCGTCGTGCTGGTCGTGAGCATCGTGGTCTTCACGGCGGTCGCGGCCCTGCATCCCAACTTCTTCTGGCTCGTCGCCTCGCGCATCCTGGGCGTCCCGGTGATCGCCGGCGTGTCCTTCGAATGGATCCGGCTGATGGCTAGGTTCCGGCGAAACCCCGTCGTGAAGGTGATGCTCTGGCCCGTGCTGGGCACGCAGAAGTTCACGACGCGGGAGCCCAGTGATGACATGCTCGAGGTCGCCATCGCCGCCTTCAACGCCGCCCGCGAGGGCGAGGCGAAGGTCGCCCCGGCGCCAGCGCTGGCGGCGGGAGGAGCCTGAGGGTGATCGAACGCATCGAATCGCTGGTCCAGCGCTACCGTCAGATCCAGGAGGAGATGGCGCAGCCGGAGGTCGTTTCCAACCCCCAGAAGCTGGCCGAGCTCGGCCGCGAGATGAGCGGGCTCGAGGATCTCGTCCGCACCTACGAGCAGTATCAGGCCACCCAGCGACAGCTCGCGGAGGCGCGCGAGATGCTGCGCGCCGAAAGGGATCCAGAGATGCAGGAATACCTGCGCGGGGAGGAGCGGGCGGCCGAGCAGAAGCTGGTCGACCTCGACGAGAAGCTCCGCGTTCTGCTGCTGCCCAAGGACCCGAACGACGAGCGGGACGTGGTGGTCGAGATCCAGGGCGCCGAAGGCGGCCAGGAGGCGGCGCTCTTCGCCGCCGACCTCTTCCGGATGTACCAGCGCTGGACGGAGGCCAAGGGCTGGAAGATCGAGATCATCGACGTCCAGGAGACGGGCATCGGCGGCTTCGACAAGATCGAATTCGAGGTCCACGGCCGGGGCGCCTACTCGCTCTTCAAGTTCGAGGGCGGCGTTCACCGTGTGCAGCGGGTCCCGGCGACCGAGTCCCAGGGACGCATCCACACGTCGGCGGCGACCGTGTCGGTCATGCCCGAGGCCGACCCGGTGGAGATCGAGCTGCCCGAGAAGGACCTCGAGATCGAGACCTCGACCTCGACCGGGCCCGGCGGTCAGTCGGTCAACACCACCTATTCGGCCATTCGCATCCGCCACAAGCCGACCGGGATGGTGGTCAGCATCCAGGACGAGAAGTCGCAGCTGAAGAACAAGGAGAAGGCGCTGCGCGTGCTCAGGACGCGCCTCTACGAGCGCAAGCTGGCCGAGCAGCAGGCGCAGCAGTCGGCGCTCCGGCAGTCGATGGTCAAGCACGGCAACCGCTCCGAGAAGATCCGGACCTACAACTTCAAGGAGAACCGCGTCACCGACCACCGGATCGGATTGACGCTGCACAACCTCGATCGCGTGATGCAGGGCGATCTCGACGAGATCGTCACCCAACTGGTGGCCCACGAGCGCCAGCAGCAGCTCGAATCGGGGGTCGGCTCCGCATCTAAGTGACCCTCATCGAGGTGCTCAAGCGAGCCACCGGGTACCTCGAGCAGCACGGTTCCTCATCCCCCCGGTTGGACGCGGAGGTGCTGATGGCCCACGCCCTTGGCCTGCGCCGGATCGACCTCTACCTGCAGTTCGAACGGCCGCTGGCGGAGGCCGAGCTGCAGCCCTACCGTGAGTTGGTCGCGAAGCGCGGGCGCGGGGAGCCGGTCGCTTACCTGGTCGGACGCAAGGAGTTCATGAAGCTCGACTTCGAGGTTTCGCCCGCCGTGCTCGTCCCCAACCCGGACACCGAGACGCTGGTCGTGCGAGCCATCGAGCTGCTCCGCGCGCGGGGAGAGCGGGGAGGGGCCGGAACGGGGGCCAAAGGAGGGCCCGAAGGAGGGACAAGGGTGGCCGACGTCGGGACCGGATCGGGATGCATCGCGGTCTCGGTCGCCCACTACGTTCCGGCGACCGAGGTCGTGGCCTCGGACGTTTCCGAGGCGGCGCTGGTAATCGCCCGGCGGAACTCGGAGCGGTTGGTCGGGGGACGCGTGCAGTTCTTCGAGGGCTCGCTGCTCGACGCGTTACCCGGCGATTTCGACCTGATCTGCGCCAACCTGCCTTACCTGCCAGAGTGGGCCGAACTGCCGGCGGAGGTCCGCGCTCAGCCGGCCGAGGCATTGTTTGCGGGCGAGGACGGGGTCGAGCAGGTGCGCCGCCTCCTCGAGGCGGCGCCAGCCCGGCTGCGGCCTGGGGGCGTGGTTCTTGCCGAGGGCGATGAGCAGGTCTTCGCCAAGGTGCGCCCGCTGACCGAGCGGCTGTACGCGGGTCATCGGGTGCAGCGCGACCTGGGGGGCCACGAGCGGGTCCTCGAAGCCTGGGTGGCCCCGGAATGAGGCGCATCCGCGGGCGTATCCACCTGTCCCAGCGACGCCCAAGCGTGCATCTGCGGGCGTGTGCACCTGTCGCGCCCTGCTTTACAAGCTCTATTGACAAGCCTGCTAGCTTGGGCGCACTCCCCCCGGGGTGGGTGGGGAGTTGGGGGGTGGGTGCTCGCGCGCGCGAGACTCGGATCCGCCCACGGATGCGCCCGTCGCACGCCCTGGAAGCGGGGATCCGCCCGCGTATGCGCCCGTCGCGCCCGCTGCGGATGCGAACGAGCGCACTCCACTCGTCCACATGCCGCCCGAGCGCCTGAGCGCGGACGCCGCGGGCCTCGCCCGCGCCGCCGAGCTGGTGAAGCGGGGCGAGGTGATCGCCTTTCCCACCGACACCGTCTACGGCCTGATGGCCGTGCCCACAGCGGCGGAGCGCATCTTCGAGATCAAGCGGCGCCCAGCCGAAAAGCAGCTGATCGCGATGGCCGCGTCGCTGGAATCCCTGCGCGCGCTGGTCCTGGTCACGCCGCGCGCGGAGGAGTACGCACGTCGTCACTGGCCGGGTCCGCTCACGCTCGTCCTCCCCAGGGCCGGCGAAGGCGGAACGCTCGGGGTTCGGGTGCCCGACCACCCCGCGGCGCTGGCGCTCTTGCAGGCCGTTGGGCAGCCGGTGTTGACGACCAGCGCCAACCTGAGCGGCGAGGCACCGGCGCTGTCAGCCGCCGACGTCACCCTGGACGGGCTGGCCGCCGTGGTCGACGGCGGCCGGGCGCCTCAAGGGGTGCCCTCGACGGTTGTCGACCTGACCGCCGGCGAGCCCCGGCTGATTCGCGCGGGCCCGGTTACCCTTTAGCCCATGGCCTCCCAGACGCAGCCGACGACGCTCACCTTCAAGGCCCTCGACGACCACGACCAGGAGGTCGCCGACCTCATCCGCGCCGAGTACCGCCGGCAGAGCTCGACGCTCGAGCTCATCCCTTCCGAGAACCTGACCAGCCCCGCCGTCCTCGAAGCGCTGGGCACGCTGCTCACCAACAAGTACGCGGAGGGCTACCCGGGCCGCCGCTTCTACGGCGGCTGCGAGGTCGTCGACGAGGTCGAGAGGCTCGCTATCGAGCGCGCCAAAAAGCTCTTCGGCGCCGCCTACGTCAACGTGCAGCCCCATTCGGGCTCGCAGGCCAACGCGGCCGTCTACGCGGCGGTGTGCAAGCCGGGCGACCGGGTGATGGGGCTCGACCTGAGCGCCGGCGGGCATCTGACCCACGGGTCGCCAGTCAACTTCAGCGGCAAGCTCTACGAGATCCACAGCTACACCGTCGACCGCGAGACCGAGCGGCTCGACTACGACCAGGTCGCGAAGCGGGCCGAGGAGGTGCGGCCGCGGATGCTGCTGGTCGGCTACAGCGCCTACCCGCGCGTCATCGACTTCGGGCGAATGCGAGAGATCGCGGACTCGGTGGGCGCGGTGATGGTGACCGACATGGCCCACTTCGCGGGCCTGGCGGCGGCCGGGGTCTACCCGAGCCCGATCCAGCACTCGCACATCGTCACCACCACCACGCAAAAGACGCTGCGCGGCGCCTGGGGCGGGATGATCCTGTCAGCGACCGACGAGTGGGCGAAGGCTCTCGACAGTGCCGTCTTTCCCGGCACCCAAGGCGGGCCGCTGATGCACGCCATCGCGGCCAAGGCCGTCTGCTTCGGGGAGGCTCTCAAGCCTGAGTTCAAGACCTACCAGCAGAACGTCGCCGCCAATGCCAGGACGCTCGCCGAGGCGCTCCAGCGGCGCGGACTCCGGCTCGTCTCGGGGGGGACCGACAACCACCTGATGCTGATCGACCTGCGGCCCCTCGGTCTGCGTGGCAAGCCCGCCCAGGAGGCAGCCGACCGCGCGGGCATCACGCTCAACCGCAATGCGATCCCGTTCGACGAGGCTCCTCCGTTCAACCCGAGCGGCCTCCGCCTCGGCTCGCCCAGCGTGACGACTCGCGGCATGGCGAGCCAGGAGATGGAGGAGATCGCCGACTGCATCGCCGAGCTGCTCGAAGACCTCGACAGCGAAGCCAACATCGACCGCGTCCGCGAGCGGACACTTCATCTCTGCCAGCGCTTCCCGATCCCTTACGGACTGAACTAGTCAGGTGAACGGGTGCGGCGCGCACGAGGAGTTCTTCTCCGAGTGCTTCCGGCAGGCTGTCATCAGCCACGTCGGCCCCGCGGTGCCTCCCTTCGCGGTCGCCGCCCTGGCGGCGGCGGTGCTGACGGTAGGGGCGATCCTGATTGGACACCGCGCGGGCTGGGTCAAGAAGGTCCGCGAGCGCGACATCCACACTCGTCCTGTCCCCGACATCGGCGGCCTCGCGCTCTACGGAGCCTTCGCCGTGGCCGCGCTGCTCTTCGCCCCCCGCTCCGAGTACCGAACCGGGATGCTGCTGCTCGGGCTGGCGGCGGTCGTGATCATGTTCGTGGACGACCGGATCCAGGTCCACGCCTGGATCAAGCTCGGCGTCCAGGTCGCGCTGGCCGCGATCGCCGTCGAGGCTTTCGCACCCAGCACCTTCCAGATCACGTACCTCTCGTTCCCGGGGATCGGGCTGATCCACATCGGGCTCCTGGCCCTGCCGGTCACCGTCATCTGGCTGGTCGGAATGCAGAACACTGTGAACCTGCTCGACGGCATCGACGGCCTGGCCGCGGGCGTGGCTGCGATCGTCGCGCTCACGCTGCTGGTCGCCGCCTCCACACGCGGACCGGACGCCGTGGTGGTCCTGTCGGCGTGTCTGGCGGGCGCCTGCGCGGGCTTTCTCCTCTTCAACTGGCACCCGGCGCGCATCTTCATGGGCGACTCGGGGAGCAACTTCCTGGGCCTCGCTCTGGGCCTGCTCTCAGTCGCTGGCGTGGCCAAGGTCACCGCCGCGTTCGCCCTCTTCATCCCGGTTCTCGCTCTCGGCATCCCGATCGCCGACACCGGCTGGGCGATCGTCCGCCGGCGCCGGCAGGGGGTTTCCATCGCTCACCCCGACACCAAGCACATCCACCACCAGCTGCTCGACTTCGGCCTCAGCCAGCGCGAGGCCTGCATCGTCTTCTACTGCGCGACGGGAATCCTGGGCGCGGTCGGGCTCACGCTCTTTCATCACCGGCGCGTTCTGGCGATCACGATCGTGCTGCTGATCGTCGTCCTCTCCACGATCGTCGCCGAGCATCTGGAGCGGGCCGAGTGGCGCTTGCCGGTGCCCTGGTTGCGCCGCCTGCTCGCGCAGCCCGCCTCGACAAACCGAACTAGGTAAACTTGCGTGCGGGGATGCAACCCGCCGGCCCCAGACAGCCCACAGGATCCGAACTGCTCGGCGTGGGCGGCATGATCGCCGGCGCCCTGGTTGTCCCTTTGGTCATCGGCGTGGCGCTCGACGCTGCCCTGGGCATGAGGCCCATCCTGACTTTGGTGGGACTGGCGCTCGGCATCGTGGCCGCTGCGGCGACGACGATCGTGAGGTTCAAACAGTACCTGTGAAGCGAGGAGGGTCGAGCCCGGCCGTGGAAGCTCAGCGTGCTTTGCGCAGCACGGTTGCAGTGTCGATCGCATTCGCTGCCCTGGCGCTGTGCGGGCTCACAGCTTGGGGACACACGCGAGCCGGTGTCGCGCTCGCCGCCGGCCTCGTCATCGGAAGCTTCAACGGTCTTTGGGCCCGGAGGACGGTGGGCTCGGAGATCCCCTTTCGCGCCGCCAGCCTCGGCCGCCTCGCCGTCCTTACGGCCATCGGCCTGGCGGTCGGGTTCGCACTGGGCACTGACGTCGTCTGGCTGACGCTGGTCGGCCTTGCGGTGGCTCAGCTGATCCTGGCCGGCGCGGCTCTGAAGGAGATGCTCAGCAACCAATGATCTGGCTGGCCGTACCTAATCCCCCCGTCGCTCACCCGGCGACCTACATCTGCTCGGGATCGGCCTACTTCTGCGAGGTCAACTACGCGAGCCTGATCTCGACGGGCATCTCGATCGTGCTCACCCTCGCCTTCGGCTTCTGGGTGGCGTCGCGCGTTCAGTCGCGCACCCCCGGTAAGTTCCAGATGGTCTTCGAGCTCCTGATCAACTACACGCGGACGCTGATCCGGGACACGGTTGGTGAACAGCCTCCCTTTGTCCTGCCGCTGGCATTGACGCTCTTCTTCTACATCCTGATCGCCAACTGGATCGGCTTTTTCCCGCTCCCGGCTCCGCTCGCCCCTGCCAACACGGACATCAACCAGACGCTGGCGATGGCGATCGTCGTCTTCATCGCGTCCCAGGTGTACGCGATCCGCGTCCGCGGGCTGGGCGGCTACTTCAAGCACTACATGCGGCCGGAGGGCATGTCGAAGGCGGTTCAGATCGCCTTCATCCCGCTCAACGTCAT
Organism: uncultured Actinomycetes bacterium; assembly: GCA_964640005.1. Classification (GTDB taxonomy): domain Bacteria; phylum Chloroflexota; class Dormibacteria; order Dormibacterales; family Dormibacteraceae; genus CAZHAC01. The sequence continues at coordinate 1,503 of CAZXGB010000135.1, read as the reverse complement.
CGAGGAGATAGTCAAGCCCGTCACCCTCTCGCTCCGGTTGATGGGCAACATCTTCGGCGGGATCATCATGCTCTGGGTCCTTACGGCGCTGATCAGCTCGCTGCCGATACCGGCCGTGCCCTACGCGGTTTCGACCATCCTGGTCATCATCTGGAAGCTGTTCGACGTCTTCTTCGTCGGGACGCTTCAGGCTTTCATCTTCTTCCTGCTGACCATCATCTACTTCGGCCAGGCGCGCGAAGGAGTCGAGGAAGAAGAACACGGTCACGGCGCCGCTCAAGCCGTAGGTATATCCCCGGTCACATCCCAAACCAGCTAGGAGGAGTCCACATGAACCACGCGATTGCACTCGCCGGCGCGCTGATCGCCGCCGGAGTTGCGCTAGGAGGCGGCGCCATCGGCGCCGGTACCGGCGACGGTCTCGCCGGCAACGCGACCATCAACGGCGTCGCCCGCCAGCCCGAGGCCCAGGCCCGGCTGCAGGTGATCATGTTCCTGATCGTCGGCCTGGTCGAGGCGATGTACTTCATCAACCTCGCCCTCGCCTTCGTCTTCATCTTCGCGGTCGCCAGCACCGTCTCCGGCTAGCCATGTATCTCCAAGCCGAAGCCGGCCTGCTGACGATCGATGCCACGTTCTGGATCGAGCTGGCCGCCTTCCTCCTGATGCTCGGCATCCTTGGCCGCTACGTCTACCCGCGGATCATGGCGGCTGCTGAAGCGCGCCAGCGCGCGGTCGCCGCCGAGCTGGAGGCCGCAGAGAAGGCGCGGCAGGAGGCGCAGCAGGAGCTGGAGCAGGCGCGCAAGCGGCTCGACGAGGCGCGGGCGCAAGCCCAGGAGGTCATCAACGGCGCCAGCCGGTCGGCCGAGCAGCTGCGCGCGGATCAGAAGCAGCGCGCCGAGGAGGAGGCCAACCGGCAGATCGAGCGCGCTCGCTTGGAGATCCAGGCCGAGCGCCAGAAGGCGATCGACTCCGTGCGCGGAGAGGTGGCGACGCTCGTCGTCCAGGCTACCGAGAAGGTGGTCGGGGAGACGCTCGACGCTCAGCGCCATCGCAAGCTCATCGAGCAGGCCATCGAGGAAGTTGGAGTCAACCGTGGCTAGCGCTCGGGCCAAGCGCTACGCGAAGGCCGTGTTCGAACTCGCCCAGGAAGAGGGCAAGATCGAGGAGTGGGCGGATCGGCTGGAAGGCGTTCGCACGCTCCTTACCGACCCTGAAGCATCGGCCGTCCTCTTCAATCCGGTGATCCCGTCCGTCCAGCGGGTCGGCATCATCGACGACCTGGCCGACGACCTTGGGAAGGAGGCCGCCAACCTGGCCAAGATGATGGTGGCGACCGGCCGCCCGGAGCTGATCGGCGGTATCGTCGAGGAGTACACCGCTCTCGCCGACGAGGCCGCCGGCCGCGTTCGGGCGACCGCCACGACGGCGGTTGTGCTGGAGGAGAACGACCAGCAGCGACTTTCCAAGCAGCTGTCGGAGAGGCTGGGCAAGGAGGTCCGC
>CAZXGB010000134.1:0-8548 GCA_964640005.1 uncultured Actinomycetes bacterium | reverse complement strand
CGGCCGTGGGGGTTGGAGCCGGCGTCGGAGTTGCAGTTGGCGTCGGCGCCGGGGTCGGGCACGCGGCCGCCGGGAAGGCCGTCAGCGAGCCCGGCGTCCAGACCGGGAACGGAAGCCTCTCGAGAGCCGCCAGCACCTGCACGGTGGTGCCGAGGTCGCTGTAGCCCGTAAAGCGGCCATCGGTTTGCTGCTGGCCGGCGAGCGCCGCGTACGGAGTGCCCCCCGACGCCGACCACCCGTTGTCGGGCCGTGTCGAAGCCGGGTCCTGGAAGCCGGCAAGCAGAGCCTGGATGACGAGGGCGGTCGAGACTGTGTCGGTCGGGCTGCCCTGGTAAGGAAATCCTCCGTCGGACTGCTGCTGCGTTCGCAGCCAGGCCAGCGCGGCGGCATCGGCGGCGTGGTCGCCGGCCGCGGCCAGTGCCATCAGCGCGAAACCCGTCGAGTTGGTGTCACTGGTGTCGTAGTTGGTGGCCGCGTTGGGGTCGTCTTTGACCATCGCGTAGTCCCAGCCGCCGTCCGAGTCCTGCGCGTTCTTCAGGGCGGCGACGGCGTTCGCCGGGACTGGCTGGTGAGCTGCGACCAGGCCCAGAATGGCCAGCGCTTGCCCCTGCGTCGACCCGGCCTGGTACACGCCGGAGCCATTGTTGAAACCGTTCAGCTTGGCGACCAGGTCAACCCCGCCGAAACTCGTCGGGTCGCGGTGCGCCCCCACCACGGACAGGATCAGGCGGCCGGTGTTCCCGCCGTCCGCTGAAGCGGCAGCGGCATTTGCCGCCAGGTAGTCGACGATCGAGGGCCCGCAGTTCTTGAGCGTCGCCGGATCGTAGCCGGCGGCAGCCGCACCGATCGCGTAGAACTCGGAGGCGTCGTAGGGAGAGAAGCCGCCCGGTATCCCGCCGGTCGCGGGAGACTGCTGCGACCGCACCCAACCGAGCGCGTTCAGGGTCGCCTTCTGCTCAGCGTTCGGGGCAGCCCCGGCTGCGTACCTGCCGCGAACGGGGAATGGCTGCTGGAGCAGCCCGAGCACCACCTGCCCGGTGGTGAAGACGTCCTCGCCGAGGTAGCCGAGGAAGCCGCCGTCCGCCTGCTGGTTCTTGAGCAGGTAGCCGTATGGCGTCTGTCCGCCGGCCGTCCAGAGGGAGCCGTTGGGGTTCTGCCGGGCGCCGACTATAGCCTGCAGCACGAGCGCTGACGAGACGGGATCGCTGCCGGCGCCCTGGTAGGGAAAGCCGGCGTCTCCCTGCTGCTGAGTGTGGAGCCAGGCCAGCGCCGAGGCGTCGGCCGTGCTGTCGCCGGTGGCATCCAGTGCCATGAGCGCCATGGCCGTCGAGTTCGTGTCGCTGCCCGCGACGGCATTGTGAGCCGAGGTGTAGTTCCAGCCCCCATCGGAGTCCTGCAGCCCCTTTAGGTATGAGATCGCCTGGGCTGGGACCGCCTGCCCGGCAGCGACAAGCGCCTGGATCGCGAGTGCCTCGGTGGCCGTCTCGCCGTTACCGTAGGCTCCCGCGGAGTTGCCCGAAGCCTGATAGAAGGCGTTGAGCTTCGTGATGAGGTTGTCGTTGTTGGTCCCGAATCGCGTCGGATCCTGTCCGGCCGTCACAACCGCCTCGATCAGACGGGCTGTGTTTCCGGCATCGGAGGTCGCCCCGGCGACGTTGGAACCCAGGTAAGCGATCGCGCTCGCCCCGCCGTGCGTCATGGCCGCCGGGTCGTAGCCGGCGACCGCGGAAGCCATCACGTACCACTCGGTGCCGTCGTAGTTGCTGAACCCGGGGTCGGACCCGTCGGCCCGCTGCTGCGACTGCAGGTATCGGAGCGCCCGTGACCCCGGGTCGTTTTGCGCCTGGACCGGCGTCCCGGTCACGAAAAAAGCGGTGAGAACGGCGGCCAGTGACGCGCTGGCCGCGGGGATACGCTTCGACATGCGATTCCTCCACGGCTCGCCGAGTCGGTCTCCTGGCTCGAGGATCACAGCTCGCGACCGCCTTCCCAGGGTTGACCCCCAGTGGCATCGTGGCCGTCAGCTCCCCTCTAACAGTTGCGCGACAGCGCCGGGTTCTCACCGGCTTCCCGTTACTCGGTCGGCTATTCGGTTGTGACCGAGATTATGCGGTATTCGTACCCCGGCCACGTGGGACCTGCCGGCACTGCCATGGGACTACCGGATGCCGCCGCGGCTACTCGTAGCGCAGCGCGCGCATCGGGTCCAAACGCGCGGCGCGGAGCGCGGGCAGGATTCCGCTCAGCAGGCTGAGCCCGATCGCGAGCAGCACAGCCGCCAGTCCCACCTTCACGTCGACCCTGAAAACGTGAACGCCCGCCACCCGGTTGCCCAGGCTGGCGAGAACGCCGGCCGCCGCCGCGCCCAGGATGCCGCCGCCGGCGCCGATGAGGCCGGACTCGGCCATGAACATGAGCATCACGTCGGGCGATCGGGCGCCCAGCGCTTTGAAGACGCCTATCTCGCGAGTCCGGTCGAGCACCGACGTGTACATGGTGTTGACGATTCCGAAGCCGGCCACGAGCAGGGTCAGCGCAGCCAGGAAGGTCACGCCGCGGCCGAGGCTGGTCGACTGCGAGAGGGACAGGATCAAGCCGGTCAGCACCATTCCGAGAGCGGTCCCGGCTGCGGTCAACGAGGTTCGCAGCGGGCGCCGGCCGACGGCGTCGACGCCGATCATGAGCGCGTCCCGGGTGGTCAACCGCGTGGGCGGATCCAGGGTTGCGGGCGCTCGCGAGGTCTTCCGCCCGCGCGTGCGGTTGGAGACGATTCGTCCGTCGCGCATCTTCACCACCCGCCCGGCGCGGGCCGCTACCTCCGGGTCGTGTGTCACCAGGACGACCGTCGCCCCCCGCCGGTGGAGGTCCTCCAGCAGCTCCAGCACCTGCTGGCCGTTGCCCGAGTCGAGGTTGCCGGTCGGCTCGTCGGCCAGGACCAGCCCAGGGCGGCCGCAGAGTGCTCGGGCCACCGCCACCCGCTGCTGCTCGCCACCCGACATCCTGCCGGGCCGGAACCGAGCCCGTGGCTCCAGCCCGACCAGTCCGAGCAGGCGGCGCGCCCGCGACCGGCGCTCCGGAGCTGGGACACCGGCAAGCAGAAGCGGGATGGCCACGTTGTCCTCGGCGGTCAGCGTCGGAATGAGGTTGAAGGTCTGGAAGATCGTCCCCACGCGCTGGAGGCGGTAGTCCGCGAGCGCTGGTTCGGACAGCTGGTCGAGCGCGGTTCCCGCCGCGTAGACGTGGCCGCTGGTAGGCCGGTCGAGGCCGCCCAGCAGTCCGAGCAGCGTCGTCTTGCCGCAGCCGGAGGGACCGCTGATGGCGACGAACTCGCCGGGCGCGATCTCCAGGGTGACGTCCTGCACGGCGTCCACCTTCACGTCACCGGTTCGATACGACCGGGTGACCGCGTCCAGCCGGAGGCCAACGGCCTGGCCCAGAAGGTCGGGGAACTCCTCGAGTGCCGGCGCCGGCGCCGGCTCGGAGACCGCGACCGGCACAGTCGTGGCCGGACTCACTCCGTGGGGAGAACCGTTGGCCGCGCGCTTGGATCGCCGGCGGGGTCGAGATGCGGCCGCCGATTCCCCCGCCGGCGGCTCGTTGCGCCCCCTCTCCCCCAGCTCAGTCAAACCGAAGTAATGCTAAGCCGAGCAATGCTAGGTCGGGTCGCGTGTGGAACGAACCTCGCCGGCGACCCAGGAGAGGTAGGCGCCAAGTCCCCCGGTCGCCGTCACCGCCAGCACCTCTGGCGTGTCGTAGCTGCCCTCGCTCTGGATGAACTCTGCTATCCGGTCGACGTGTGAGGCCGTGGTCTTGAGCAGGAGCAGCGCCTCGCTCTCGCGCTGCAGCTTGCCCTCCCAGATGTAGAAGGAGTGGATGGTGGGGACCACGTTGCCGCAAGCCGCGAGCCGCTGCTCGACCAGCGCCTCCCCAACCCGCTCCGCCTCGTCCCGAGTCGAGAAGGTGGAGAAGACAAGCACAACGTCATCGCTCATCCCGAAATCATCTCAGGACAACCGCCCGCGGCCGATCGAGCCAGATGATGGCGCCCGCGAGTGCCAGGGCTCCGATCAGGGCGCCCCCGATCACGTCCGATTCCCAATGGACATTGAGGTAGAGCCGGTCGAAGGCCATCACTACGCAGATCAGGATCGCCAGCGGCGCCGCCAGCCGCCGAACCCACGCTCGCTCCGCCATGCGGATGACCACGAAGGCGAGCAGGCCGTAGGTCAGCACCGTCCGCGCCATGTGACCGCTGGGATAGCTGCCGGCGTTGGCCGCGTATTCAAACAGGGAGCTCAGGCTGGGGCCGTCGGTATGGGATATGGCGGGAGTTGGTCCGGGCTGATAGATGAGGTGCTTGTAGGCGACCTCCGCCGCCAATGCCAACGGGTAGGCGGCCAGCGCCCAAACCTCGGCCCGGAAGCCCTTTCGCCAGATGTAGGCGGCGAGCGCGATGACGATCAAACCCGTCACCTCGACACCGCCCAGCACCGCGAAAGCCTGAAAGAGCGGATGCAGGGGCTCGCGCCAGATCCTGGACATGGTCGACGCAACCTGGAGGTCGGTCGTCCGCAGGTAGCCGCCAGCCACCAGGGCGCTGAAGACCATGAAGGCGATGCCCAGGGCGGCGAAGGCGACCAGCGCGCGCCGCAGCGCCGCCATCCTCTTCTCCGGCGGTTCGGGCTGGTTCAGCGCTGGCACCTCCGGCAGAAGACGGTCGTCCGGCCGGCCAGCCGCACCGAGGCCAGAGGCCGGCCGCAGGTGGTGCAGGGATCGCCCGCCCGTCCGTAGACGAGCAGTTCCTCCTGCTGGCGGCCCTTCTCCCCGAAGGCGTCCATGTAGCTGTTCACCGAGCTGCCGCGATTCACGATCGCCGCTGCCAGCAACTCACGCAGGGCGCCGTGCAGCCGCCTTGTCGCCTGCCGGCTGAGCGAGCTGCCCGGCCGGTCGGGCCGGATGCGCGATCGGTGAAGGGCCTCGTCGGCATAGATGTTGCCGACCCCCGCGACCACCTCCTGATCGAGGAGCAGAGCCTTCACCGGTGCCCGGCGCCGCTTGAGGCGGCGGTAGAGGTCGAGGTCGGTGAACGCGGGGTCGATCGGTTCCGGCCCCAGCCGCGGCAGCTTCCGTGCCGCGACCAGCTCCTCCTCGGTGCCGAACAGCAAGCGGCCGAAGCGCCGCGGATCGCGGTAGCGGAGCTGGTGGAGGTCGTCGAGGTCGAAGGTCGCGTGCACGTGGTCGGCCAGGGGTACCGCCGGATCGACGTACCTGAGCGAGCCCGACATCCCGAGGTGCACAACCAGCAGCAACTGCCCGGTGTCGGCTTCGCCAAGGTGCATGAGGATGTACTTGCCCCGGCGCGTCACCGCCTCGATCGTCCGCCCCTCCACCCCGTCCACGAATCGCTCCGGCTCCGGGTGGCGCACGATGGAGGGAAAGCCGAGGTGCGCCCGCACGATGCGCTTACCGACAAGGTATGGGCGAAGGTCGGACGCCACGGTCTCGACCTCCGGCAGCTCAGGCAAGTAGTCTCCTCCCCACTTGATGGGGAGGTGTCGCCGCGGAGCGGCGACGGAGGGGTCCGAGGTCAGGCAACGACTGTCGCCAATTTGGTCATGTCCGCCCAGTTCGGTCCCAACTTGGCCTCCACCTCAAGCCGCGACTCCAGCTCGTAGGCTTCGGTCATCAGGCGTGGGACCATCTCGCAGAAGGCCTCGCGCTCCGCTTCGGGAATCTCGAAGAGCAGCTCGTCGTGGACCTGGAGCAGCATCCGGCCCTGCAGACCTTCGGCCTCGATCTCGCGCTGCAGCCGCACCATCGCGATCTTGATGATGTCGGCGGCGAGCGACTGGATCGGGAAGTTGACGGCCATGCGCTCGGCCGCCTGCCGGAGCTGGAAATTCGGCGAGCGGAGGTCCGGAATCGCGCGCCGGCGCCCGGTGGCGCTGACCACGAAACCCTGCTCGCGCGCTTCCTGGCGAATCCCGTCCAGGTACTCCTTGAGCCGGGCGAAGGTCGTCCAGTACTCCTTGAGGAACTCGCGCGCCTCTTCGCCGGGGATGCCCATCTGCTGCGAGAGCCCATACTCGCCCTGTCCGTAAATCGACCCGAAGTTCGCCACCTTGGCCAGCCGCCGCTGGTTGGGATCGACCTTGTCGAGGTCGACCTTGAAGACCCGGGAGGCCGTGGCGGCGTGGATGTCCTGGCCGGCGGCGAAGGCCGCCAGCAGGTTGGGGTCGCGCGAGAGGTGGGCGGCGATCCGGAGCTCGATCTGCGAGTAGTCGGCGGCGAAGAGCATGTGCCCCGGCCGGCCGGCGCGGAACGCGTGCCGGATGCGCTGGCCGAGCTCGGTACGGATCGGAATGTTCATGAGGTTCGGGTTGGACGAGCTGAGGCGGCCGGTCGCGGTGGCGGCCTGACCGAACGAGGTGTGCACGCGGCCGGTTTGCGGATCCATCAGCTGGGGCAGCGCGTCCACGTACGTTGACTTGAGCTTGGAGAGCTGCCGGTGCTCGAGGATCAGTCCGACCACCGCGTGCTTGTCGCGAAGGCTCTCCAGTGTGTCGGCGTCGGTCGAGTAGCCCGTCTTCGTCCGCTTTCCGACCGGCAGGCGCAGGTCCTCGAAGAGGAGCCTGGCGAGCTGCTGCGGGGCGTTCAGGTTGAACTGGTAGCCGGCCAGCTCACAGACCTCCGACTCGAGGGCGTGCAGCTGTTCTGCCAGCTCGGCCTGCATCTCCTGCAAATAGGGGATGTCGACCGCCACCCCCGCCTCTTCCATGAGGGCGAGCACGCGCGCCAGCGGCAGCTCGATCTCGTGGAAGAGATAGTCGACGCCGAGGTTGCGCATCTCGGCCTCGAGCGGCTCGCGCAGCTGGAGGATGGCCTGGGCGCGGCCACCGGCGTACTCGGCCGCCTCGCCAACCGGGGCGGCGGCCGCGGGACGCGAGTTGCGGCCGACCCCGAGCAGCTGATCGGTCCCCATCAGGGGCATCTGCAGGAGGTCGCGCGAGAGGTCCTCCAGGCGCGGATCGCGGGCGCCGGCGCCGAGCAGGTAGGCGGAGAGCGAGGTGCTGAAGATCCAGTCGAAGAAATGGCCGTCCTCCCGCTCGAGCAGGAGCTGCATCTCCTTCGGATCGTGGGTCGCCAGCCGCGCTCCCTGAAGCGCCTCGACCACCTCGCGGCCCGCCGGGTCGGCGAGCCGGACGTACCAGCTCTCATCACCCGCCGCCACCGCCAGGCCGACCGGCGTTCCAGCCCTCGAGGACCCGTCCCAGAGAGCGAAGACGGCCAGCTCCTGGCCGGCCTCGACCGCTTGCCGAATCTCGGCGACGCCGGCGTCCTCGGGCACCAGCCGCACGCCGTGGAGCTGTGTGGGCTCGGCGTCGAACAGCGTCCCCTGGAGCGGCGAAACGTCCGGCGTCGGGAAGCGCGCCAGCAGCTGCCGGAACTCGAGCCGGTCGAAAATTCGGCGGGCTTCCTCGATGTCGTAGCGGAGCCAGCGAGCGTGGTCGAGGTCGAGCTCGACCGGGACGTCCAGCTGGATGGTGACCATCCGCTTGCCGAGGCGGACCTGTTCCTCGTGGGCGGCCAGGTTGTCCCGAGTGCGACCCGCCTTGAGATCCTCCAGCTGCTCGAGCAGGTTCTCGATCGAGCCGTACTGCTGGACGAGCTGGGCGGCCGTCTTGTCGCCGATCCCGGGGACGCCCGGAATGTTGTCGGACGTATCCCCGCGCAGTGCCTTGTAGTCGATCAGCTGGCGCGGCTCGAAGCCGTAGCGCTGCCGGACCTCGGATGGGCCGTAGAGAAAGGTGTCGGTGATGCCCCGCCGGGGCACCAGGGCCGAGACGCTCTCGCTGACCAGCTGCAGGCAGTCGAGATCGCCGCTGACGATCGTGACCTGGAGGCCCGCCGCCTCGGCCTTCCGCGCGAGCGTCCCGATCACGTCGTCGGCCTCGTAGCCCTCGACCCCGTAGATGGGGATCGAAAACGACTTCAGAATCTCGCGGCAGTGCTCGAGCTGCGGGCGTAGATCGTCTGGCATCGCGCGCCGGCCGGCTTTGTATTCCGCGTACTCCTGGGCCCGGAAAGTTGGCTTGCCCATGTCGAAGGCGGCGATCGCGTACTCGGGCCGGTTGGCGAGCACGATCGCCAGCATCGAGGTGAAGCCGTATACCGCGTTGGTCACCTCGCCCGACGAGGTGCTCATCGGAGGGAGCGCGAAAAATGCGCGGTAGATCAGGCTATGGGCGTCCACCAATATGAGCCGTCCGCGTCTGGAGCCCTTCGCCACACTCGAATTCTAGGAAGGCCGTGCTCGCGCCCGGCCGTAGAATCAGGCCAGTGGAAGAGCTGGTCGAGGTGGCCGTCGACAGCATTCGCGTGCACGTCCAGACCGGGCAGCACGTGGTGATCCTCAAGGAGAAGACGGCCGACCGGTACCTCCCGATCTGGATCGGCCCCTTCGAGGCGAACGCCATCGCGCTCAAGATCACGGGGCAGACGCCGGAGCGCCCGATCACCCACGACCTGATGCAGACCGCGCTCGCGG
>CAZXGB010000133.1:0-8685 GCA_964640005.1 uncultured Actinomycetes bacterium | reverse complement strand
CGCCCCAGGTGCCCAGGACGTGGACGACGCCACCCTGTTGCTGGTTTGTCTGACCCGGCGCGCAGGCGGCCGCGAGCAGTAGAGAGAGGACGGCAAAGATGCCGACCCGAGCCGGTTTTCGGAACATCACACACCCTCCGCGAGCGCCGCCAGCCGGGCTGACGGCACCGCCCATACTTGACCTGTCCGGGATCGTACCGCCGGGCGTTGCTGCTGTCATCTTTCGGTAGCAGCGGGATGGCCGGAGATGTGCGTTGAAGGGGGTTAGGCAGGCGCCGCCATCAGTGCCGGCGCGCTGGCTTCGGCTGTTGACCGGAGCTCACCGCTCTGCGATCCTGAACCTCACAAGGGGGGTGGTCAGTAGAGCCGCTGACTTTTTTCCTGACTCCGGCTGCTTGCGGCCGGCTCTGACGCATCCCCGGCGCCGGCGCATCCGGCCGGAGCTCGCCCCGACGTTTTTCCTCGGCGGGTTCCCCTTCGGAGGGTGGGCGCATGGCAGTCTCAATCGAAGGACAGCCCCTTCGGATACCGGCAGTCAGCCAGCGGCAGGTCGTTTACGCGTCGATCGTCGCCTTCCTGGCCTGGATGCTGTCCGTATATGACTTCATTCTGTTCGGCACCCTGCTGCCGCTGATCGCCAAGGACTTCGGCTGGTCGACCAGCTTCAGCACTTTCGTGGCGACCTGGGTGGCCGTCGGCACCTTCTTCGTGGCGATCACGGTCGGGCCGATCACCGATTACCTCGGCCGCCGCACCGCCCTCGTGGTGACCACGGGCGGCGCTGCTCTGAGCTCAGGTCTGGCCGCTCTCACCTTCAGCCCTCTGTACCTGATCGTCGTGCGCTCGCTGTCGGGGTTCGGCTACTCGGAGCAGGCGGTCAACACCACGTATCTCTCAGAGCTTTACGGGCCGAAGCGGCGAGGCTTCCTGTACAGCTTCGTGCAGGGCGGCTGGCCGATCGGCGTGCTCTTCGCGTCGGCGGTGGCGGCGCTCCTGCTGCCTGTGATCGGCTGGCGGGGCGTTTTCGCGGTGGCGACGTTCCCGATCATCCTCATCGGTATCCTCGCCACCCGGCTGCCGGAGTCACCGCGGTTCGAGGCCGTCAAGGAGGTGCGCAGGCTGCTTCGACTCGGCCGCGCGCAGGAGGCGAAGACGTTCGGCGAGGCGCACGGCGTCGACCCCGAGAAGGCCGGACACTTCAGCTACGTCCAGCTCTTCTACTCCGATGAGCGCTGGCACACGGTCTTCCTGGCGCTTGCCTTCCTGCTCAATTGGATCGGGATCGAGGTGCTGGTCGTGCTCGCCACCACCGTTCTCACGCAGGGCAAGCAGGTCTCGATCAGCAACGCCCTGCTCTTCCTGGTCGCCTCCAACGCTCTCGCCTACATCGGCTACCTGGTTCACGGCTACGTGGGCGACAAGATCGGCCGCCGCGAGACCATCTTGGGCGGCTGGATTCTGTCCGGCCTGTGCTTCGGCGCGATGCTGCTCTTCGCCCACAGCAGCCTCGCTGTTCTGATCACCTACATGCTCGGGCTCTTCTTCGTCATCGGCCCCTACTCGGCCCTCTTCGCCTACATGGGTGAGTCCTATCCCACGCGAGCGCGAGGCACGGGAGCGGCCTTCATCAACGCCATGGGCCCGATCGGCGCCATCCTGGGCGCGTCGATCTTCACCATCCTGCTGAGCTCCGGTCTTTCGGTATCCATCGCGGCACTCCTCGGAGGCGCGGTACCGATCATCCTCTCGGGACTCACGCTTCTGGGCGCGCGCCGAATCAAGCCTGGTCAGACCCTGGAGGGAATCGCCGTTTAGTCATCCGTCCGGCCGTGTTCAAGGGGGTTGAAAGTGGCCAAGGACATCAAGTGCTCGTTCGGGGTGGACATCGACGCGGTCGCCGGATGGCTGGGGTCGTACGGCGGCGAGGACTCGCCCAACGACATACAGCGGGGCATGTTCGCGGGCGAGGTGGGGACGCCCCGGCTGCTCAAGCTCTTCGACCGCTACGGCATCAAGGCCAGCTGGTTCATCCCTGGCCATTCGATCGAGACCTTCCCCGAGCAGACCCGCATGATCGTGGACGCCGGGCACGAGATAGGCGCTCACGGGTACTCGCACGAGAACCCGGTCGCCATGACCCCGAAGCAGGAAGAGGACGTGCTCGAGAAGTGCGTCGGGCTGATCGAGGAGGTCAGCGGCAAGAAGCCGCGCGGCTACGTGGCGCCCTGGTGGGAGATGTCGAATGTGACCGCCGAGCTGCTGCTCAAATACGGCTTCACGTACGACCACAGCCAGTCCTACCACGACTTCCTGCCCTTCTATGCACGCGTGGGCGATACCTGGACCAAGATCGACTTCTCCAAGGAAGCCGGCGAGTGGATGAAGCCCCTCGTGCGCGGCCAGGAGATCGACCTCGTCGAGATCGGCGCCAACTGGTACGTCGACGACCTGCCGCCGATGATGTTCATCAAGAAGTCCCCGAACAGCCACGGCTTCGTCAGCCCGCGTCACATCGAGGAGATGTGGCGGGATCAGTTCGACTGGGTTTACCGCGAGATGGATTACGGAGTCTTCCCCTTCACCATCCATCCGGATGTCAGCGGCCGCCCGCAGGTGCTCCTCATGCTGGAGCGGCTGATCGACTACATCAACGGGCACGAGGGCGTCAGCTGGGTGACGATGGAGGAGATCGCGAACGACTTCCGGCGCCGCTACCCGATGGGCACGAAGGTGGAGGCCGCCACCCGCTAACCGAGCCTATGTGCGTTCTCTGCGGACAGCTGGTCAGCGATCTGCACTGGACGGAGCGCCGCTTCGAGCCGGGTGGATTGGGCGGTCTCGGCGGGGAGCGCGAGCGGCGGCGGCAGCGCTTCCAGCGGACGCGGCTCGTGAACCGGGTCGTGGGACACTTCGGGCTCCAGTTCCACGACGACTGGAGCGCCACCACCTACGTCGTCGCCAACCGTAAAGGCGCGTCCGAGCTGGTCCAGAACCTGGGCCAGCTCTGGCCGGCAGCGGAACGCCTGACCGGCCTGCGGCTCGATCCGCTCGATCCCCAGCTCTTAGGGTTCCTCGAGCAGCGCGAGGGGCCGTGACCGAGGCGCAGGACGGCCGCCGCCCGGTGACCGTGATCGGCGGCTTCCTCGGGTCCGGGAAGACCACGCTGTTGCGGCGCATCCTTGCCGGCCCCGAGAGCCGGGGAACGGCGGTCGTCATCAACGAGTTCGGGGAGGTTGGACTCGACCACTATCTCGTGCGCGACGTCGGAGAGCGGAGCCTGCTCCTGGCCGGCGGCTGCGTGTGCTGCAACCGGCGCGAGGACCTGGTGGCGGCGCTGCGCGAGCTGCTCGACCTCGATCAGAGGGGCCGGATTTCAAGGCTGCGGCGCGTATTGATCGAGACGAGCGGGCTCGCGGACCCGGCGCCGGTCCTCTTCAGTGTGGTGAGCGATCCCGTCCTCCAGCACCACTTCTTCATCGAGGGCGTCGTGGTCACCGTGGATGGGCTGAACGGCCTCCTGCATCTCGACCGGCACGAGGAGTCGTTGAAGCAGGCGAGCGTCGCCGACACACTGGTTCTGACCAAGGTCGACGTGGCCGAGCCGGCCGCGATCGGCAGCCTCGAGGGGCGCTTGCGGGCGCTGAACCCGGCCGCCCACCTCACGAGGGCGATCAACGGGCGCGTGCTGGATGGAGGATGGTGGCCTCCTCCCGGCTGGGCGGGGAAGGATGGTGGCCTCCTCCCCGCTTGGCGGGGAGGTGGCGCCGCGCAGCGGCGACGGAGGGGTCTGGGAAGGTCTCTCGGGGCCTACGAGACGGCTGCGCCGAGTGCCGTCTCCCTGGAGTTCGAGCAGCCGCTCGACTGGATCGCCTTCAGCGTCTGGCTGAGCATGCTCTTGCATGCCCATGGGGAGGACGTGCTCAGGGTCAAGGGGCTTCTCAACGTCCGCGAGGTGGGCGGCGTTGCGGTCAACAGCGTGCAGCACGTGATCCACCGGCCCGAGCACCTTGGGGCCTGGCCGGCGGACGACGAGCGCTCGCGCCTGGTCCTGATCACAAAGAGCCTGGATCCGGGCCTCGTGGTGCGGTCGCTGGACGCGTTCCAGATGGCCGCCGAGGCCCTCTGAGAAGATCAGGCACATGGCGCCGTTACCCGTTGTGGCCGTCTTCTCGACCGGGGGCACGATTGCGTCGCCTGCGCAAGGGACAACGGGCGCGTCGCCTCGGCTGACGGCCGAAGACCTGGTGGCGGCGGTCCCGCAGCTGAAGGACGTGGCCGAGATCAGGGCCATCAGCTTCCGGCAGGTGCCCTCGCCCGAGCTGACCGTCCCCGACCTGCTCGAGCTCGCGGGCGCGGTCCGAGAGGCGGTCGAGGCGGGGGCCCGGGGTGCCGTCGTCACCCAGGGCACGGACTCCATGGAGGAGACCGCCTTCGCCCTCGACCTTCTCTGGGACGGCGAAGCGCCGCTGGTCGTCACCGGCGCGATGCGCAATCCGAGCCTGGCCGGCGCCGACGGCGCCGCCAACATCCTGGCGGCAGTACAGGTCGCCGCCAGCGATGTGGCGCGTGGCCTCGGCTGCACGGTGGTCTTCACGGACGAGATCCACGCCGCCCGCTTCGTTCAGAAGACGCACACCTCGAGCCTTTCCACGTTTCGGGCCCGGCTTACGGGTCCGATCGGGTACGTCGCCGAGGGACGCCCGCGAATCGCTGTGCGCCCGGAGGGTCGCCACCACCTGCAGTTAGATCTCGGAACGTCGCGTCCGGACGTCGCCGTGGCTCTTCTTCCAATGGGGATGGGCGATGACGGCCGGCTCCTCGGGGAGGTCGATCGGCTCGGATTTGCGGGCCTCGTCGTGCAGGCGATGGGTGGCGGTCATCTGCCCAGCGCGCTCGTCCCGCCGCTGGAGAGGCTCGCCGGTGCGATGCCGGTCGTACTCGCCTCGCGTACCGGCAGTGGCGAAGTGCTGCAGAGCACCTATGGCTTTCCGGGATCGGAAAAGGACCTGCTGGGGCGAGGGCTTATCCCTGCCGGTGTGCTCGACGGCCTCAAGGCGCGGCTGCTTCTGATCCTGCTTCTCATGGCCGGCGCCAGCCGCCCGGAGATCGAGAGGGCCTTCGAGACGGTCGGGACTCCCGGGCGGGCGGACTACCGCTTGGAGCGCCCGCAGGCGGCGACTTCGGGCTAGGCGCCGGGATGTGATGCTTGGGTGATGGCCTATGCGGGCGCCGTCCCGCGCGCCGTAGCCCGCCTGAGCGCTTCCTGGATGCCCCTCGTTCAAGCCGCCGCCGGCGCCGCGCTGGCGTGGTTCCTGGTGCACAACGTGATCGGGCACCAGGCCGGGATCTTCGCTCCGATCAGCGCCATGCTCACGGTTTACCTGGCACCCGGCCGCCGTCTGCTGGGCGTTGTCGAGACTGTGCTCGGCGCGGCGCTCGGGGTCGGGATAGGCGACCTGCTCATCTCCGCGATCGGCACCGGACCGCTCCAGGTCGGCGTTGTCGTCCTCCTGGCCATGGGCGTCGCCACCCTCCTCGGCGGCGGGCAGGGCGCCGTGACCCAGGCCGGCATCGCCGGCGTCCTGATCGCGACGATCCAGCCGCCACACGGGATCTTCGGCGGCGTTGCCGCCTCGCGGTTGGTCGACGTCGTCGTCGGGGGCAGCACGGGACTGGTGGTGACCCTCGCTTCCTCGAAGAGTCCACGAGTGGTCACGCGGGAGGCGGCGGCGCCTTTCTTTTCCGAGCTCATTGAAGCACTCGAGCAGGTCGCGGACGCCCTCGAGACCGACGACGCCGCCCGGGCCGAGGATGCCCTCGCGCGCGCTCCGGGCCTCGAGAGCTCGCTGCGTCGACTGCGGGAGGCAATCGAGCTCGCGAAGGAGAACGCCCGGTTGGTGCCCTTTCACTGGCGTGCCCGACCCCTGATCGCCCGCCAGGCAGCGATCGCCCCCGGGCTCCAGCTGGTGGCCACCGACGCGGCCGCGCTGGCGCGAGCGGCGATTCGCGCGATCGAGCTCGAACCCCAGCCGGCCGCGAGCCTGGCGCTCGCCGTGCGCGACCTTGCTGCCGCGGTGCGCGCGCTGGCGGTTGTATTCGCCGGCGGCGCCGGTCTGGACGAGGGACGGGCGGCCGCTTTGCGCGCGGCGGCGGCGGCGACGCTGGTTGTCCGCGCGGGCGGAGGGATGCCCGTCAACGCCCTCGTCGGCCAGATCCGAACGGTTGCCGCCGACGTGCTCCTGGCGCTCGGAATCGAGAGGGGGGAGGCGGTCGACCAGGTGCGCGGTGCGGTCAACGCCTGCCTGGAACGGGAGGTGCGCTGACGGCGCCGAAATCGTGGCGAGACGGGCCGCGGGCGCTGGGATACGTTAGGTGCTCAGGAGGTGAGAGGCGATGATCAGAGATGCCTACCGGACGGCGGTCGAGGCAGGCCTCGTCGTTCTCGACGCCGATCCGCTCAATGCCGAAACCTCTATCCCCGCCCTGATCGACAGCGTCGTCATGCCCAACTCACACTTCTTCATGCGGAACCACTTTTCGATTCCGGCGCTCGATCCGTCCGTCTGGCGGATGGAGGTGAACGGCCTGGTCGAGCGGCCGCTGAGCCTGACCTTGCGCGACCTCGAGAACCTGCCGTCGCGGTCGCTTTTCGTGACCCTGGAATGTGCTGGGAACGGTCGGGCGACGATCACTCCGAAGGTCGACGGAGTGCCGTGGGGACTGGGTGCGGTAAGCACCGCGGAGTGGACCGGGGTGCCGCTGACTGAGGTGCTCGACCGCGCCGGCGTCCGCGCCCAGGCGCGCCAGCTGCTGTTTCGGGGCGCTGACAGGGGGACGGTAGCGAGGGAGCCGGATCCGATTCAGTACGAGCGGAGCCTCGACGTCGATTACGCCCGGGAATCGGATGCCATCCTGGCCTACGCGATGAACGGCGAGCCGCTGCCGGTCGAGCACGGGTACCCGTTGCGGCTGGTCGTTCCTGGCTTCTACGGAATGGCGTCCGTGAAGTGGCTGAGCGAGATCTCTGCGATTGCGGAGACCTTCGATGGCTACTACCAGCACGAGTATGCGTACGAGTGGATGCGTAACGGCCAGCTCGTACGGGAGCCGGTCACGCTGGAACGTGTGCGGTCCCTGATCACCGAGCCGGTGGCCGGCCGGGAGGTGGACGCGACAAACCTCGCCGTGCGCGGCGCGGCTTGGTCAGGCGCGGCTCCGATCGAACGGGTCGAGGTCAGCGTCAACGCCGGCCCCTGGCAGCAGGCGCGCCTGATCGGCGAGCGGAACCGGTACAGCTGGCAGTGGTGGGAGCTGATCGCGCATCTTGCAAAGCCCGGTCTCACCTCGTTTCGCGCGCGAGCCTTTGACTTCGCCGGCCGGGGCCAGCCCGAGGTGCCGGAGTGGAACCGCAAGGGCTACGGCGCCAACGCGATCCAGGAGGTCATCGCCACCGTACGGGGTCCGGCGTAACGCTGCTCCCGCTTGGCGGGGACGTGTAACCGCGCAGCCGCGACGGAGGGGTCCGAAGGTCAGAAGTTGGTGCTCTCGCTTTTGCCGACGTATTGTCCTGAGTATGAGCAGGGCGGTAATCCGGAAAGTCTTTGTGACGGGTTTAGTGGTATGGGTGGTGGGAGGAATTCTCCTGCTTTTGAGCATGCCCGGTGGGCAGCTGGCCAACGGGCAGGTCTACAACGCCGGCCTGATCCTGGTTGGGTTCGGCGGTCTGCTCGAGGTCGTCTCCTGGGTCATGGCGCTCATCGCCTCCGCACTTCTGGGTCGCTGGGGTTGGTTCGTGGCGCTCCTGGTCCTGGGCCTGGTCGGGCTTCTGCTCCTCGTGATGATCCTGTACTCGATCGCCGGTCCGACCCAGCGCCGAGCGGGAGGTTCGCGGCGGCTGCTTGCCACCTGACGCCTGATCGATGGGACGGCGTATCCTTGCTCTAGCAAGGAATGGCTACCGCGACCGAAACCGACAGCGCGTGTCCGTATGTCATCGGCGAGGACGGGCTCGCCCGCTGGCAGGACGTCCAGGCGGAGGCCTGGATCGGGCTCCTCGAGACCCACAAACGCCTGACCCGTGAGCTCGAAGCCGAACTCGAGGCGGCGCACGGACTGAGCCTCAGCAGCCTGGAACTGCTGGGCCGGCTGGCGGCCGCGGAGGGGCGGATGCTGGGCCTGACCGCGCTCGCGGAGCGGGCGGGTCTGAGCCTGAGCCGGGTGTCGCGCATCGTCGACGCGCTCGAAGAGCGAGGGCTCGTCGAGCGGAGGCCTTCGGCGGTGGATCGCCGGGCCAAGGACGCGCACCTGACCGGCGCCGGCCTGGACCTGCTGCGCGCCGCCCAGGCGACGCACTTCGCGGGCGTCCAGAGACGGTTCTTCGACCGCCTGCAGCCAGACGAGGTGGCGGCGCTGGCCCGTGCATTCGAACGCTTCGCCCCCGGCGCCGCCTCCGAGTGTCTCTGACAGCCCGGCTGTTTCGGGCGCCGGTCATGGTGGTATCGTTGCTATGGCAAGCTTGCTCTAGCAAGTAATACAAGGAGCGTTGACATGACCAGCCCGCGAACTTCGATGCGATTGGACGGCCTGCACCACATCACCGCAATCACCGGAAACGCGCCTCGCAACGTCGACTTCTACACGCGCGTGCTCGGCCTGCGCCTGACCGCGAAGTCGGTCAACCAGGAC
>CAZXGB010000132.1:0-8690 GCA_964640005.1 uncultured Actinomycetes bacterium | reverse complement strand
GGAGGCGCCGCAGAGGCAGGCGGTGGGGCCGGAGGCGCCGCAGAGGCAGGCGGTGGGGCCGGAGGCGCCGCAGAGGCAGGCGGTGCCGGCGGCGCCGCAGCGACCGCCGCTCCGAAGAGCTTCTCGAACCAGCTCGGCGCCCGCTGGGCAGGCACCGGCTGGCGGTGGGCCTCGACGATATGCGCGAGGTCGATGCGCGCCGCATGCTCCTGCGGCGACCACTTCCGTGCCGAGGCGGGCAGCTCGGCCAGCCAAACCGGCGCCGAAAGTGCTTCCTTGGCCGCCTGCTGAGCGGCACGGGCCGCGGCCACGTCAGGGCGGACGACCGGGTCCTCCGGCCGCCGCACGTTGGCCCGGTTCGACTGGCGCTCCGCGATCCAGCTCGGACGTTCTCCCTCGATGGTCAGCCCGAGCCGGGCCAGATCGTCAGCGGGAGGAGGCGCCGGTGACTGGGCAGCCGGCCGCTGGCGCCTTCGCCAGAAAGGCATCCGCGAAACCATACCTGCGGGCGTGCCTTCGGTGGTCCGAAAAATTCCCTCATTTGAGGGGGCGCAAAAGGCCTCGCCTTATGCACACTCGCGCGAGCAGAGGTGCGAATGTTCGGACTCTTCAAGAGCGCAGGCCACATTCCCCCCCGGCTCGCTCATGCCGGTCCGCCCACCTCCCACGGCTGCACCGTCTCCCACTGCACATCGAGGACGACCTGGCAGTGCACGTACACCGACGCCAGCGGCGCCACCTGCAACACGCACTGGTGCGCCGACCACCTTCTCGTCGTCGATCGTGCCCCGTTCTGCCGGCGCCATGCCGGCGTGGCCGGCCTCCTGCTCACCCGGGTCGGCACGCTGCTCGAGATGCCGGTGCCACGCGTCGACGACCGCTCACTGCCACTCCTGCTGCGGATCGCGGCCCAGCTCGACGAGCGGGTCGTGGGTCTTCTCCACCACCTCTACAAGGACCGGTATGACGTCGCCGTGGCGCCCCACGCAATGATCCGTCACTACAGCGAGCAGGGCCGGCCAGTGGGCTGGCAGGCGCAGTGGACGGCGACCCTCTCAACCGGCCATCAGACCGTGATCGGCGTGCGAACGAGCCTGAGCGAGCCGCCGCAGGTTGCGATCACGCGCGATCGGCGCGTCCTCCGCGAGGGCGTTCCCGACTGGATACTGCAGCGCGACGAGGATCGCTGGAACGGCGCCGGCGACAAGGAGTTCGTCGACGAGCTGTTCAGCGCGCTGGTCGGCTCGTTCTCCATGGCCGGCGTCTCAGTGGGCCCGGCCCTGGGTTAGACGCCCGCGACCTTCTTCGCCTCGGCGATCACCAGGTCGTAATCGGGCAGCGGCTCGTCCTTGCTCCGCTCCCACGTCCAGCGAACGACCGCTTCCGAGTCCAGGATGAAGACCGACCGCTGGGGCATCCCGCGATAGCCGGGCACGTCCTCGCGCATCACGCCGAATCCGCTCACGACGGTGCGTTCGAAGTCGGCCAGGAGCTCGAATGGCAGTCCACCCAGCTGTTCGGCGAAGGCCGCATGGCTGAACACCGAATCAACCGAGATGCCGTAGAGGCCGATGCCGGCTTCTCGGATCTGGTCGTGCCGTGACCGAAACTCGGTCAGCTCAGTCTTTCAACCGGGCGTGAAATCGAGCACGTAGAAGGCGAGGATGGTCGCCGGACGCTCCTTGACCTGTTCGTAGAGCTGGACCTCCTTGCCCCCGGTGCTCGCCAGCTTGAAGTCCGGTGCCTTCTCCCCGATGAGCAGCATCCGGCTAACGGTAACGACTCACGTCTTCAGAGGTCCGGTCATGATCCCCTCCGCCTCCAGCGCTTCGCGGATCGCTCTGGCCACGGCGGGGGCGCCTGGAGAATCGCCGTGCAAGCAGATGGTGTCGTAGTCGCCACCGCGAACGAGGCGAAGTGCCTGCTCGGCCGCCTGCTCGGGCTCGAGCACCGAACCCGGTTGACCGCGCGGAGCGAGCCGGCCATCGGGGAGGTAGGCGCGGTCGGCGAAGCCCTCTGCGTAGCCGGGGATGCCGGCGCGCCGGCAGGCGGCCAGGATCTCGAAACCGGGCTGGCCGATCAGGCCGACGCCGAACTCGGCGGCGACTCGGGCCAGGGCGTCCGCCGCCTCCGGGTTGTCCTGGCAGTAGTGGTAGAGGGCACCGTGAGCCTTGATGTACGCGATCGGCGAGACGGCCGCGATCGCGGCCACCTGGAAGCGCACGAGTGCGGCCAGATCTTGGGGCGCCAGCGGAACGATGGTGCGGCCGAAGTTCTCGCGATCGTCGAAGCTCGGGTGCGCGCCGACCTCGACGCCCAGGTCAGCACAGCGAGCCGCGGTTCTGATCGTCTCCGTGGGCGAGCCCGCGTGGACGCCGCAGCCGACATTGGCGCTGTCGATGCTGGGCAGGATTTCATCGTCGAAGCCGATCCCCTCGCCGAGGTCTGAATTGATGTTCACTCGTGCTTTGTATCCCCCTTCAGGAGCTGCAGTGCGTGCGGAATGACGGGCAGCACCGCCTCCAGTGACTCGGTGGCGCCCTTCTCACTCCCGGGCAGGCTGAGCACCAGCGAGCTGCCGCGCACGCCCGCCAGGCTGCGCGAGAGCATCGCCATCGGCGTCTTGGCGAGCCCGGCCCGGCGCATCTCCTCGGCCAGCCCAGGCACCTCGTAGTCGAGGAGAGGCAGCGTGGCCTGGGGCGTCACATCGCGAGGCCCGAGGCCGGTGCCGCCCGTGCTCACCACGAGGTCCGCGCCGGCGGCGACCGCATCCCAGATCGCGCGCGTGATCGCCTCGCGCTCGTCGGCCACGACCGCGCGCTCGACCTCGAAGCCGGCGTCGCCGAGCAGGCGCGCGAGGGCTGGACCGCTGCGATCCTCGCGGGAGCCCGCGCTGACGCCGTCGGAGACGGTCAGGACGAAGGCCTTTGCCAATCCCCGCTTTTGCCCCCGGATTTGCGGAGCAGCCGCAAACCCTCGATCCACACGCCCTTTTCCAGCCCCTTGACCATGTCGATCACGGTCAGGCCCGCCACTGCGGCCGCCGTCAGGGCCTCCATCTCGACGCCGGTCTGCCCGCTGACGCGGGCGGTTGCGGTGACTCGAATGGCGTCCGCCTCGAGATCGAAGTCGACCTCGACGCTGCTGATGGGCAGGGGGTGGCAGAGCGGGATCAGGTCGGGCGTCCGCTTGGCGCCCATGATCCCGGCCACCCGGGCGACCGCCAGCGTGTCGCCCTTGGCGACCTCGGCATCGCGTACCGCCCGCAGCGTCTCCGCCGACATCCGCACCCGGCACTCGGCGACCGCCTCGCGCTGGGTGGCCGGCTTCTCCCCCACGTCGACCATCCGCGCCGCGCCGCTTTCGTCGATGTGCGTCAACCGGCCGCGCTGTGGCATACCTGCCACATTGTGGCGCTGCGAGCGGTCGTCTTCGACTACGGCATGACCCTCGTCACGTTCGACTACCCCCGTGTGGAGCTGCTCGAGGTGCTGGAAGCGGTGAGGCCCTGGCTGGGGCCGGACGTCCCGGATGCCGAGACGCTGATGCGGAGCGTCCTCGAGCCCCTGGAACTGGAGCTCGAGAAGTTCGGTGAGGACGAGGTCGATTGGATGGAGCTCTACGAGGCCGCCTGGCGCCGCGCCGGCGTCGAGGCGCCTCGGGCAACCCTCTACCGGGTACTCGATCTCGAACAGCAGGTCTGGGACCGGCACGTCCAGGTGGCGGAGGGCGCTCTGGACACATTGCGAGGACTGCGTTCTCGTGGGCTGAAAACCGCCGTCGCCTCCAACGCGCCCTTCCCGCCCGAGATGATGCGGCGGCAGATGAGCGTCAACGGGATCGCGGCCGAGCTGGACGTGGTCGTGCTTTCCTCCGAGGTCGGCAAGCGCAAACCCGCGCCCGAGCTCTACCTTGCCGCCCTCGACCTGCTCTCCGTGGAGCCGGCCGAGGCGCTCTACGTCGGTGACCGCTTCCAGGAGGACTACGAGGGCGCGCGGGCGGTCGGTATGGAGGCAGTGCTCAGCACGCAGCTCGCGCGCCACCAGCCGCCCGACGGCGTGCCCAGGATTGGGCGCCTGAGCGAGCTGTTGGAGCGCGTATGAGTTCCAAGCGCCGCCCGGGCCGGCTCTGGCTGCTCTTCTTCGGCAAGAAGCGTCGCGGGTTTCCAGAGCTGCTGGCGATCACACTCGCGGTGCTGATCCTGCTGGCGCTCCTCTTCGGGCTGCCGGGAGGAGCCGAGCTCAGCCGCTACGCGAGCGCCCTGTCAGTCCTGCTGCTGCTCCTGCTGATCGCCGGCTCGCTCGTGCTGGTCGTGGTTGCCTGGCTGCGGCAGCGCGGGCGGCGATGAGGACGGCGGCGGTCCCGGCGCCGATTCCGTTGTCGATGTTGACCAGAGTCAGGCCGGTCGAACAGGACTGCAGCATGGTGAGCAGAGCCGCCTCGCCACGCCCGCCGGCGCCGTAGCCGTTGGAGACGGGGAGACCGATAACCGGCCGGTCGACCAGGCCGGCGACGACGCCCGGGAGCACTCCGTCCATCCCGGCGGCGACCACGAAGACGTCCGGATCCCAGGCCGCCAGCTCGGCCAGGGGCGCTACCAGGCGGTGGAGGCCGGCGACGCCGACGTCGGACTCGAGCCGCGCCGAATGGCCGCACGCCTCGACCACCATCCGCGCCTCCTCCGCAGCCGCCAGGTCGCTGGTCCCGGCCGTGATGATGGCGATGCGGCCACCGAGCGGGGCGGGGGCGAAGCCCGGACGAAGGACGCGGGCGGCGGCGCCGTAGCGCTGGACCTCGAGGTCGCCGGCCGACGTCGCCAGCGCTTCCCAGTGCTCGCTCGACAACCGGCTGGCCAGGCCCTGGCCCTGCTCACGGGCGAGCGCGACTACCAGCCGGGCGGTGTCGCTGGTCGACTTTCCGCTCGCCAGCACGACCTCGGGGAGGCCCCGGCGCCCGATCCGGCCGAGGTCGAGTCGGGCGCGCTCGCCGAGCTCGCTCAGCTCGACACGTCGCAGCTCGGCCTCCGCCTCTTCGAGGTTCAGTTCGCCCGCGAGCAGGCGTCGCAGCGTCTCCCTCACTTCGCCCGCGAGTCCCCGGCGCCGGTCATGGTCACCCAGAGCTGGCGCTGACGCGGCCCGTCGAACTCGCACATGAAGATCGCCTGCCAGCGGCCGAGACGCACCTGGCCATGGCTGACGGGCAGCGTGACGCTGGGGCCGACGAGCATTGACTTGATGTGCGCGTCCGAGTTGCCTTCGACGTGCTGGAAGCCGGCCTGCTGCGGGACCAGCTCGCGCAGGTGGGTGAGGAAGTCGGCCTGGACGTCGGGGTCGTACCCCTCGTTGACGGTCAGCGCACAGGTCGTGTGCGGCGTGTAGACCGTGCAGGTGCCCTCGGCGAGGCCGTCAGCGGCGACCACCCGCTGGATCTGGTCGGTGACGTCGATCGTCTCTTCCCGGCGCGAAGTCCGGACCTCGAGCTCAACCACAGCGACAGTCTATGAGGGCCAGGAGATCTCGCCCTTGGCCACCGTGCGGACGCGCGGCGAACTGCAGATCGTCGCGCCGCTCCGAAGCAATTCGACCCCGCCGCCGGGGAGGCGCCGCGCCTCCAGCGTACCGCTGCCCGTCAGCACCGCCACCGACTGGCCCGGGGCCACCAGCCCCGCGTGCCAGACCGCGTGGACGGCGGCGGCCAGGCCGGCTTCGCTGAACTCCACCTCGGCTCCCGGCTCGAACGTCCGGACCCGAAAGCCGCCCGCCGCCGGCCAGGCGAAGGCGGTTGCCGGCAGGGCCAGGAACGCGGCCAGCGCCTGCATCCAGCCGCCGTCCTCCCCGGTGCGCAGGAGCACGACCGCCGTCGCCTGCGGACGGGCCGGGACTTCCGGTGAGCGGCAATCGACAATGGAGAAAGGCATGGCCATCGAGGAGATGATGCGCAAGCTGGAGCGGGAGGCTTCGGGCTGCTATTCGTGGTCGAACGGCCCCGGCGACCGCTACGCGCCACACACCCACGGCTACGAGAAAGTCCTCTACTGCGTCGAGGGCTCGATCACCTTTCACCTGGTCAACGAGAACCGCGACCTCCACCTCGAGGCAGGCGACCGGATGGTCCTGGCACCGGGCACGCTGCACGCCGCGACGGTCGGCCCGGACGGCTGCGTGTGCATCGAGGGACACCGCCAGTGACGGCTCGCCCCTGTCCCGCCGCCGGGCGTAGACTGCTGGCGGGATGAGCATCATCGAGTTCATCCAGGACCGCGCCCGGTACTACAACTGCCCGGTCTGCGGCCGTAGTCTCCGAGGCTGCGAGGTCCGGATGCTCAATCACGTGGAGGACCGTTTCACGGTGCAGGTCACGTGCGCCGCCTGCCACGTGACGTTCATCGTCATCCTCGCGATTCAGGGCCAGGGGGTCGAGGTCGAGCTGGGTGACGACATGGCGGTCGAAGTCGAGCTGGAAACGGTAGCCGAGAACGAACTTGCGGACCGGCTGATCGACGAGGCGCCGGGGGAGTCGCGCGAGCCGATCGAGGTCGACGAGCTCCTCGACGTGCACCTCTACCTCCGCCATTTCGAGGGCTCGCTCACCGACCTCCTCAAGCAGCCCGAACCCCGACGCTGACGCGCGCCTACCTCGATCACGCGGGCGGTGCGCCGATCCTCGACGAGGTGCGCGCAGCGCTCGCTTCGCTGCCCGAAGGCAATCCGTCGAGCCCGCACGCCGAGGGCCGCGCCGCCCGCGCCGCCCTCGACAGCGCCCGCGACCTCGCCGCCACCGCCCTTGGCGGCAGCGCTCGCGACCTGGTCTTTTGCGCGTCCGGCACTGAGGCGGTCAACCTCGCGGTGCTGGGAGCCGGTCGCCGGCTGCCGGCAGGCCGCCGGGTGGTGACCTGGGAAGCGGAGCACCAGTCCGTCCTGGCCGCCGTCCGGCGGCTCCAGCTGGACGGGGTGCCGGTGACCGTGCTGCCGGTCGACGGCGCCGCCCGGGCCATCGAAGAGCTGCCGGCGGACACGGGTCTGGTCTCGATCGGGCTGGCAAACAACGAGGTCGGCTCGGTCCAGCCGGTCGCGACGGTGGCGGCGCAAGCGCGGGCGCTGGGCGCGCTCGTTCACCTGGACGCCTGCCAGGGCCCCACCTGGATCCGCACGCCGGTTGAGCTGGCCGACCTCGCCTCCTTCTCGGGTCACAAGATCGGCGCCGGCCGCGGCGGCCTCCTGCTGGCCCGGCCGGAGGTGCGCCTCGATCCGCTGCTGGTCGGCGGACCGCAGGAGTGGAGCCGGCGGGCCGGGCGCGAGGACATCGCGGCGGCGACGGCGGTGGCGGTGGCGCTCGACGCCTGCGCCAGCCACCGAGACGACTGGTCGGCGACGGCAGCCCCGCGGGCGGCGCGGCTGCGCGCGGCGCTGGCCGAGCTCGACGGCCGGCCGACGGGCGCGGATCCACGGCTGCCCAACTACGCCACCGCGGCCTTCGCCGGCCGTCGAGGCGAGGACCTCATCGTGGCGCTCGACCTGGCCGGAGTGGCTGCCTCGAGCGGTTCGGCCTGCGCCAGCGGGTCACTCGATCCCTCACACGTCCTGCTCGCGATGGGCCTTTCGATGCCGGAGGCGCTGGGCAGCCTGCGGCTGACCGTGGGGCCGGCGACCACCGACGCCGAGGTCGAGCGCGCGGCTGCCGTGCTCGAAGGGCTGGCAGCGCGTGTCTAGGTCTGTGGAGTCGGAACTGGCAAGCCGCCTCGAGCAAGGCGAGGAGGTGATGCTGGCGACCGTCGTCCGTGTCGACGGCCAGCCGCCCTCGCGGCCTGGGGCCAAGGCCCTGGTCGATCGCACGGGCGCGGTCGCCGGGACTCTCGGCTGCTCCGAATTCGACTCGCAGGCGCTCGCCGACGCACCTCGCATCCTCGATGGCGGCCAGCCCGCGGTCCGTACCTATCGCCACGACCTGGGATCGATCGAGGTCTATCTCGAGCCCTATGCACCGGCACCCGTGTTCGTCGTCGTCGGCGATACGCCAGTGGGACGGGCGCTCGCGGACTTTGCCGGCAAAACCGGGTTTCGAGTCGTCCACGTTCCCGAGGGCCGGCCACTGCCGGCCGACCTCGGCCGCGAGACGTACCTCGTGCACACCAACCACGACGCCGCCGACCTACCGAACATCCTCGAGTCGGTCCTTCGGCGCGATCCGCGGCCACGATTCATCGGCCTGATGGGCAGCCGACGCCATACCGGCCACCACGTCGACGCGCTGCGCCGGCGTGGAATGGCCGAGCGCGACCTGGACCGGATCCAGAGCCCGGTCGGCATCGACATCGGTGCGCGCACGCCGGAGGAGATCGCGGTCAGCATGCTGGCCGGGCTGATCGCGATCCGGCGCGGGGCGCAGCCGCGCTGGCTTGACGAACCCCGGCCGTTGTAGCCGGTCGACCCATCGCGAATGACGTGGATACTCCCGCAGATGCACGCCTCGCGCACCCCTCGATGGCGTAATACGCCCGCAAATGCACGCTTCGGGGGTCCTGCCGGAAGAAGGCTCTGACCGGTCGTCGAGTTACGTGGATACGCCCGCAGATGCACGCTTGGGGCAGCCTCAATGGCGTGCATGCGCCCGCAGATGCACGCTTGCGCGCGCTTCAGGCAGCGCCCTAGAAGATCTCGGCCCGCGCCAGGTCGTCGAAGGTCTCGCGGCGG
>CAZXGB010000131.1:0-8691 GCA_964640005.1 uncultured Actinomycetes bacterium | reverse complement strand
CGCAGCAGAGGTTCGGCTGCGCGCCTAAATAATCGAAATGATCGAAGCCGCGGCGGTGACGAACCTGGCCTCCATCATTTCGCGTAGAACTCTAGCGCGACCGTGCGCCGAGCGCAACGCTCAGCGGCTGAAACGGCCAAGTTTGACAGCCTCATGGGCCGGGTGTATACCGGCCAGAGTAGGGGCGAAGTTTCGGCGCCGGCGTGGCCGACTTCGCCTCTTGTTCTTAGTGGGGGATTGACCGGAAGGCGCTTCCGGTCAGGAGGTCGAGATGCTCCCAGGCCCGTTCGAGTATCGAGCTCCAGCCACCCTGGACGAGGCGCTGTCACTCCTCCAGCAATACGGCGACGAGGCCAAGTTGATGTCGGGCGGTCAAAGCCTGCTGCCTCTCCTCAAGCTGCGCCTGGCGTCACCCTCGATGCTCATCGACCTCGGACGCATAGGCGGGCTCGTGGGCGTGGAGGCGCAGGACGGCGGTTTGCGAATCGGTGCGCGAACGCGCCACTGCGACGTCGAGCGGAACCAGGCGCTCGGTCCAGGATTCCCGATCCTGCTCGAGGCCGCGCCCCAGATCTCCGACCCGCTTGTCCGTAACGCCGGCACTGTGGGCGGCTCGCTATGCCACGCGGACCCCGCCGGCGACTGGGGGTCGGTGATGATCGCGCTGAATGCCGAACTGGTCGCCACTTCAACTCGGGGCGAGCGGATCATTCCAGCGGCGGAGTTCTTCCAGGGCCCCTTCACCACGAGTCTGGAGGCAGATGAGGTTCTGACCGAGGTCCGCATCCCGGCCCCGATGGGGCCATCGGGCGGGAGCTACCTCAAGCTGGAGCGCAAGGTAGGTGACTTCGCGACCGCCGCGGTGGCTGTTCAGGTCGAGATGGCGAATGGTCGCGTGGGTCGGGCGGGCATCGGGTTGACGGCGGTCGGCCCGACCAACCTGAGGGCGACTGAAGCCGAGCAGGCGCTAACAGGCGAGGAGCCAACCGACGAGGCAATCGACGCGGTCGCGCGCCTTGCCAGTGCAGCGGCGGAGCCGCACGACGACCTGCGAGGCAGTGCCGATTACAAGCGTGACATGGTCCGCGTTTTCGTAAAGCGCGGGCTGAGAACAGCTGTCAACCGGGCACAGGGGAGGGGCGAATGAACGTAACGGTCAGGGTCAATGGCGGCGAACGAAGCGCCGACGTCGAGCCGCGCGTACTGCTCGTTGACTTCATTCGCAGCAATCTCGGACTCACCGGCACGCACATCGGCTGCGACACCAGCAGCTGCGGCGCCTGCACCGTCTTGCTGGATGGCGAACCCGTCAAGTCGTGCACTCACCTCGCTGTACAGGTGTCGGGGCGCGAGGTCACGACGGTGGAAGGACTTGCCCCTGGTGCCGAGCTTCACCCGATCCAGGCCGGATTCCACGAGGAACACGGTCTCCAATGCGGATTCTGTACACCCGGGATGATGCTGGTCGGTGCCGCCCTGCTCGCTCGCAATCCCGACCCAACCGAAGAGGAGATCCGTTGGGCCATCAGCGGCAACATCTGCCGCTGCACCGGCTACACGAACATCGTCAAGGCGATCCAGCACGCGGCCAAGGCGGCTGCCGAGAAGGCGGCCACGCCCGCGGTTGCCGGTGTGGAGGTGGCGCAATGACTGTGGAGGTCAAACCGCACGGCGGCATCGGGGAGTCGTTCAAGCGCAAGGAGGACGTGCGCTTCCTCCGCGGCAAGGGCAACTACCTGGACGACATCACGCTGCCGGGCATGCTGCACATGGCCATTCTCCGCAGCCCGTACGCTCATGCGCGGATCCGTTCGGTCGACACCGCCGCCGCCTCGGCGGCGCCGGGGGTAGTGGCGGTCGTCACCGGAGAACTGATGGCGCAGCACGGACTGGCGTGGATGCCGACTCTGTCGGGTGATACGCAGGCGGTTCTGGCAACCGACAAGGTGCGCTTCCAGGGCCAGGAAGTGGCGGCCGTCATTGCTGAGACCAAGTACGCGGCGGAAGACGCCCTCGCGCTCGTCGAGGTCGACTACGACGTGCTGACGCCGGTGACCAGCCCTCAGCAGGCCCATTCGTCCGCTGCCCCGTTGATTCGCGACGACAAAGAAGGACAGCTGGACAACCACGTGTACCACTGGGAGTCTGGGGACGCTGCCGCCACCGACGACGCCTTCGCGCGCGCCGACAAGGTCGTCTCGCTGTCAACCCACTATCCGCGTTCCCACCCCGCGCCGCTGGAGACGTGCGGCATCGTGGCCGACGTCAGTCCGGTGACCGGGAAGGCCACGCTGTACATGACCAGCCAGGCGCCGCACGCGATCCGAACCGTCTTCGCGCTCGTCGCGGGCTTGCCTGAGCAGAACATCCGCGTTGTGGCGCCGGACATCGGCGGCGGCTTTGGGAACAAGGTGCCGGTCTATCCGGGCTATGTGGTGGCGACGGCCGCTTCGCTCCTGCTCGGGCAGCCGATCAAGTGGATCGAGGACCGCACCGAGAACCTGATTTCGACTGGTTTTGCTCGCGACTACCACATGCGGGGGGACCTGGCGCTCGATGCGTCGGGGCGCATGTTGGGGCTTCGTGTGTCGCTGGAGAGTGACCAGGGCGCCTTCTTTGCCGACGCCCAACCGTCGAAGTTCAAGGCGGGGCTGTTCCACATCGTGACCGGGTCATATGACATCCCGGCCGCGCACATCGTGGCCGACGGTTACTACACGAACAAAGCGCCGGGCGGCGTCGCCTATCGGTGCTCGTTCCGAGTCACCGAGGCGTCGTACCTGATCGAGCGCCTGGTCACCAACGCCGCCATCGAGCTAGGCATGGACCAGGCCGAGATCCGGCTCAAGAACTTCGTGCCCAAAGAAGCGTTTCCGTACAGGTCGGCCACGGGCTGGGTGTACGACTCGGGCGACTACCACGGGGCGATGAACCTGGCGCTCGAGAAGCTCGGCTACGAGGGTTTGAGGCGTGAACAGGCCGAGAAACGCGCGCGCGGTGAGTACATGGGGATCGGACTGGCGTCTTTCACAGAGGTGGTCGGCGCCGGTCACGGGGCGGACTTCGACATTCTCGGCATCCGCATGTTCGACTCCGCCGAGCTGCGCGTCCACCCAACCGGAAAGGCATTGCTGAGGATCGGCGTCAAGGCGCAGGGCCAGGGCCATGAGACGACCTTCGCGCAGATAGTCGCCGAAGAGCTGGGAATCCCGGCGGCTGACGTTTCGGTCGAAGAGGGCGACACTGATACCGCGCCCTACGGACTCGGCACCTATGCGTCGCGCTCGACCCCGGTGGCGGGGGCGGCAACCGCGGTGGTCTCGCGCCACCTGCGGGAGAAGGCGCGCAAGCTGGCAGCTCACCTTCTCGAGGCCGACGAGGACGACCTTGTCTGGGAACGCGGCAAGTTCTACGTCAAGGGCTCGCCAGATCGAGCCCAGACGATCCAGGAACTGGCCTTCGCGGCCTACACCAACCTCCCGGAGGGCATGGAGCCGGGACTGGAAGGCGTCCACTACTACGACCCGCCGAACATGACCTACCCATTCGGCACCTATGCGGTTGTCGTCGACATCGACAACGGAACCGGGCAGGTCAGGGTGCGGCGCATGGTCGCGGTCGACGACTGCGGCGTCCGGATCAACCCCATGATCGTCGAGGGGCAGATCCACGGGGGGCTGACCGAGGGGTGGGGTATCGCCTTCACCGAGCTCATCACCTTTGACGAGGAGGGCAACTGCCTCGGATCCAACTTCATGGACTACCTGCTGCCGACCGCGTGGGAGACGCCTCACTTCGAAACCTTCGCCACGGTGACGCCTTCGCCGCATCATCCGCTGGGGGCGAAGGGCGTCGGTGAATCGGCGACGGTCGGGTCGCCGGCGGCTTACGTCAACGCCGTCATCGACGCGCTCGCACCACTCGGCACCCGCAACCTCGAGATGCCGGTGACATCAGACAAGGTGTGGAAGGAGCTCCGCACCGCAGGGGTGACGGAATAGCCGACGACGTCCTGCAGCTGCTTTCAGCCCACGCCGCCGCCGGCACTCCGTGCGTGCTGGCGACGGTGGTCCGCTGCCAGCCGCCGACGTCCGCGCGACCGGGTGACAAGGCGGTCATCACGCCCGATGGCCGCCTGCGGGGCTGGGTGGGCGGCTCCTGCTCCGAACCGCTCGTCAAACGGGAGGCACTCCGGTCCCTGGAGGACGGGCAGCCTCGGCTGGTCCAGATCGTGGGTGGCTCAGATTCCGTGGATCAGCAGCAGCGGCCGGGTGAGCTCCGGATGGCGACCACCTGTCCGAGCGGTGGGTCGCTGGACATCTTCGTCGAGCCACGGCTGCCGCGACCGCTGTTGATCGTCTTCGGTGGGGCGCCGGCGGCGCAGGTCCTTGTTCGTATGGCCTCGCTGACCGGCTTCCGGACCTGCGCGGTGCATCCCGGAGCCCGTGCCGAGGACTTCGCCGACGCGGACCTCGTGCTGCCCGACTTCGACCTATCGGCTGCGGGGATCGGCGCCGACTCGGCCGCGGTTGTCGTCACGATGGGCCACTACGACGAGGACGCTCTGGAGGCGGCTCTCGCCTACCCACAGCTCGAGATCACTCTGGTGGCGTCCGGGCGGCGGACTGCGGCGGTTCGTGAGGCGCTCGCCCAAAGGGGCGTCGACCAGGCTCAGCTGGCCCGGGTGCGGGCGCCGGCCGGAAGCGAGCGGGGTTCGTCGCAGGCGGAGATCGCGCTCTTTGCGCTGGCCGACGTCGTCACGGCCAGGCACAGCCGCTCGGCCACGGTGGCGCAGGTGTCGGCGTCTTCGCCCGCAGACATGAGCGAATCCCAGCGGCCCCGGTTCGCGACAGACCCGGTTTGCGGCATGACCGTCGAGCTGCCTTCTCGTCACCAATCTCTGTACGAGGGCAGCTCCTACTACTTCTGCTGCGAGGGCTGCCGCCTCACGTTCGAGGCGGACCCGGCGCGCTTTCTCGCCGCCGCCGAGCGCCAGCCGGGCTGAGTACAGGCCTGACTCTCGGCGCCCTGTGATCGGCGATGATCTAAAACCATGCCGGAGGAGATCCGCGTTCCCGAACTCGAGGGCGCGACCGAGATCACGCTGGGCAGCTGGCTGAAGGGCATCGGCGACCGGGTCGAGGTCGGCGAGCCGGTTGCCGAGGCGCTGACCGACAAGGTCAATGCCGAGATCGAGTCACCTGTTGCCGGTGTGATCGAAGAGCTTCTGGTGCCCGAAGGCGGCCAGGTGATTTCCGGCCAGGCGATCGCGCGGATCACGACCGACGGCTGAGACGAGCGGGCGGACGCCGCGGCGAGGGCCGACCCGCGCTGAGCTCGAGGCGGCGCGCTCACTCACGGTGCCCGACGTGCTGGCGCCGGGCCTGGAGGTCGTCTTCTGCGGCATCAATCCCGGCTTGTACACGGCTTGGGTCGGGCACCACTTCGGCCGGCCTGGCAATCGCTTTTGGAAGGCCCTGCACCTCTCAGGCTTCACCGACCGGCTCCTCGATCCGAGCGAGCAGCGGTCGCTGCTCGAGGTGGGCATCGGCGTGACCAACCTCGTTCCACGCACCACTGCGCGCGCCGACGAGCTCTCAGTGGATGAGCTGCGAGCGGGTGCCGCCGACCTGGTGCACAAGATCGAGCTGACACCTCCACGCTGGCTGGCGGTTCTCGGAATCACCGCCTACCGGCTGGCATTCAACAGGCCCGCGGCCCTGGTCGGACGTCAGCCGGACTGCATCGGCCGCACCGGGATCTGGGTTCTGCCCAACCCGAGCGGCCTGAACGCCCACTACCAGCTGTCCGGTCTGGTCGCGGCCTTCGCTGAGCTCCGGGCCCAGGTCCGCTCCTAACTTCCGAGCGGCCGAAAGCGGGGAGGACGCTGCTCGACGTAGCTGGCCACGCCTTCCTGAAAGTCAGGCGACCGCAGCGACTCCTCCATCAGCGTGATTGACTCGGCGACCGCCTGGTCGAGGGTCGCGCCGGCGTGCGAGTACACCTGGCGCTTGATTACCGCCATCGCCCTCGGCGGGCAGTTGTCAACAAGATCGCGCGCGTACGCGCGCGCGATCGACATCAGTTCGTCACCCGCGACGACGCTGTTGACGAGCCCCAGGTCATGCGCCTCCTCGGCCAGGAACACGCGCCCGGAGAGGAGGATGTCGAGCGCCCGCGAGACACCGACCAGCCGCGGCAGAAGCCAGGATGAGCCGTACTCGGCGATCAGGCCCCGGCGGACGAACGCCGACGTGAACTTGGCTCCTGAGGCGGCGAACCGGATGTCGCAGCAGAGCGCGATCACGAGTCCAAGGCCCGCGCAGGCGCCGTTTATGGCGGCGATCACCGGCTTCGGCACCTCGATCGTTGCCGTTGGCAGCACCTGGCGGTCGGAGCCGACGACGGCCTCGCCCCCGCCGATCGACTCAAGCAGGCTCATGTCGGCGCCGGAGCAGAATCCCTTTCCGGCGCCGGTCACGATGACCGCGCGCACCCCGGGATCTGTGGTCGCTCGGTTGAGGGCCTCACCGTAGGCGGCGCCCATCTCTCGGTTCCAGGCGTTCAAACGGTCGGGCCGGTTGAGTGTGATGGTCGCAATGCCGTCCTCGACGTCGAAGAGGATGGGCTGGGTAGCGGTGTCCGCTGTGCTCATGGTTCTGGATTCTCCGCCACACTAGGGCGACATGGGGACCGCACGGCGTGGGCAGGGCGATGACGGAGCGGGCAATCTCTTGACGCTCTTTTCTCCGGCCACGGCCGGCTGGTTCAGCGCCGCCTTCGCTCAGCCGACCGAAGTCCAAGAGAAGGGGTGGCGAGCGGTGGCCTCCGGCACCCACACCTTGATGACGGCGCCCACCGGCTCGGGCAAGACGCTGGCCGCATTTCTCTGGTGTCTCGACGCGTTGGCGGTCGAGCCGATTCCCGCCAATGCGCAGGATCGCTGCCGCGTCCTCTACGTGTCACCACTCAAAGCACTTGCGGTAGACGTGGAGCGCAACCTGCGCTCGCCACTCGCCGGAATCCGGCAGCAGGCCGCGCGGCTCGGCGTCGAGCCGCCCGACATCTCGGTCGCGATCCGGTCCGGCGATACACCCTCTGACGACCGGCGGCAAATCGAGCGGCACCCGCCCGACATCCTGATCACCACACCGGAATCGCTCTACCTGATGCTGACGAGCGCTGCTCGCCGTGTCCTGCAGCGCGTCCGCTGGGTGATCGTCGATGAAATCCACGCCGTTGCGGCGACCAAGCGGGGCGCCCACCTGGCGCTCTCACTCGAGCGCCTCGCGCAGCTCGCGCAGGCTGCCGCCGGCAGGGATCCGCAGAGGATCGGCCTTTCGGCCACTCAGCGGCCTCTGGACGAGGTGGGCCGCTTCCTGGTGGGGCCGAGCCGGGAGGTGACGATCGTCGACGCGGGGCGCCGGAAAGCGCTCGAGGTGACCGTGGAGGTGCCTGTCGAGGACATGTCAGACCTCGAGCGCAGTGCCGCCAGCGGACCTGCTGCCGCCATCGGGCCAGGAAACGGGGACGAGGTTGCCGCCCGCCGCTCGATCTGGCCGGCCATTCATCCACGGCTCCTCGAGCTGATCCAGCAGCACCGGTCGACCATCGTCTTCGTCAATTCGCGCCGGCTGGCAGAGCGCCTCGCCGCCAAGCTGAACGAGATTGCCGGAACCGAGGACCTGGTGAAGGCCCACCACGGCTCGATCGCCAAGGAGCAGAGGGCCGCCATCGAGGACGCGCTCAAAACCGGCCGGCTCAAGGCGCTCGTTGCCACCAGCAGCCTCGAGCTCGGGATCGATATGGGAGCGGTCGACCTCGTGATCCAGGTCGAGGCGCCGCCGAGCGTTGCGGCGGGCATGCAGCGGATCGGCCGTGCGGGCCACTCGGTCAGCGAGATCAGCCGGGGCACGATCTTCCCGAAGTATCGGGGTGATCTCCTGGAGGCGGCGGCGGTCGCGCACGGAATCCTGGAGGCGGCGATCGAGACCACACGCGTGCCGCGCAACCCGATCGACGTCCTGGCACAGCACGTCGTCTCGATGTGCGCGCTCGATGAATGGGACGTGGCCGACCTGAAGCAGGTCGTTCGCCGCGCCTATCCGTTCGCCGAGCTCGGCGATCGCGCGTTCGACGCCGTCCTCGACATGCTGGCCGGCCGCTACCCGTCGGCCGAGTTCGCGGAGCTGCGCCCGCGAATCGTGTGGGATCGAGTCGCCGGGACGGTCCGCGGACGGCAAGGCGCGCAGCGGCTGGCCGTGACCAACCCCGGCACGATTCCCGATCGGGGGCTCTACTCGGTGAATCTGCTCGACGACGGTAAACGCGTAGGCGAGCTGGATGAGGAGATGGTGTTCGAGACGCGGGTCGGAGAGACTTTCGTGCTCGGCGCCAGCACCTGGCGAATCGTGGACATCACGCCCAGCCAGGTGATCGTGGTTCCCGCACCCGGAGAGCCCGGAAAGGTGGCCTTCTGGCACGGCGACTCGCTGCCGCGGCCGGTGGAGCTCGGCCGCCGGCTGGGCGCCATGACGCGGGAGCTCGTCCACTCAGATCCCGAGCAGGCGGCCCAGCGCCTGCAGGAGAAGTCTGGCTTCGACGAGCGCGCGGCGCGCAACCTGCTCGACTACCTCCAGGACCAGCGGGAGGCGACGGGCGCGGTGCCGGACGACCGGACGATCGTCGTCG
>CAZXGB010000130.1:4801-8712 GCA_964640005.1 uncultured Actinomycetes bacterium | reverse complement strand
GGCATACCTAAGCGAATGTGCGGGGCTCACTCACTCGCGGGTCCGGTCTGGAACACCTCGGGGTGACGGGAGAGTTCGACGCGTGTGCGGCGGATGTGCAGTTCGAGGATTCGCTCGGCGGACTGGTGGTCCCGGTCACGCAGAGCCTCGATGAGCAACTGGTGCTCGGCTTGGATGATCCAGCTGCGCTGGTGGCCCGTCAGGCGGGTGAAGGCCCTGCGGTAGTGCTGCGTGGTGTCCCACAGCCGCGCGACGATCGTGGCCAGCTCCTCCGCGCGGTGGTGCCGGTAGGTCGTCCAGTGCAGCTGCCGGTCGAGCACCAGGAACTGTTCGACGTCATGCGTCTGCTCGATGTGCTGCTGGAGGTCCATCAGCTCCGCGATGTCGGTATCGGTCAATCGGGGCGCCGATTCGGCGAGCAGCAGCGGTTCGAGCCGCTCACGCATCTTGTAGCTCAGCTGGCACTCCCGCATGTCCATCTGGGTGACCCACGCACCCTGATTGGCGCGCAGGGTGACCAGGCCGCTTGACTGCAGGATGCGCAGGGCCTCGCGCACCGGCAACCGGCTGGTGCGCAGTTCCTCGGCGAGCTCGTCCTGGATGATCCGCGTGCCGGGGGCAAGCCGCCCGGTCAGGATCCGTTCACGCAGCTGGTCTGCGATTCGCTGGCTGGCGACGGAGGACCGCATAGTGCTGTTTCCGTTGGGCAGTTCACTCACTCCGGTCCACCGTCCTGCTCACGCGAAGGCGTCCGGGTCACGGTCGAAGGCCTTGCCGCCAGGATAGGACACCAGCTCAAACTGCATGCCCCACGGTGACAGGAAGTAGACCCAGCGCTGGCCCTCGTGGGCGCCCTTGCTGGCTGTGGGCTCGCCCAGGACCTGCAGGCCGCGCTGGCGCAGGTCGGCGACCGCGGCGTCGAGATCCTCGACGTACAGCGCGAGGTGATGGCCGCCCACGTCGCTGTTGCGAGGTGGTTGCGTGCGCTGGTCGGGCGCCTCGTACTCGAAGACCTCTAGCAGCGTCTGGCCGCCGAACCGGAAGAAATGCAGGCGGCGTATCACCGCCCGGTCGTCGACACCGAGGTGTTCGCTCATCCAGTGGCCGTCGCTGTCCTGGTAGGGGCCGAGGGCGTACAGGTACTCGCATCCGAGCACGTCGACCAGGAACTCGCGGGCCTGGTCGAGGTCGGGAACGGTGATGCCGATGTGGTCCAGCCGCGTCAGCCCGACGATAGCCAAGGCACCTCCAATGGATCCATCTACTTGCCTTCACACTTACTTTGGATGCATAGTCTAGGGCAAACACCGTGATCCCATACTAACCGCTGGCGTTAATGGATCCAATCATTGATCAGTTACTTCCCTGGGGAGCGTTCGATGCCCAGCCATGACAATCTGACCGCCGGCTCTCCGTGGGTGGAGTTGCGGGCTTCGGCCGAGGACTGGGAGGCGGCCGACCCTGGGCTGCTGCTGCGGATGCTGGGCTTCGGCCTCTGGATCAGGACGTTCGAGGAGTACGTGCTTGAACTTGCCGGCCAGGGACTCGTTCACGGTCCCGCGCATTCGAGCATCGGGCAGGAGGGCGGCGCGATCGGCTCGGTGCTGCCACTACGCAGCGATGACTTCGTCAACGGCTCGCACCGGGGGCACCACCAGTTCCTCGCCAAGGCGTTCGGTCACGTCATGTCCGATGAGGCTGCGGGGTTGCCCGAGCTGACCGACGATGTGCGGACCGTACTGCGCCGCACCCTCGCCGAGATCTGTGGCCTGGCTGAGGGCTACTGCCGGGGTCGCGGCGGCTCGATGCACCTGCAGTGGAAACAAGCCGGAGCGATGGGGACGAACGCCATCGTCGGCGGCGGAGTCCCGCAAGCCGCCGGCTTCGCCTGGAACCAGCTCCACGCGGGGACCGACGCGGTTACCGTGACGTACTTCGGGGACGGAGCGGTGAACATCGGCTCGGTGTTGGAGACGTTCAATCTCGCCGCGGCCTGGCGGCTGCCCTTGTGCTTCTTCATCGAGAACAACCAGTACGCCGTCTCGACGCCGGTGAGCGAGGCGACCGCGGAACCCAGGCTGTCGGCGCGCGGGGCGGCGTTCAACATCGCGAGCTGGCGCGTGGACGGCATGGACCCGCTCGCCGTCAACCTGGCGATGAGCGAAGCCCTCGAGCACATGCGCGCCGGCAAGGGCCCGACCATCATCGAGGCGGACCTGTACCGGTACTTCCATCAGAACGGGCCCTACCCGGGTAGCGCCTTCGGCTACCGCGAAAAGGCGGAGGAGCAGGCCTGGCGCGACCGCGACCCGCTGGACTTGCTGAAGTCGCACCTCACGCGCCGCAAGCTCACGACCGCCAGGGCAGTGACCGCCGCACAGAAGCGGGTCGCCGCCGTACTGCGCGAGATCGGCGACTCCCTGCTCGAACCGCTACCGGACGGCAAACCTGGGCAGCGGCGTATCAAGGCCGCTGCCTGGCCGGACCCTGCGTTCGTCGACGTCGGCATCCGAGGTGACCTGGGTGAACTCGACAAAAGCCGCTATGAGGAGGCCGACACTTTCACCGGACAGCTTGCCGAGCGGCGGTTCATCGACGTCGTGAGCGATGTGATCGCCCGCCGGATGGAGACCGACGAGCGGATCATCGTGCTCGGCGAGGACGTCAACCGCCTCAAGGGCGGCACCAACGGCGCGACGAAGCGGGCGCTGGAACTGTTTCCGCAGCGGGTGCTGGGCACGCCGATCAGTGAGAACGCCTTCCTGGGCCTGGGCGGGGGGATGGCCGTCGACGGGCGCTTCCGCCCTGTGGTCGAATTCATGTACGCCGACTTCATGTGGGTGGCCGCCGACCAGTTGTTCAACCAGATCGCCAAGGCTCGGCACATGTTCGGCGGCGACGGCACCGTGCCGTTCGTCCTGCGTTCCAAGCTCGCCGCCGGAACCGGTTACGGCTCCCAGCACAGCATGGACCCGGCCGGCATCCTGACCACGGCCCCTGGGCTGCGGGTGGTCGCCCCGTCCAACCCCTTCGACTACGTGGGCCTCATGAACACCGCGCTCGCCTGCGACGATCCGGTGGTCGTCCTTGAGCACGTCGACCTTTACGCCTCGAAGGGAATCGGTCCGGTCGACGACCTCGACTACCGCATCCCGGTCGGCAAGGCGGCGCTGCGCAGAGTGGGCGGGGACCTAACGGTGATCTCCTATCTATCGATGGTCAACCACTGTCTGGAGGCGCTGGACGAGGTACCGGAGATCGAGGCCGACGTCATCGATCTGCGCTGGTTGGACCAGGCCAGCCTCGACTGGGACACCATCGAGGCGAGCGTCCGGAAGACCAATCGGGTGCTCATCGTGGAACAGGGCGCGACCGGCACGTCGTACGGTGGCCGGCTCGCCGACCAGATCCAGCGCCGCCTCTTCGACTGGCTCGACGGCCCGGTCGAACGCGTCACCGGCGGCGAGGCGTCGCCCAGCATCAGCAAAGTCCTCGAACGGGCCGCCATCGCCCGTACCGAAGAAGTCGTGGCCGCCCTGCGCCACATCGCCTCGAACTGACCCGCGGCCCGAAAACAAGGAGTAGACCATGGCAACGCTGCTGCGCGTGCCCGAAGTCGCCGCCGGAGCGACGGAGGCCGTCCTCTCCGAATGGCTGGTCAACGAGAACACGCCATTCGGTACCGGGGATCCGATAGTGACGCTGGAGACGGACAAGGCATCGGTCGAGATGGCAGCGGAGTCGGACGGGGTGATCCTTCGCGCGCTCGTTTCCGGCGGGACGACGGTTGAGGTCGGCTCGCCGATGGCTCTCATCGGGACGGAGAGCGAGCGGGGGGCAGACGTCGAGGCACTCCTCGTGGAACTTGGTATCACCTCCGGGACAGCCGTCGGTCCGCAGGCGCCCGAGGT
>CAZXGB010000130.1:2901-4701 GCA_964640005.1 uncultured Actinomycetes bacterium | reverse complement strand
AGCAAGCAGACGATCCCGCACTTCTACGTCAAGCGGACTGCCACGATCGACGCCTTGCTGGATCTGCGCAAGCAGCTCAACGACGTCGCGCCGCAGAAGATCTCAATCAACGACCTGGTGATCAAGGCGGTCGCAGTCGCCCACCGGGCGGTCCCCGATGCCAATGTGATCTGGACCGACGAGGGCATGCGGCAGTTCGAGTCGGTGGACGTGGCGGTGGCCATCGCCGCCGAGCGCGGGTTGGTCATGCCGGTGCTGCGCGGCATCGAGCGGATGTCGCCGAGTGCGATCGCGCGCCAAGTCAGGACGTACGTGCGGCAGGCCGGCGAAGGCACGTTGCAGCAGGGTGACCTAGAGGGCGGTTCCCTCAGTGTCTCCAATCTCGGCATGCACGGCGTCGATGAGTTCTCGGCGATCATCAACCCGCCGCATTCGGCCATCCTCGCCGTCGGCGCCGGACGGCCGGCGGCGGTCGTCGTCGAGGGCACCCTGGAGATCGCGACTCAGATGACGCTAGTGCTCTCCGTCGATCACCGTGCCATCGACGGCGCGCTCGCCGCCCAGTGGATGGAAGCTCTAGTGGGAGCTCTGGAGCAGCCGCTCCGGCTAGTCGCGTGAAAGCCCGCTCGACAGGCCTGTCGCAGCCGGCATGAGCTGACGGAGCAGCCCGCCGAGCCCGCTCCGTAAGGACGGCGCTCGGCGGGACGTCTTATCGCAGCTGACGACCTTCCGGCGGGGGAGCTGCGGTCGACGCGCGGATGACCAGGCGTACCGGCAGCAGAACAGTCTTCGCCATGGCGGCGGCCGAGCCGGTCGCTGCCTTCTGGTCGTGGTCCAGCCGTTCCAACAGCAGCCGGGCGGCTTCCACCCCCATGTCGAAGTGCGACACGTGAACGGTGGTCAGCGGCGGCTGGAACTCGTCAGCGAAGCGCATGTCGTTGAAGCCGATGAGGGAGACATCCTGCGGGCAGCGCAGTCCACTGGCCCGCAGGGCGTGCAATGCGCCGAGGGCGATCAGGTCGTTGCCGGCGCAGATGGCGGTCGTACCGGGGTACCGGTTGAGCAGATCATGAGTGGCGCGCTCCCCGGCCTCGGCGGTGTACGCGTCGCTGACAACGACCGGCGCTCGGTCCGTGCCGAGCCCGGCGCTCTCCACCGCGTGGCGGAAGGCCCGTATCCGGGTCACGCCGGTGGACATGGTCTGCGGCCCGGCCAGATGGGCGATGTGGCGGTGCCCGAGACCGAGCAGATGCTCCACGGACAGGGCCACTCCGGTGGCGTCGTCGCCGGCTACACAGGGGAACAGTCTGCGATCCGTACAGCGGTTGACGAGCACGATCGGGACGCCGGAGGCGTGGGCCTCGTCCAGCAAAGGGTGCTCGCGCCGTGCGGTGGCGACGATGAAGCCGTCCACCTGACGCCCCAGCAGAGCGTCGAACCGGGTGCGCTCCTTGACTTCGTCGTTGTCGGTGTTCGCGAGCAGCGCGGTGTAACCGCGTGCCGTCAGGGCCTCCTCGATCCCGCGTGCCACTGGGGGGAACAGCGGGTTCATGAGATCCGGTAGAAGGACTCCGACCGTGAACGAGCGGTTGGTGCGCAGGCTGCGGGCCGCCGTGTTGGGGGTGAAGCCCAGCTGCTCTGCGGCCATCCTCACCCGCCGCGCCGTCACTGCGTTCACCAGCCGGCTGGTACTGGGGTTGAGGGCCCGGGAGGCCGTCGCGGGATGGACTCCGGCGAGATCCGCCACGTCGGACATCGTCGGGCGCTTGGTCACCTGACAAGTCTAAGAGCCTAAACTCC
>CAZXGB010000130.1:0-2801 GCA_964640005.1 uncultured Actinomycetes bacterium | reverse complement strand
CGACACGTCCGATCCCTGCCTACGGCCACGGCGGGGTCGACTTCGAGCAGCGCGTGGACTACGGGCGGCTGCGGGATTACCGGCTGAGCCGTGCCCGAGCCGCACTGGAGTCCAGCGAATGCGGGGCCTTCCTGCTGTTCGACTTCTACAACATCCGCTACACCACGCAGACATGGATCGGCGGAGCGCTCGGCGACAAGATGACCCGGTACGCGCTGCTGACCCGCGACGGAGAACCCGTTCTGTGGGACTTCGGCTCGGCCGCCCGGCACCACCAGCTCTATGCCCCCTGGCTGCGGCCGGAGAACTCCCGCGCGGGCATGCTCGGCCTGCGGGGTGCCATCGCACCGGAGGCAGGACTCATGCGCTCGGCGGTCACCGAGATCGTGGGCATGCTCAAGGACGCGGGGGTGGCGGACCTGCCCATCGGCGTAGACATCGTCGAACCGCCCTTCCTGTTCGAAATGCAGCGCCAGGGCCTGAAGGTCGTCGACGCCCAGCAACTGATGCTGGACGCACGCCAGATCAAGTCGCCGGACGAAATCGCGCTGTTGTCCATGGCGGCTGCCATGGTCGACGGTGTCTACCAGGACATCGTTGAGGCGCTCAAGCCCGGCGTGCGGGAGAACGAGATCGTGGCACTTGCCAGCAAGCGCCTGTACGAGATGGGTTCCGACCAGGTCGAGGCCATCAACGCGGTGTCGGGAGAGCGATGCAACCCCCACCCGCACAACTTCTCCGACCGGATCATCCGCCCGGGCGACCAGGCGTTCTTTGACATCATTCAGTCCTACAACGGCTATCGCACGTGCTACTACCGCACTTTCGGAGTGGGCAGCTCGACCGCTTCGCAGCGGGACGCCTACACCAGGGCACGCGAATGGATGGACGCTGCCATCGCCGTCGTCAAGCCGGGGGTCGGCACAGACCAGGTCGCACGAGTGTGGCCTGCCGCGACCGAGTTCGGCTTCGCCAGCGAAATGGCCGCGTTCGGCCTGCAGTTCGGCCACGGCCTCGGCCTCGGCCTGCATGAGCGGCCCATCATCAGCCGGCTCAACAGCCTGGACAATCCCGTCGAGATCCAGGAGGGCATGGTTTTCGCGCTGGAGACCTACTGCCCGGCCTCGGATGGCTTCTCCGCGGCGCGCATTGAGGAAGAAGTCGTCGTCACGGGCGACGGAGCCCAGGTGCTGACCAAGTTCCCCGCCCAGGAACTGTTCGTGGCCAACCGCTACTGAGAAACCAGCTTGTCCTTGTCCCGGCGGCGGCCACTGGCCGGCCGCATCATCACCATGCAGGAGGCGAAGAGCCAGTGACCGCGCACACCGAAGGATCCCCGGCCCGGATGCGTGCCGCGAAGGTCC
Organism: uncultured Actinomycetes bacterium; assembly: GCA_964640005.1. Lineage (GTDB taxonomy): Bacteria > Chloroflexota > Dormibacteria > Dormibacterales > Dormibacteraceae > CAZHAC01. The sequence goes on along the minus strand of CAZXGB010000130.1, from coordinate 1,437 downwards.
CTACCGATCTGTTCATCGGGGGACGCTGGCGGCCTGCGAGCGACGGGTCGCGGATTGACGTCCTCGACCCGTCCAGCGCCGAGAAACTCGCCGACGTCGCCAGCGCGACGGTGCAGGACGCCCTCTCCGCGGTAGACGCCGCCGAGCAGGCGCTGGCCGGGTGGGCGGCCACCCCGCCGCGCGAGCGGGCCGAGATACTGCGTTCGGCGTTCGAGGCGATGACCCGCAGAGCGGAAGAGTTCGCCGAGCTGATCGTCCTGGAGAACGGCAAGACACTCGCCGACGCTCGGTCCGAGGTCGCCTATGCTGCGGAGTTCTTCCGCTGGTACTCCGAGGAGGCGGTGCGGACCCTGGGCAGCGTGCAGACCGCACCCAGCGGAAACAACAAAATCCTCGTGCTCCGTCAACCTGTGGGCATCTGCGTGCTGGTCACCCCGTGGAACTTCCCCGCCGCCATGGCCACCCGCAAGATCGGCCCCGCGCTGGCCGCCGGCTGCACGGTGATCCTTAAGCCCGCCAGCGATACCCCGCTGACCGCGTTGGCGATCGCTGCGCTCTTCGAGGAGGTCGGGGTACCCGCGGGCGTGGTGAACGTGCTGCCCTCCCGTCGTTCTGGAGCGGTGGTCTCGGCGATGCTGGACGACCCTCGGGTGCGCAAGCTGTCCTTCACCGGTTCGACCGAGGTGGGGCGGGTCCTGCTGGCAGCCGCGGCCAAGACCGTGGTCAACTGCTCGATGGAACTGGGCGGCAATGCGCCGTTTCTGGTCTTCGCCGATGCGGATCTCGACGAGGCCGTCGCCGGCGCGATGGTAGCCAAGATGCGCAACGGCGGCGAGGCGTGCACCGCCGCGAACCGCTTCTACGTGCAAGAGCCGGTGGCGGCCGAGTTCACCCGGCGGCTCGCGCAGGCGATGAGCGCGCTGCGGGTCGGGCCGGGCCTGGAGTTCGGCGTCCAGCTAGGGCCCATGGTGAACGCCGAGAGCCGAGACAAGATCGCGCAACTGGTCGACGACACCGTACGGGCAGGGGCTTCGGTGGCCGTGGGGGGCCAGCCCTTGGACGGGCCGGGCTTCTACTACCCGCCGACCGTGCTCGCGGACGTGCCGCCGCACGCGCCAGTGCTGCGTGAAGAGATCTTCGGTCCGGTCGCGCCGGTGGTCGCTTTCACCACCGAGGACGAGGCGATTGATCTGGCCAACGCCACTGAGTACGGGTTGGTCTCCTACGTCTACACCTCTGACCTGGCCAGCGGCCTTCGGGTGAGCGAACGGCTGGACTCCGGGATGGTCGGCCTCAACCGCGGTGTCGTGTCGGACCCGGCGGCGCCGTTCGGCGGTACGAAGCAGAGCGGCATCGGCCGGGAAGGCGGACACGAGGGCCTGCTGGAGTTCACCGAGTCCAAATACGTCGCCGTCGCATGGTGATCGGCGACCGCGC
>CAZXGB010000129.1:0-8762 GCA_964640005.1 uncultured Actinomycetes bacterium | reverse complement strand
CGATCGCCTCGGCCGTCTTCTCGGGCTCGCGGTAGTAGCCCTGCATGAGGTTGCCGCCGCGCGCCAGCACCTCGCCATCCTCGGCGAGGGCGATCTCGACGCCCGGGTATGGCGTGCCGACGGTACCGATTTTCATCGCGTCCTCAGGGGTTGCCGTAGCCGGTCCGGTCAGCTCGCTCATACCCCAAACCTCGGCCACCGGCAGGCCGATGGCGGCGAAGAAGGTGAGGACGTCCGCCGGGATCGGCGCCGTGCTGGTGACCGCCCACTGGCACTGGTCGAGCCCGAGCTTGGCCTTCAGTGCTTGCTGGACAGGCGCGATTTGGGCGCGCGCCGCCTCCAGCTCGGACGGCGGCGCCTCGCCGCGCTGCTCGTAGCCGGCCAGCTGGCGGCCGACCTCGATCGCCTTGAGCACCATGTCCCGCTTGGCGGTGTCCGGCTCGGCCATCAGCCCCGCCGTGATCGCGGCCTGGAACTTCTCCCACAGCCTCGGGACGCCGACGAAGAACTCGGGCCGCACGTCGACCATCGTCTGCGGGAGGGTGGCCAGATCGGGCACGTAGCTGACCTTGCCCGCCATGTAGATGCCGCCGAAGTAGTGGCTGGTGAAGCGCTCGGCGATGTGGGCTAGGGGCAGGTAGCTGATGAGCCGCACACCCTCCCGGACGCGGTCGGTCTTGCGCTTGGCCGATTCAGAGGTCCAGACCACGTTGTAGTGGCTGTACATCACGCCTTTGGGCGGTCCCGTCGTTCCGGAGGTGTAGATGAGGTTGACGAGGTCGCGGGGCTGGACGGCGCGCCAGCTGCGCTCGAAGGCCTGCGGGTCGCGGGTCCCCGTCGAAGCGCCTTCCTCGAGCAAGGTGCTCCAGGCGACAGTGCCCGGCGGCGCCTCGCCGCTCATCATGATCACGGTCTTCAGGTTGGGAACCTGGTCGCGGATGGCTTCGATCTTGGCCAGGAAACCCGCATCCTCGACGAACACGACCGTGGCCGAGCAGTGGTTGGCGATGTAGGCGATCTGCTCCGGCGCGAGCGTGTTGTAGACGCTGATCGAGGCGCCGCCCGCGTGCACGATCGCAAGATCGGCGATCACGTGCGCCGGCACGTTGCGGGCGATGATGAGCCCGAACTGACCAGGGCCGAAGCCGCGCCCGAGCAGGGCGACCGTGAGGTCGCGGACCCTCGCCTGGTACTCGCGCCACGTGAGGGCGTGCCAGCCGTCGGCTTCCCGCCAGCGGAGCGCCTCCGCGTCTGCAAAGGTGGCGGCCGTCTCGGCGAAGACCGAGCACACCGTCTTGCCCGCGACCGCGCGATCAATTTCTGCGCGTTCGGCCGCGGCATCCCTGGTCACAATTGCCATCTGCTTCTCCTCCGCGGTCTATATACGCGGACATTGAATTCTTAACAAGGGGCCAGGGGGCCCTTGCAGTCCCTCACCGAGTGGGTGTAGAAGGTTTCTAGGCCCCGGTTGAGCAAAGCAAGGGTCAAGGCTTCGGGTGGCGCCTGAGGGTCGTCGGCCGCCCCTCCTGCGGCTGGCGCGCCGGCAGGCGAGGAGGGCAGTGCTGTGGGTTTGGAAACGCCGGAAACCGAGAGGGTCGACATACCGGAACCGGAGCCAATAGCGACTCCAGCTCAGGAACCGGTTGAAGAGCCGGCGATCTTTGGGGCGACCCGGCGGTGAGAACCGACTCCGTACCCGTCGTCGGATGGCGCTTGTGGGTGCTCTCGCGCGATCAGCTCCGATCCTGGGCGGTGCCCTACGTCTGGCATCCCGGTGAGAACCGCGCTGAGTGCTTGGCGGACCGCGCTCCACGCTGCCGGTACTCGCCCGGAACTGGCTGCTCCTGCGGGTTCTGGGCGCTCTGGACGCCAAGTGCGGTCGCCAGCCGTGCTCGAACCGGTTCACATGATCTCGTGACCGGCCTTGCGGCCGGCTGGGGAACCGTCGCAATCCATGGCAGCGAGGGATTCCGCGCCGAAAGGGCGAGAATCCTCTGCCTCTTCGAAGACTGGCTGTGGGACCGGCACTCTCGCCCCTCCAGTGTCAGGGAGGCGAAGTGGCTCTCCCGCGGCCTGCGCTGGCTCACGTCGTCGCACCCACTGTTCTCCGAGCCGATGGACTCGCAGACGGTCCACAACGTGGCGGAGGCCTACGGGGTTCCCGTCCTTTCGCTCGGCGAGGCGTTCCGGAAGGGTGTGCTTTCGGAGTTCGGCATCAGCCAGGCCGCGATCGACGAGCTGCGGGAGTGGGAGCGGGTCATGGCCTAACAGGCCGGCAGCCAGCCACCGGTGCTCCGCGAACGTTCACAGCCGTCGCGGAGCCCGGTGGCAGCTCCGGCTGGCATGAGCAGAGAGCGAATTAACAGGCACTGTTGACCTACTGCGGCGGGCGGCCGATCGTCTCGCCGCATGCGGCGGTTGGCGCTCCTGGTGGTTGCTCTGGTCGGGCTAGCCGTCATGGCGCCCCGGCCGGTGCTGGCTTCCCAGTGGGGTTCGGGGTACGGCGATCCCTGGGGCTTCTGTCCGGCCGGGTCCTTTCTGCCCAGCACCTACACGAGCATCGTCACCAACGATCCCCACGTCGGCACGAACCCGGAGCAGAACACCTTCTGGGGCGTGCACCCTTACCCCGGCTACGACGACTGGTTCGGCTACTGGTACGGCGACTTCCGCGGGTCGCCCGGGGATGACTCGGGGTGGCGCTACATCGCTACCAGCTACTACGGCTGGGGGCCTCGCCACTGGAACTTCGCTGACTGGGGATGGGAGGTCCACGGCCACGCTAAGCAGTACATCGCCTACCACAACTGGTACTTCGGCGGCCGGTGCGGTATGGGTTGGTACGGTGCCGGGTCGCCGCCGCCGTACATGGCGGACGTCTACGGATACCCGGTTGTCGACATCTACGTCGACTCGGTGCCGCCGAACCCGCCGCTGCCGCGCGTCGTCGCGGTGACGCCCAGCTCGGTCAGCTTCACCTGGGATCCGGTCAGCGACCGCGGCGATGGCGCCGGTTCCGACTACTGGGCCTCCGGGTTCGACCACTTCACGTCCTGGCTCACGGTTGGCGGCGGCCCGGCCCAGCAGATGGCCGACACCTGGGCGCCGCGAACGCTCACTGCAGGCGGGCTGTCGCGTGGTCAGTCCGCATGCGTGCACGTCATCGCATTCGACCGGCTCGGCAACGCCACCGGGGATCAGTCGCTCTGCGCTCAGGCGCTGACGCCACCGCCGGTTCCATCGCCGCCTCCTCCGCCGGCGATTCGCGTGTCGCCGTCACCGGTCGGCCTGACCGGGCTCGACGCCTGGTTCTGGCTGAGCCCGGGGCCGAGCCAGGCGGTCACCACCGTGAGCACGTCCGGGGTGACATACAAGGTGACACTGGCGCCGGCTTCCGTGAGTTGGTCCTTTGGGGACGGCGGGGAATTGTCGATGCCGGCGTCCGCCGGCTTCGGCCTCCCGTACCCCTCGCAGTCAACGGTTCGCCACGTGTACGAGACTCAGCGAGCCTCGGGTTACACGGTGACGGCGACAATCACGTATGCGGGGAGCTGGACCGCCACTGTGGGAGGCAGCAGCTACGGTCCGTACCCCTTCGGCGTGGCGGATACGCCGACGGCGAGGACCATCTATCCCGTCCGGCAAGCGCAGGCCGAGATCACGACGTGGCGGTGATGCCGACGGCGCCGCAAACCCCGGGCGAGAAAGACCGGGGGGTCGGGAGCGCGGCTAAGGATTGCCGACTCTGGCGCGACGCTCCACGGGCTCCGGCGGCTGCCCTTCCGACTTCTCTTCCCGACCGCCTCGGACCCTGGAGGCGGCGCCCTTGGCGGTTTCCGCAGCCGACTTACTCACCTGCTGCGCCGCCGGCTTCAGGTCTTCGATCCGCCGAGCCGTGAGCTGGCTCGCCCGCGTCATCGACCCCCTGTTCTCTCTAAACCAGCTCATCAGCCGCCTGCGCCTCTCGGCGCCGCTTTCTGGGTCGAGCAGGTACATCGTCGCGCCGCCGACGAGCGCCCCATACATGAACCGGCCCATCTAGTGCTTACCTCCTGCTTTCAAAGGTCACGCGGCTCTATCGGGCTTTGTAACCGTCCTCAGCGCATACGCGACGACGGCGCTGCCGGCGGCCGTGCCGGCGGACTGGGCCAGCCGCAACCCGATCTTCTGCCAGCTGCTGGCGGGCGGCTCTTCTCCCAATCGCCGGCCGCCGATGTAGATCTGGGTTGGAGGAACGCCGCGTCGCAGCCGCAGCTCCGTGGCGTCGCGCGCTCGGAGGAGCCGTTCGGGCACCAGCGCGGCCAGGCGCTCCCCGACCGCCGGCCGACGGCGGGACCGGTAGACCAGATATCCGCCGGCCAGGACTGCAACCGCGGCGCCGGCCACGATCGCAAGGATCGGCTGCGCGGTATTCGCCACCCGCCGTGCCCGGCCCTGGAGGACGTCGAGCTTCTCGTCGAGGTCCTCCCGGGTAGCGTCTAGCTCCCGGCGGATTTCATCCGTCGAAGTGCCCACTCTTTGTTCTCCTTCAAGCTCTCTATGGTCTTTGGCGGCGCCTGGAGACGAAGGCGGCCCTTTCCATAGAGCGCCAGCCCCGCCGCCACGAGCAGATAAACCACCACCCACACGAGCGCGGCCGGCCAGTGCCAGGGCGCCAGCTGCACGATCAGGACGGGAATCCCGACCAGGACCGCGATCACGGCCAGCAGCCCGGCTGCCCCCAGGGAGCCGGCTGCTACCGCATTGGTGACAGCCATCTCCTTGAGCTCCTGCTTGGCCAGCTCGACCTGCAGGCCGACCAAGCGCTGGACGTCATCAACAACGCCCCCGGCCACGTCAGCTGACTTCTGGTTCGAGACGGAATCGGTACGCCCGAGGCTTTCGTTCACTTGGCGCTCGACCTCGTGCTCTTCCATGGGCTACTCCCCCAAGGTGATAGTCTCTCTATCATACTTGCGGTGTCGTAGGTTGTCGGACGGCCTGGACCAGGAGCCGGCATTTATCGGGTGTGGACAGGACCAAATCCTCCCGCGCGCGTCGGCTTAACTACCGTCAGGGGCTACCCCCGCGGGCAGGTCTCGCGGAGCCGGTACGGGAGTCACCGCCGCCGTGCAGTAGCGGCAGCGCCTGGCGTCCGTCGGTATGTCGCTCCGGCACTCCGGGCACTGCCTGGAGGTTGGTGCGGGAGGCTTCTGACGCTCCCGGATCAAACGGTTCATTGGCAGCACGACCAAGAAGAACACCACGGCGGCGATCAGCACGAAACTGAGCACCGAGTTTACGAAGTCGCCATACCGGAAGATGCTGCGATTGAGCGTGAACTGGAGGGCTGAGAAGTCCGGCAGCCCGCCGAGGGCCGCAATCAAGGGCGTGATCAGGTCCTTCACGAACGCGGTGACGACGCCTCCAAAAGCGACGCCGATCACGACACCGACAGCCAGATCCACGACGTTCCCGCGCAGCAGGAAGTCCTTGAACTCTTTGAGAATCCCAACACTCTCCGACCGTACGTCGTCCATTTCTTCTCTCCGAAATCCCAGGCGCGCGTGCCGAGTTGTTGTCCTCCTGCCGACCCTACGACGCTGCTCGCCGTGAGCGCGTCGCCTCACGATGACTGACCGAAATATGACTTGCGTCTGATCGGGCGTGGCGATGTTCGGCTCGTGTCGCTCGACGTCCTCAGCTAGGAACAAGGCCGGCTCCCACAACCCACCTGTCATTTCCCGGTCATTCGCCTGATTCCAACAGCCGCCCAGGCGCCCAATTCTGTGTTCGATGAGCACGCGCACTTTCGCTCCGGCCCGGCGGGAGGTGGGAAATGCAAGGGTGGCCAAGTCATGGCGCCAGTCTGGCTGACAGCCGTCGCGTGGATCTATCTATCGGTTTGTTTCTGTTGCGCAGGCATCATTGCCGGCGACATTCTCTTTAACCGCCGACGTCAGCCGATGGGCGTGATGAACTTCGTTTTCCCGATTACCGCGCTGTACTTCGGCCCCTTCGCACTCGCGCTCTACTGGCGCTGGGGACGCGACGCGGCCAGGACGAAAGTGTCGCCCATGTCCGTGCCCCAGATCGCGGTGCCCAGAGCACCAGTGGCATTTGCCGATGCCGCTGTGCGAGGGCGCGAGAACACGTGTCACGACGTGGTTAGTGCAGCCGGACCAGTCGGCACAAAGGAGCCAGCACTGGCGGACGAGAAGGCCAAGCCATGGTGGGTTACGATCGCCATCGAGGTCAGCCATTGCGGCTCGGGATGCACTATCGGCGACGTGATTGCCGAGTTCTCCATTTTCTCGCTGGGACTCACGATTGCTGGCGTCACTCTCGGAGCTGAATACGCCGGTGACTACGTTCTCGCCCTCGCGTTTGGCATCGTCTTCCAGTACTTCGCGATTGCGCCGATGCGCGGCCTCGGAGTGAAGGATGGCCTGATGGCGGCTGCTAAGGCGGACTTCCTCTCGCTGACTGCGTTCGAGGTCGGCCTCTTCGGCTGGATGGCGGTCATGGCGTTCGTGCTATTCCCGGCACCGCACCACCTCACGCCCAGCTCGGCCGCCTACTGGTTCCTGATGCAGATAGGAATGATCATCGGATTCTTTACGTCTTGGCCCGCGAACGTCTGGCTGCTCAATCGCGGCATAAAGGTGGCAATGTGAGCCGGCGTCTGGGAATGCCCCTCGTCGACGGCGTCCGTAAGCTCTGGCGGCAGATCAACCGGGGAGCGGTCGCCGCTCCGACGGCCGGGCAGCCGAGAGGAGTCGCATTGAAGCGACTCTCGGGGGTTTACGGCACGGGTTGCACCCTGACGGCGGGAAACCCGCGCCGGTTTGTTTACGGGACGGCCTGCTGCCGCTCGTCGGAGTCGTCGATCCTCCAGCTTCGGCGGACCTAAGCCTCACGTAGCGTTGCTTCCTCCTGCTCGGCTTCAAGCTTCGAGCGCCAGAGGCCGAGTCGCCTCTCAAAGCGCTGCATCTGGAGGGTGAGCATTCGGACATCGGCTCGCTCCAGTTCTTCTCTGGCTGCCTGAGATTGCCCCTCCATCAGTTCGCGTAGGTTGTTGACCAACTGCCGTTTAGTCGCGAGCAACTCGGTGTAGACGTTGACCCAGTGCTCGGCGTCGCCCGGCTGGACGTCGTCCGGGTTCTCACCCGGCAAGCATCGGTCGGGATCGATAGAGGCCCGCCTAACTTCAGCTTCGTTTTCCGCCATGGCCGAGATTCCCCGTTCTCCCCCTAGAACCACCTCGACTACGGACCGCTGAGGTGGCCGACCAAGAGGAGTGGGCCGGCGAACCCTACATGCGGTGACTCGACCTTACGCTCTCCGAGTTGGGAACTGACCCGTAAGCTGAGACAGAGTGGCCGAGTCGCGAATTAATCGAGCAGATCAATCACTTGCTCCACGTTGATGCTGACCGGCCGGGGACCGGTTAGTGGCGCAGTGAGTAGCTTGCGTTTGGCAACCTAGGGCCTTCCGCGTGGCACTGCGCGGCGCGCGGCTTCTGGGCACGGTTCCTTCAACGGAGAGGCGAAGGGTGGAGATGGTCGTCCACTCCCCGACTGGTGATCGCGGATCCGATTCGGCCATTCATATGGTCACCGGGCGTCCGTGAGCGCCCTCGTCAGCTCCTTGGTGGTCCAGCTTGGATGGCGCTTGCAATGTCGGCCGTGCGATCACAGTCAGGCTTTGAGGTCGAGCGCATGTTGACTTCCCGCCGTTGCCGTCCTCAACAATTGCGCGATGGATCGGCCGCTTGACTGAGTACGACTTCATCATCGTCGGCGCCGGGTCGGCCGGCTGCGTGCTGGCCAACCGGCTCACCGCAGACGGCCGCTGGAAGGTGCTGCTGCTCGAGGCCGGGCCGCCCGACACCCGGCGTGAGATCCCGGTCCCGGCCGCCTTCAGCAAGCTCTTCCACACCGAGGTCGACTGGGACTACCGCACCGAGCCCGAGCCGGGCCTGCACGGGCGCGGCGTCTACTGGCCGCGCGGCAAGACGCTCGGGGGCAGCTCCTCGATCAACGCCATGATCTACATGCGCGGCCACCCAGCCGACTACGACGGCTGGGAGAAGTTGGGCAACGAGGGCTGGGCCTGGGACGACGTCCTGCCCTACTTCAAGCGGTCGGAGAACAACGAGCGCGGCGCCGATCAGTACCACGGCGTGGGCGGGCCACTGAACGTTGCCGACCTCCGATATGTCCACCCTGTGGTGCGCGCGATCGTCGATTCAGGGAAGGCGCTCGGGATGCGCGAGCGGCACGACTTCAACGCCGGCGGCGACATCGAGGGCATCGGCGTCAACCAGGTGACGCAGCGCGGTGGCCGGCGCTGGTCTGCCGCCAGCGCCTATCTCAAGCCGGCGCTGAAGCGGCCGAACCTGACCGTGGTCACGCGGGCGCTGGCCGAGGCGATCGTCTTCGAGGGCAGGCGCGCGACCGGCGTCCAGTTCATCGAGAACGGCCTCACCCGCCAGACCGTGCGCGCACGGCGCGAGGTGATCCTGGCCGGCGGCGCCCTCAACTCACCTCAGCTGCTGCTGCTTTCGGGTATCGGGCCCGGCGAGCACCTGCGCTCCCTCGGCGTCGAGGTGGTCGCTCATCTGCCCGGTGTCGGCCGCAACCTCCAGGACCACCTGGCCGCCGCTGCTATGTACCGCCTGACGCGCCCGATCTCGATGCTCAACGCCAACACGCAGCGGGCGCTTGTCGACTTCATCACCCGCGGCCGGGGCATGCTGACCTCGAACGTGGCCGAGGGCA
>CAZXGB010000128.1:0-8825 GCA_964640005.1 uncultured Actinomycetes bacterium | reverse complement strand
GGCCATTCATCTTCACCGCCCGCAACGGCATCCACATCATCGACCTGCAGAAGACAGTGCGTCTGCTCGACGACGCCTGGGACTTTGCCCGGGACGTCTCCTCGACAGGCCGGCCGGTGCTCTTCATAGGGACCAAGAAGCAGGCCCAGGAGACGATCCAGGGCGAGGCCGTCCGCTGCGGGATGTTCTTCGTCAACCGCCGCTGGATGGGTGGGATGCTCACCAACTTCGGCACCGTCAAGCGCCGGATCGAACGGCTGCGCGAGCTGCGTGGCATGCAGCAGTCCGGCGTCTTCGAACAGCTTCCGAAGAAGGAGGCCAAGCGCCTGCAGGATGAGCTCGACCGGCTGATGTTCCACTTCGACGGGATCGCCGACATGAAGCGCCTACCCGGCGCGGTCTTCGTCGTCGATCCGCGGAAGGAGCACATCGCCGTGACCGAGGCCAACCGGCTGCGGATCCCGGTGATCGCGATCACCGACTCCAACTGCGACCCCGACCTGATCCAGAAGATCATCCCCGGCAACGACGACGCGATCCGGGCCGTGAAGCTGATCACGGGCAAGATCGCCGACGCCTGCCTCGAGGGACGCCAGCAGGCCGAGGCTCGCGGCGAGCTCGCACCGCCGGTCGAGGAGCGCGAGTTCTACGAGACCCCCAGGTACGAGTACATGGAGGAGTACCTGGACGAAGAGGATGAGGACTACCTCCCCAACGTGTCCGAGGACGAGTTCCTCGGCCGGACTGGGGACGACGAAGGAAGGTAACCCCGAATGGCTGTATCAATGGACCAGGTCAAGGAGCTCCGGGACATGACCGGGGCCGGCATGATGGACTGCAAGAAGGCTCTCGAGGAGACCGGCGGCGACCTCGACAAGGCGGTCACGCTGCTCCGGGAGAGGGGCATCGCCAAGGCGGCGAAGCGGATGGACCGCGCCACCGCCAACGGCGTCGTCGAGTCCTACCTGCACCGCACGGGCGACTACCCGCCACAGGTCGGCGTGCTCATCGAGCTCGACTGCGAGTCCGATTTCGTGGCCAAGGGCGAAGCCTTCCGGACGCTGGCCCGAGAGCTGGCGATCCACATCGCGGCCGCCAATCCCCGCTGGATCAGCCGTGAGGAGGTGCCGGCCGAGATCGTCGAGGCCGAACGGGAGGTCGCCACGCGCCGCTACGAGGCCGAGGGCAAGCCGGCCCAGGTGATCCCCAAGATCGTGGAGGGGCAGCTCACCTCCTTCTACAAGGAGACCGTTCTGCTCGAGCAGGCGTGGGTGCGCGATCCCAACACGACCATCGAGAACCTGATCAAGGAGAACATCTCCCGGCTCCAGGAGAACATCGTCGTTCGCCGGTTCGCCAGGTTCGACGTCAAGGGGGCGTAAAAAGGGGAGGTGAACCGAGCGGGGGCCAACTCACACTACCGGCGAGTGCTTCTAAAGCTGAGCGGCGAGGCGCTCGGCGGTACCAAGGAGTACGGCGTCGATTACGAGGTGGTCCGCCGCATCGCGTCCCAGGTCAAGCAGGTCCACGAACGTGGGGTACAGGTGGCGGTGGTGGTCGGTGGGGGCAACATCGCGCGCGGTTCGAGTTTCGCCGAGCACGGCTTCGACCGGGCCACCGCCGACTACATGGGGATGCTGGGCACGGTGATCAACGCGCTCGCCCTCCAGGACGCCCTGGAGGGCATGAACGTCTACGCCCGCACGATGACGGCCATCCAGATGCCGCAGGTCGCCGAGCCCTACATCAGGCGGCGTGCCGTCCGCCACCTCGAGAAGGGCCGCGTCGTCATCCTGGCCGCCGGTACCGGCAACCCCTACTTCACAACCGACACGACGGCCGCCTTGAGGGCGGTCGAGCTGGAGGCCGACGTCATCCTCAAGGCGACCAAGGTCGACGGCGTCTACACGGCGGACCCGCTCAAGGATCCCTCGGCGCAGAGGTTCCAGTCCCTCGACTACCTCGAGGTTCTCAACCGCGGCATCGAGGTCATGGACAACACCGCCCTCACCCTCTGCATGGACAACGGCGTCCCCATCATCGTCTTCGACCTTCTCAAGGACGGCAACATCGAACGAGTGGTAGCGGGCGAGGAGATCGGCACGCTGGTAGGAGCGAAGGGTTGATCGAAGACATCCTCCTGGAAGCCGAGGACAAGATGGACAAGAGCGTGGAGCACCTGCAGTCGGAGCTCCAGACGATCCGGACGGGGCGCGCCAACCCGGCCCTGATCGAGCACGTCAAGGTGCCTTACTACGGCACGCCGACGCCGCTCAACCAGCTGGCGCAGATCTCGACGCCGGAAGCGCGACTGCTTTTAGTCCAGGTTTACGACCGCAGTCAGATCGGCGCCATCGAGAAGGCGATCCGCGACTCCGGCCAGGGCCTCAACCCGGCCAACGACGGCCAGGTCATCCGGGTGCCGATCCCGCCGCTCACCGAGGAGCGTCGCCGGGAGTACGTCCGGATGGTCAGGCAGCGGGCGGAAGACGCCCGGGTGGCGGTGCGCAATGTGCGGCGAGACGAGATGCATCGCATCCAGCAGCAGGAGAAGGACGGGGAGCTGCCCGCCGACGAGGCCAGGCGCGCCCTCGACCAGCTCCAGAAGCTGACCGACCAGCACATCGCCCGCATCGACCAGCTGGCCGCCCGCAAGGAGGCCGAGGTGATGGAGGTCTAGGGCCTCCTAGACCTAGGATCAGGCCGGCGTGCAAATCGCTCCACCGCCCCCGCGGCACGTCGGCATCATCATGGACGGCAATGGCCGCTGGGCTCGCCGCCAGGGCCGCCCGCACAGCTTCGGCCATCGCGCCGGGGTCAGCGCGATGAAGCGCGTGATGTACGCGTGCGAGGAGCTGGGTATCGAGATCCTCTCCGTCTACGCGTTCTCGACGGAGAACTGGACCCGTCCCCGAGCTGAGGTCCGAGCCCTGATGCGCCTCTTCCACGAGGCGATCCAGCGGGAGATCGACGAGCTCGACCAGCGAGGAATCCGTCTCGTCGTCAGCGGGCGCACCTGGGAGCTCAGCGAGCGGATGCAGGAGCGGATCCGGCAGGCCGAGACGCGTACCGCCGGCAACCGTCAGGGCGTTCTCAATGTGTGCCTGAACTACGGCGGCCGGGCCGAAGTCGTCGACGCCGTCCGCGGCCTGGTCGCGGAGCACATTCCTGTGGAATCGATTGACGAAAGGGCCATCTCGGAGCGTCTCTACCATCCCGAACTGCCCGAGCCCGACCTCGTGATCCGCACCGCCGGCGAGCGGCGGATGAGCAACTTCCTGCTCTGGCAGACGGCCTACTCGGAGCTCTACATCACCGACGTCCTCTGGCCCGACTTCGACAAGGAACAGCTCGAGATCGCCGTCGCCGACTATCAGGGCCGCGTGCGGCGCTTCGGTGGACGGCCCGATCTCCAGGTCCTGCCGTGACCGTGGACGCCAAGCCAAATCCCGCGCGGCCGGTGCTGAGCCCGTTGATGGTCCGCATCCTGAGTGGCGGCGTCCTCCTGCTGGCGCTGATCGGCCTTCTCCTGCTCCAGCGCCCCGGGATCTACCTGATCGTCGTCGTCGTCGGCGGGCTCGCGCTCTGGGAGTTTCGCCTGCTCTCGGACAAGATGGGCTTTCGTGCGCCCAGCTGGCTGATCTTTCCGCTCGGCGCCTATCTGGCCTTCAGCGGCACCCTCTTCCAGAACCTCGACGTCAAGCTCATCCTCTCGATCGCGCTCGTCGGGGGATTGGCGGCCTTCCTCTTCCTGCCCGAGCGGCGGGGCGGCCTGGGACGGTGGGCGATGGGGCTGGCCGGGGCAATGTACATCGGCATACCTCTCAGCTACTACCTGCAGATCTATGCCGACTCGCGGGGGCGCGGCTTTGCGTGGCTGCTCTTCGTGATCCTGGCGGTGGTCGTCAGCGACGCCGCCGCGCTGCTGGTCGGGCGCGCGATCGGCCGCACGCCCTTCTTCGCCGACATCAGCCCGCATAAAACAGTCGAAGGCGCCGTCGCGGGCGTCCTGCTCTGCGTACCGGTCATGATGGTCGGAGCGGTGGCCGGCCTCGGGATCTCGCCCCTGCACGCGGTCGCGCTCGGCCTTCTGATCGGCCTGAGCGCCGAAGCGGGCGACCTGGTCGAGTCGCAGATGAAGCGTGTCGCCGGGGTCAAGGATTCCTCGAACCTGATCCCCGGCCACGGCGGGGTGCTCGATCGCGTGGACTCCGTGCTCTTCCCGGGAGTCGTCGTCTTCCTTTACGCGCACTTCATGGGGTTGCTGGGTTGATCCGGGTGGCCGTTCTCGGCGCCAGCGGCTCCATCGGCCTCCAGGCCCTGAACGTCATCGACCGCTACCCGGATCGCTTCGAGGCGTTCGCGCTCGTCACCGGACACCGGCGCCTCGAGCGTCCGGCACGCTTCGCGCTGACGGCCGAAGACCCCGACTTCGACGTCCGGCTGGATGAGATCGTCGCCCACCCGGACTGCGATCTCGTGCTCGTGGCAATCCCCGGTGCCCGCGCTCTGAGGCCGACTCTGGCGGCGCTGCGCGCCCACAAGAAGATCGCGCTGGCCACCAAGGAAGTGATGGTGATCGCGGGCGGGCTGGTCACTCAGCTGGCACACGGCGACGCCATCCGTCCCGTCGACTCCGAGCACAGCGCGATCTGGCAGTGTCTGTGGGGCGAGGCGCCGGAGTCGATAGGCCGCCTCATCTTGACGGCATCCGGCGGCCCCTTCTGGAGCCGTCCCTCGCTCGATCTGTCGAAGGTCAGGGTCGCCGATGCCCTCGCCCACCCGCGCTGGTCGATGGGTCCCAAGGTCACCGTCGACTCGGCCACCCTGATGAACAAAGGTCTCGAATTGATCGAGGCCCACCACCTCTTCCACATTCCGCTCGACCGCATCGGCGTGGTGATTCACCCGCAGTCGCTGATCCATTCCCTCGTGGAGTTCGTCGACGGCTCGGCCAAAGCGCAGTTGAGCAACCCCGACATGCGGCTGCCGATCGCGGTCGCCCTCAGCTACCCGCAGCGGCTACCGGGCGCGGTGCCGCCCACGGCTTACGAGCGTCTGGGCACCCTCGAGCTGCGCCCGCTCGACAACCGGCGCTTCCCGGCGGTCTCGCTGGCGCGCCACGCGGCCGAGCTCGGCCCGCCCTTCCCGGCCGTTCTCAACGCGGCCAACGAAGAGGCGGTCACGGCCTTCCTGGCCGGCTCGGCCGGCTTCACCGATATCCTGGCCTGGGTCGAGTCCGCGCTCGACAGCTACGAGCGCGAGGGTCAGCGGGGCACGTCTTTGGAGGTCATCTTGGAAGCCGATCGTTGGGCGAGAGAGTACGTCCGCTCGCGTTTGGGTAGTTATCGCCTGTGATCCAGGTTCTGGTCGGCGCGCTCTCCATCGTCGTCATGTTCATGATCTTGGTGGCTCCCCACGAGGGCGGCCACTTCGCCCTTGCCAAGCTCTTCGGGGTGCGGGTGATCGAGTTCTCGGTCGGGATGGGCACCCGGATCGTGTCGCGGGTTCGCAACCGGACGCTGTATGCGCTCCGCGCGATCCCGATCGGCGGCTATGTCCGCTTGAGCGGGATGGAGCCCGGCGAGTACGAGGAGCCGGACGGCTTTCACAGCAAGCCGGCCTACCAGCGGCTGCTGATCCTGGCTGCCGGCCCATTCGTGAACTTCGTGGTTGCGGCCTTTCTCATGACCGGCGTCTACGCAGCCTTCGCCAATCCCTATCCCGCGCAGATCGCGGCCGTCGATCCCGGCAGTCCCGCCGCGCAGGCGCATCTCGCGCCCGGCGACCGGATCGTCGCCGTCGACGGGAAGCCGCTCCAAAAGAACGAGCAGATCGTAGCGGCCGAGCAAGCGGCACCCGGAGAGCCTCTGCTGCTGCGTGTGCAGGCGCCAGGCGGCTCGCAGCGCGACGTGACCGTCACGCCCAGGCTGGATCCCACGCTGCACCGGTACGTCATCGGGATACACAGCCAGCCTCAGCTCACGACACCGGCGGGCCGGGTCATCCGCACGCCCGTCGACGCCCTGGTCGGCGGCGTCGAGTTTCCCTACCAGGCCGCGGCAGGCATCGTGGGCGGGATCGCGCAGCTTGTGACCGGTCAGATCCCGGGGGGTGTGTTCGGACCGCAGGGCGCGACGGGGCCGATCGGCATCGCGGCCATCACCTACGAGTCGGCTCAACTCGGCATCGCCGACTGGATCACCGTGGCCGCCGCCCTGAGCGTTGCGCTCGGCCTGGCCAATCTGCTCCCGCTGCCCGCGCTCGACGGGGGACGTATGGTCGTGGTCCTGCTGGAGTCGCTGCGGGGCCGGCCTTTCGATCGCGATCGCGAGATGGCGGTTCAGCGAGCGGGCCTGGTGGCCCTGCTCGTGCTGGTAGCGTTCATTGCCTACTTCGATATACAGAGACTTGTGAACCACGAGTTTCCGGGGATGCGATGAGCACAGCACAGGCGGCAGGTGGACTGACCGAGCGCCGGAAGACGGTTCCGGTTCGGGTCGGGGACGTGGTCGTCGGTGGCGCCGCGCCGATCGCGGTACAGACGATGACCAAGACCGACACCCGTGACGTACGGGCGACGCTGAACCAGATCGCTGCCCTAAAGGAGGCGGGCTGCGAGATCGTGCGGCCGGCCGTCCCCGATCACGAGGCGGCCGAGGCTCTCAAGGAGATCGTCGAGCACTCGCCCCTGCCGATCATCGCCGACATCCACTACGACCACACCCTGGCCCTGGCGGCGATCGCGGCGGGCGTGCACGGGCTCCGGCTCAACCCCGGGAACATCCCGGATGCCGACAAGGTCAGGAAGGTGGTGGCGGCGGCCAAGGAGCGGGACATCCCCTTCCGCATCGGGGTCAACGCAGGCTCGCTCCCGGAGGAGGTCTGGAAGAGCCGCCGGGAGGCGAACGCGATCGACCGCGACGACCGGATGGCGACGGCGCGGCGGATGGTGGAGGTCGCGCTCGGCCACTGCAAGATCCTGGAGGACCTCGATTACGCGTTCGGCCACATCAAGGTCTCGCTCAAGGCGACCGACGTCTGGACGAACGTGATGGCGAACCGGCTCTTCGCCAAGGAGCGCCCGTACCCGATCCACCTGGGCGTCACGGAATCCGGACCCGTGCAGGCGGGCTCGATTCGGAGCGCCGTCGGGCTGGGCGTGCTGCTGGCCGAGGGGATCGGAGACACGATCCGGGTCTCGCTGGCGACCGAGGATCCGACCGAGGAGATCCGGGTCGGCTACGAGATCCTCAAGGCGCTCAACTTCCGGAACGAGTCGGCCTCCTTGATCGCCTGTCCAACCTGCGGGCGGCTGGAGTACGACATGCACCCCACCGTCGAGGCGGTGGAGCGGCACATCGCGTCGCTCAAGGTGCCCGTGACGATCGCGGTCATGGGCTGCGTCGTCAACGGACCCGCCGAGGCCCGGCACGCGGACATCGGTGTCACCGGCGGTCGGGGCAAGGGCGTGATCTTCAAGAAGGGCAAGCTCTGGAAGACGGTCCCCCAGGACGAGCTGCTACCTGTGCTCCTGGCCGAGATCGACGCGGTGGCGGCGATGGCCTCCTCCCCGCTCGACGGGGAGGTGTCGCCGCGCAGCGGCGACGGAGGGGTCCGGGCCTAACCCGACCCGCGCACGTTGGCCATCAGCCAATCGCTGAAGGGCCGCATGCACTCCCAGGTCTCGAGGATGCGCTCTTTGGCCGCCGGCGTGGCGATCCAGGGTTCGATCTCGAACTGGCGTCCCGCGACCACGTTGCGCCAGCGGAGGAAGTCGATCCGGGGGTGGTCGGCTGGGTAGCCTCTCGGGACGGTCTTGAGTGCGGCGCCGTCGACTCCGCAGTCGAGTCCCGCGACCCGCGCGGCTTCGACGATGTGTGCGAACTCCTCACCTGCGGGCCCTGCGACGGCCTCTCGAAAGCTCGCGAGCCACTCGCGTTCCGGGTGGTAGTTGCCGGTGCCCAGGAAGAGCATCCGGGCGTCGAGGTGGATGTAGAGCGGGCCCGCGGTGGCGGCGATGTTGGTCTTGTAGGGCGATTTGTCGGCTGAGAAACGGATGTCCCGGTTGAGCCGGAAAATCTTGCCCGCGCCGAGGAGCGGCTCCAGCTCATCGACCAGCGCCGCCATCGGTCCGCGCACGTCTCGCTCGTACCGCGCGCGGTGGCGCTCGAAGTAGGACTTCGAGTTGTCCATCTCCAAACCGCGAAAGAACCCGACGAAGTCTCCTTGCCAGCCGGAAAACGCCATCTCTCGGCGATAATCGCATGCAGTGAACACCGGCAGCGCGACGCGTACCGGAGTGGGGGAGGCCCCGGCCCCTACCGAGCCGCTCAGCTAGAGCGGCAACTCCGCGCTGTCCCGCGGCTCAACCGAGCCGCCCAACTTCACCTGAATCGCACCGGGAGCACGCCCACTGTTATGGAAGAACAGCAGGACTTCGTCAGAGAGATCACGCGGATGTCGGTCGACTTCGACCGTTGGTACACCGACGTCGTGCGCAAGGCGGAGCTGGCCGACTACACGCCTGTTCGGGGCACGATGGTCATCCGGCCCTACGGCTACGCGATCTGGGAGAACGTCCAGCGCGCCTTCGACGACATGATCAAGTCGTCCGGGCACCAGAACTGGTACTTCCCGCTCCTGATCCCCGAGGACATCTTCCTCAAGGAGGCGGAGCACGTGGAGGGCTTCAACCCGCAAGTCGCCTGGGTGACCCGCGCCGGCAGCAGCGAGCTCGAGCAGCCGCTCGTGATCCGGCCGACGAGCGAGACCATCATCGGCACCATCATCCGCAAGTACATCCAGTCCCATCGCGACCTGCC
>CAZXGB010000127.1:4328-8866 GCA_964640005.1 uncultured Actinomycetes bacterium | reverse complement strand
TGACCGATTCGCGGCTGGTGATCAGCGCGCTGGCGAGCTCGTCCTGCGACCAGTCGCAGGTGAGAGAGCCATCGTCGGGCACGGAGATCTCCAGGAGCAGGCGCGCCAGGCGGGCGGGCAGGGACTGCACGCCCAGCTCCTCCACGCGGTCCTCGAGGACCGTAATCTGGCGCGCCATCGACATCACCACCCTTGCCATCAGGGCGGGCGAAGAAGCCATCAGCCGCAGCAGCTGCGACGGTTCGACGGTGCAGACAAGCGCGTCCTCGATCACCTCGGCCCGGGTCGCGTTCGTCTCCGCGCCGGCGAGTGCGCCGGTGCCAAAGAGCTGGCCGGGGCTCACCACCGCGGTGGTCGCTTCGCGGCCGTCTCGCGTCAACCGGTAGAGCCGGACCTTTCCCTGCTTCAGGAGCAAGACACCACCGTTGCCGGCCTCGAGGTGGGTTTTCGCCGCATGGCTGGTCATCCGGAAGGCCTGGGCCATCCGCTCGACCTCCTCCGGGGTGAGGCCGTCGACCAGGTTGAGGCGCCGGAGGAACCAGCGCTTGTCCGCCGTCATTCGAGCCGCCGTCGCGGGCTTTCGTGACGCCGATCACGGTTGGCTGATCGGCGTGGCCCGCATTGTTTGGATTCGGGGACATCGCAGGTCCCCAAAGGAGATTGTGAATGCCTCAAGCGGCGCGGCGGATGGCCGTCTTCGACATCATCGGTACCAGCTTCTCCCTGGATGAGCCGCGAAAGGCGCTCACGCGTCTTGGAGCGCCCGAGCACGCGCTCGAGCTCTGGTTCGCTCAGACCCTCCGTGACTCCTTCGCCCTCTCGCACGCAGGAGGGTACGCGCCCCTCAAGGACGTCCTCGCGGGCGAGCTGCCGCGGTCGCTCAGGCTGTTGGGGCTAGAGCCCACGGAGCCGGAGCTGAAGGAGGTCCTGGGAACCTTCGCCCAGCTCGATCCCCGGCCGGACTTCGCGGAGGCGGTCGAGCTCCTACACAGCCGGAACTGGCAGCTGCTCGCCCTGACCATGGGCGCGGCGGCGTCGACCAAGGCCTTGCTGGAGCGCGCGGGGGTCGCCGATCGATTCGTGGCCTTCCTGTCAGTCGACGCCATCTCGGTCACCAAGCCCAACGCAGCCGCCTACCAGCTGGCGTTGAAGGAATCCGGCGGCGAGACCTGGATGGTGGCGGCACATGCCTGGGACATCGCGGGAGCGGCGAGGGCCGGACTGCGGACCGCCTTCATCACCTCGGTCGAGGGCTCATATCTGAACGTCTACCCGGAGCCGGACATCGTCGCCGGCTCCCTGCTCGAGGCGGCGCAGGCGATGGTCGCCCGATGACCAGCGACGCGCGACAGGAACCGAGGCGTTACCCGCCGATCGGCGAGTACGCGCTGATCAGCGACTGCCACTCGGCGGCGCTGGTATCGCTCGACGGCTCGATCGACTGGTGCTCCTTCCACCGCTTCGATGCCAAACCAGTCTTCGCCCGATTGCTGGATTGGGACAAGGGCGGCCACTGCCGGATCGCGCCAACCCAGCCCTACCGCGCCAGCCGCCGCTACTTCCCGGGCACCAACGTGCTGGAGACCCGCTTCGAGGCCGACAGTGGGGTGCTGACGCTGACCGACCTCTTCCCGATCAGGGAGAGCTCCCAGGCCGACGACCCGGTCGCGGTTCACCCCTACCACCAGCTGATCCGCCTGCTGAGGTGCGACGCGGGGGAGGTCGAGGTCCGCCTCGAGTTCTCGCCTCGCTTCGACTTCGGCTACACGATCCCCCAGCTCGCCGTCCGCGAAGGCGGCCTGGCGACCTGCTTCGGCGGCTCGGACTCGCTGCTCGTGCAGACGGATCTTCCGCTGCAGCAGTCGGACTTCAGCTCCTTCAGCGCCTGCCGGACATTGCGGGCGGGCGAGGAGGCGACCCTGATCGTCACCTACGCCGTGCCGCACGAGCTCCGCCTCCAGCGCATCGACGTCAAGGAATGCGAGCGCCGGGTCGACGTCACCTGCCGCTTCTGGCGCGAGTGGTCCGACCGCTGCACCTACCGAGGCCCCTACCGCGAGCAGGTCCTGCGCAGCGCGCTGGTGCTGAAGGCGCTGACGAACTCACCGACCGGGGCGATCGTCGCCGCGCCCACCACCTCGCTCCCCGAGGACATTGGCGGCGTCCGCAACTGGGACTACCGCTACACCTGGCTGCGGGACGCGAGCTTCACCCTCTACGCCCTCTTCTCGCTGGGATACAGCGGCGAGGCCAACGCCTTCATGGGCTGGCTCGAACGAACGGTAGCCGGGCGGGCGCGCGACCTGCAGGTGCTTTACGGGGTCGCGGGCGAGCGGCTGCTGCCGGAGATGGGGCTTGAGTGGCTCGAGGGCTACCGAGGCTCGCGGCCGGTGCGTGTCGGCAACGGAGCCACGACACAGTTCCAACTCGACATCTACGGCGAGGTGATGGACACCGCCTGGCTCTATCACCGTCACGGCGGCGAGATCACACCCGGCTTCTGGGACTTCCTCGTCCGGGTGGTCGAGCACGTCGAGGACCACTGGCAGGAGCCAGACCAGGGCATCTGGGAGGTCCGCTGTGGGCCCGAGCACTTCGTCTATTCGAAGGTCATGGCCTGGGTCGCGGTCGACCGTGCGATCAAGCTGGCCAGGGCCTGCGGGCTGCCGGCGGACCTCGAGCGCTGGGCCAAGCTCCGCGACGAGATCCGGGACCGGGTGGAACGCGAGGGGGTGGACCGCGCGACCGGTGCCTTCGTCCAGAGCTTCGGCGGCACCGCGATGGACGCCTCCAACCTGCTGCTGCCGCTGATCCGCTTCCTGCCGCCGGACGACGAGCGGGTGATGGCGACTTTGCGCGAAGTCGAGCGGCAGCTCTCCCAGGACGGGCTCGTCTATCGATACCTGGAGACCGACGACGGCCTGCCCGGTGGAGAGGCGACCTTCGCCATCTGCAGCTTTTGGCTGGTCGACAACCTGGTCCTCACCGGACAGGTCGAGAAAGGGCGGGCGCTCTTCGAGCGGCTGCTCGGGCGGCTGAACGACGTCGGGCTGATGGGCGAGGAGATCGCGCGGGAGAGCGGTGAGCAGGTCGGCAACTTCCCCCAGGCCTTCAGTCACATGGGCCTCATCAACTCCGCCCTCCAGCTCGCGAAGGCCGAGGCGCGCGGCGCCGCCAGTTGAGCTCGATACCCGCTGTCACCGCGGCGCAGATGCGTGAGGTCGACCGGCTCATGGTCGACGAAGCGGGCGTCTCGCTGCTGCAGATGATGGAGAACGCCGGGCGCTGCCTGGCGATGCAGGCGAGGGCGCAGCTCGGAGGCGACGCGCTGGGCCGCCGGGTTCGGGTAATCGCCGGCCGCGGGGGCAACGGCGGCGGCGGCCTGGCGGCGGCAAGGCGGCTCAGCATCTGGGGCGCCCAAGTCGAAGTCGTCCTGGCATTCGATCGCGGCGCCCTGGCGGAAGCGGCGGCACGCCAGCTCGCCTCGCTGGAGTGGATGGGCGTCCCGGTCCGCTCGTCGGGCTCGGTCGGCGCGGCCGACCTCATCATCGATGCGGTCTTCGGCTACAGCCTGAAGGGGGCACCCACCGGGCGCCCGGCAGAGCTGATCGAGACCGCCAACGCCTCCGGAGTCCCGATCCTGGCGCTGGACCTGCCCTCCGGACTGGATCCGGACAGCGGCCAGCCGCTTGAGCCGGCGATCCGAGCCGCGGCCACCGTCACACTCGCGCTCCCCAAGGCCGGGTTGCTGAAGCCAGAGGCGCGGCCCTGGGTCGGCGACCTGTACCTCGCAGACATCTCGGTGCCACGCGCCGTCTACCGAGCGATCGGGCTCGAGGTCGGCTGTATCTTCGCCAGCTCCGACCTCATTCGCATCTGAATCTCAAAGGAGTGGAGGAAATGGCCGAAATCAAGGTCTACGGGGCACCCTGGTGCCCGGACTGCAAACGCTCGAAGAAGTTCCTGGCCGAGCACCGCCAGCCCTACGAATGGATCGACATCGACGAGGACAACGCGAGCCGTCGCTTCGTCGAGGAGCTGCAGAACGGCGGCCGGACGATCCCCACGATCGTCTTCCCGGACGGAAGCCATCTCCTGGAGCCGTCCGACGAGGAGCTGGCGCGCAAGCTCGGCCTCAAGCTCGAGCCGAGCCGCGGGTTCTACGACCTTGCCATCGCCGGGGGCGGCCCCGCCGGCCTGGCGGCCGCCATTTACGCGGCGCGTGAAGGCATTGACTGCGTGGTGATCGACCGCAGCGCGCTGGGGGGACAGGCGGGCGTCACGGAGCGGATCGACAACTATCCGGGTTTCCCAGATGGCGTCGGGGGAGCGGAGCTCGCCGACCGCTTCGTGGCCCAGGCGAAGCGCTACGGCGTCGAGCTGCTCTCGGCCGTCTCCGTCGAGTCGGTCGCTGCCGAAGAGGATGACGTCGTGCTCGCCTTGAGCGGCGGGCAGCAGGTCTGCGCCCACGCCGCCCTGGTCGCCACGGGCTCGACCTACCGGCGGCTCGGCGTTCCCGGTGAGGACGAGCTGATCGG
>CAZXGB010000127.1:0-4228 GCA_964640005.1 uncultured Actinomycetes bacterium | reverse complement strand
CAGCTCGACATCGTGCTGCGCGACGGCTTCGGTCCCCAGGTCTGGCTGAAGGCCGGCCTCACCTACCTGGTCCCGTTTCTGGTCAGCAACTACGGCCTGGTCGTCGGGACCCGGAAGCGTACCGCCTCAGCAGGGCGACCGTGAGCAGCACCTGGGCCACGCCTGAAAGCCTGCGGTGGAGGAGCCAGCGCGGGTAGTCGATGGCCTGCCCCTTCGCGAAGTAGGCGACGGCTATCGCCGCGGCGGGTGCGGTCCAGAGCAGGGCGGTCACCGCCCGGGCCGCGCTGCCGGACTCAGTGCGGAGAGCGACTGCGCTCCAGAAGGCCACGTCGGCCAGCGGATCGGCGAAGCTGCCGAAAGCGGTCGGTCCCCGGCCCCGTGCGACAGGGCCGTCGGCGGCGTCAAGCACGAGGGCGAGCGGCGCCGCCCAGGCGCGAGCGGGCAGGCCTGCCCGGATCAGCGTCATGGCATTCGCCAGTCCCAGTGAGCGGCGATCGCCGAGGAGGCCGAGATGCGTGAGGGCCAGCAGGCAGGCGGCCGATGACCGCAGCCTGGCTCCGCCGAGCAAGGCGAGCCCTGCCCAGATCGCCAGCGTCTGCGCCGCCGCCGGCGGACGCTCGGCGATTTGCTCGATCGAACGGCGTCCGGAGGTGCTGATCAGATCCGCCCATGCGGCGGGCCTGTAGCCACCGCGCTTGAGGTCGCGCAGGAGCGCCTCCGTGAAGAGCCGCGAATCCGCGGGCCGCACAACCGGCGGCCGTCGGCGCAAAAGAAAGGACGGCCCGGGGCGGGTGCCCCGGGTCGCCCAGGAGGTGATGCCGCTGTTCAGGCGGCGACGGCGGGCCGGCCCGCCTCGAGCTGCGTATCGCGCAGCGGTCCGTAGGCGACGAGCGCGCCCAGAACCACGCCGAACATCAGGTGCGCTGCCACCCACGAGATCTCAGGGTTGGCCGAGAGGAAAGACGCGCTCCAGGCCGACAGCAGCCCGCGCAGCACCACCCAGTACATGACGCCGTAGACGATGAGGCCGTACACCATCCCTCCGATCACCGCGCCGACCCCTCGCAGCCTGATCGCGCGAGCGATGAGAATGAAGACGGCGCCGATGATGACCGAGTTCATCATGTGGCCCATCAGACCGAGGATGAAGGGGACGATCTGGAAGCTGTGCCCCGGTGCCCCGATGCCGACCGACTGAGCGATCCCCTGCGGGGGCGCCCAGAGGGTGCTGGCGAAGATCCCGACGACCATCGCCCACATGGCGAACACCAGGCCGGCGATCAGGCCGGGCAGTATCCAGCGGGCGGCGACCTTGCCTCCGCTCTCCGATTGCAGTGACATTTGTTGTTCTGCCTCCTTAGCTTTGCTCTCGAAGTTCGAGCTTTGAGGCCCAGTCTGTGAGCGGATCGGGAGTGCTTCTGTGATGCGTGTCACGGAACGGCAGCAAATCTCGGCGCACGCTTCAGGCATGCCCGACAAGGTCTGGTTCCTTCGCCGCCTCAACCTCTTCGAGGGGATGAACGAAGCCGAGATCGAGGAGGTCTCGCGCGAGCTCAAGATGCGAACCTGCGCGCCCCACCATTCGCTGCTCGGCGACGGCGGCGACCGCGTCTACCTGCTCAAGCACGGCCGCGTACGCCTATACCACCTGACCGTGGACGGCCAGGATGTCACGACCGCCGTCCTTACGCCCGGCCAGCTCTTCGGCCTCGGCGCCTTCCTCGGCGCCAGCGACGGCACGGCGACCCACGCCGAGGCTCTGGAGGAGAGCTACATCTGTGAGGCGGGAGCGCAGGACTTCCTGGCCATGCTCGCCCGCCATCCGCTGCTGATGGCGCGCGTGGTGATGGTCATGGCGAAGCAGATCTTCCGGCTGGAGCAGACCATCGAGAGCATGGCCTCGCAGCAGGTCTCCCAGCGTCTGGCCGCCCTCTTCCTCGACGAGATGCCGAACGGCTACGCCGCCGAGGGTGGCTGGCTGCTGCCCTCGAACAGCCAGGAGGAGCTGGCCAAGCTGATCGGATCCACGCGAGAGTCGGTATCGCGCGCGCTCAGCACTTGGCGGGCGCGAGGCTTGATCAGGATGCGCGGCCGTCGCATCGTGGTCCTCGACGCCGATCGACTGCGGCGCACGGCCAACGCGGAGGAGGTGGCTTCGAACGGCGGCACCGAGAGTCCATGCCTGAGTGCCCGAGACGGCTGACCGCCACGACCTCGTCGTCATAGGGGCGGGCTCGGCCGGGCTCGTCGCTGCGGACTTCGGGGCGCGTTTTGGGGCCAGCGTACTGTTGGTCGAGAAGGGCAGGATCGGCGGCGACTGCACCTGGACCGGCTGCGTGCCGAGCAAGGCCCTCCTCCACGAGGCCTCCCTCGCACGTCGCCTTCGCGCCGAGGGCGTCGACGTTGACTTCGCGAAGGTCGTCGCGCGCGTGCGCGAGAAGGTGGAGCGCGTCTACTCCTTCGAGACGCCGGAGAAGCTGACCGCGCGCGGCATAGAGGTGTTGCGTGGCCCGGCCCGCTTCCGCGACGCGGGGACGCTCGACGTGGACGGCCTCCGCGTGCAGGGCCGGCACTTCATCGTCTGCACCGGCGCCGTCCCGCAGCTGCCGCCAATCCCGGGCCTGGAGGCCGTGCCCCACATCACCTATGAACAGGTCTTCGACCTGGAGCGACTGCCGCAGCGCCTGATCGTCCTCGGCGGCGGCCCGGTCGGCGTTGAGCTGGCGCAGGCTTTCCTGCGCCTCGGATCGCAGGTCACCCTGCTCGAGAAGGAGGAACGGTTGCTGGCCGCCGCGGATCCCGAGGCCGCGGAGATCCTCACGCGGCGGTTGGTCGCCGAAGGAATGCGGGTCGAGACCGGAGCCGAAGTCCAGGAGGTGTCCGCCGAGGCTGACGAGATCAGCCTTCGGACACGGGTGGCGAGCTTCGTCGGGGACCTGCTCCTCGTCGCCAGCGGCCGGGCTCCCGAGCTCGACGGGCTCGACCTCGGGCGGGCGGGCGTCGAGTACGACCGGCGCGGCATCAAGGTCGATGATCACCTGAGGACGACGCGCCAGCACATCTACGCCGCGGGCGACGTGACCGGCTCCTTCCAGTTCACCCATTACGCTGGCTGGCAGGGCTACGTCGCCGCTCGGAACGCCCTCTTCCCAGGCTCGGACCGGGGCGTCGGCGAGACGGTGCCCTGGGCTGTCTTCACCGATCCTGAAGTTGCCCAGGTCGGGCTGACCGAGGGCGAGGTCCGTGCCCGTGGACTTCGCTCGCAGGTGCTCCGGCTGCCGCTGGAGCGCGTCGACCGCGCTCAGACGCGGGGCGACACGGACGGCTTCCTGAAACTCATCGTGAACGGCTCGGGCCGTCTCCTCGGCGCCACCGTGGTCGCTCCTGAAGCCGCGGAGGTCGCCAACGAGCTCTCGGTCGCGCTCACGGCTGATCTGAGTCTCGAGCAGCTCGCCCGGACCATCCACGTGTACCCCACGTTCGGGCTGGCCATCCAGCAGCTGGCGTCCGGGTTCGCGATGCAGAAGGCCCGAGGCGGGCTGCGCGGAGCGGTTGCCCGCCTACTGCGCCGCTGAGCTTTGGATCGTGACGCGCGTCACGGAATCGACCCCGCCGCTCGGTGTTCCCCTTGTGGTGTGCAGGAGCTGAGCCCCATCCGATCCGCCGCCAAGCACGACGCCGACTACGTCTTCTTCGAGCTGACGCGGAGCATCTGCCCCACCTGCCGGCGGTCGATCGACGCGCATATCCTGCTCCGCGAGGGCAGGGTCTACATGCGCAAGCGCTGCCCGGAACACGGGCACTTTGAGGCGCTGGTGTACTCCGACGCTGACGCCTACGTCCGGAACGCCCGCTACAACAAGCCCGGCACCATCCCGCTCGCCTTGAGCAGCGAAGTCCGCCATGGCTGTCCCTATGACTGCGGACTCTGTCCCGAGCACCAGCAGCACGTCTGTCTGGGGATCATCGAGGTCAACAGCGCCTGCAACATGGAGTGCCCGCTCTGCTTCGCCAGCGCGGGCCCAGGCTTCAACCTGACCCTCCAGGAGGTCGAGGAGATCCTCGACCACCTCCTGGAGACCGAGGGCAGCCCCCAGGTGGTGCAGTTTTCGGGCGGTGAGCCGAGCATCCACCCGCAGATCGTCCCCATGCTGCGCGCCGCCAAGCAGCGCGGCATCGAGCACGTGATGCTCAACACCAACGGCAAGCGGATCGCCCGCGACGATCG
>CAZXGB010000126.1:0-8953 GCA_964640005.1 uncultured Actinomycetes bacterium | reverse complement strand
TGGTCGTCGGCGGCATCGGGATCATGAACATCATGCTGGTGACGGTCACCGAGCGGACGCGTGAGATCGGCATCCGCAAGGCGATCGGGGCCCGCCGCCAGGACATCCTGCTCCAGTTCCTGATCGAGTCGATGTTCCTCTCTGGCCTCGGCGGCTTGCTGGGGATCGCCATCGGCTGGCTGATCTCGGCCCAGGTCGGCAACATCAAGATCGGCTCGCTGGCCTCGCTGCCCCCGCCGATCGTGTCCTGGCCGTCCGTGCTGCTCGCCTTCGGCGTGTCGGTCGGAATCGGCCTCTTCTTCGGCATCTACCCCGCCAACCGGGCGGCCACGCTCCATCCAATCGAAGCACTGAGGTACGAGTGACATGCGCAACCTGACCATCGCCCTGGGCCTGCTGATCTTCGGCTTGGGTGGCTTTTACGGTGGGGCCAAGTACGAGGCCGCCAAGCTGCCGGCGACGCCAACCCTGACCGGCGCCGGCACCGCCGCCGGGTTGGCGGGCAACGGCACCGCGGCCGGCCGCGGCGGCTCAACCCCGGGCACCGGAAACGCCGGCGGAACCGGGACCGGGTTCGGCGGTGGCGGAAATGGTGGCGGCGGCTTCGGCGGGCGGGGCACGTTCGGCCAGATCACTGCGATCAACGGCGACACGCTGACGGTGCAGGACGCCCAGGGCAATCAGATCAAGGTGCAGCTGCAGCCCAACACGACCGTGACCAAGTCGGTCCAGGGGGCGAAGTCCGACCTGAGCACGGGCGCCACGGTGACGGTTGCGGGTCAGCGCGGAAGCGATGGGACCGTGACTGCGAACGCGATCACGATCGTTCCCGCCGGCAGCGGTCCCGGCGGCTCGGCATCACGCGGCTAGCCGGCGGCGGGGCGGCCTTCCGCGACGCGCCACTCCTCGAGCAGTTCCTGCACCTGCGGGACATGCTCTCGATAGTGGTCGCGCAGCCAGCCGATCACCTCGACCGCGCCGGTCGGGTAGGGCTCGCCCTCCGCGTAGACGACTGGCGCCCGGCGCTCCCAGTCGGGGATCGATTGGAGCTGGTGGAGCAGCGAGTCGTGCGCGGCCGCCACCCCCGCCAGCGCGGAGGCGCAGCCGCCGGGCCAGGCACCCGTCCGAGTCTGTTGGTTGAGAACGTCCATTCCTGGGGGGTCCTGGGCCGTGATCTCCACCCATCCCGCGGCGTCGGCTTGCGAGAGCACTGCGGTGTACCGGCGGATCACCGCCTCGACGTGGGCGGCGAGACCGCCGAGCGCGTAGTCATCTCCAGATCGGAGGTAGGGCAGAGCGTCGTCGGGTACGGCGGCCATCGCGGCCACAAACTCCGACCGGGCCTCTTCGAAGTCGGACAAGAGCGCTTCGCGCTCCATACGCGCAGCCTACCTCCCTGGACCCCGTCCGGCACGCTCAAAGAGGCATTGAAGTGAGCAGGCTGATCTGGTTGGTGGTGGCGGCTGTGCTGCTGATGCTCGGCTACGAGATGCTGGCGCGCGAGCTGTTCGGCTGGGCCGGTTATGTCGTGGCCGGGATCGGCATCGGCATCGCAAGCTCGGTGGCGGGCTCCCTCTTCCACGACCTCCTGGCCACCCCCAGGCAGCGCCTATAGCGAAGTGGCCGGCAACCGCGCGCCTGCCGGCCCCCTCCCCTGATCCCCTCCCCGCCACGCGGGGAGGGGCCGTGCCAGGCCATCACTCACGGATAATCGCCAGCGAGTGGACCGCATCTTGATGGAGGGCATGACGTTCTTCGGGCGGCACGGGGTCTTCCCCGCCGAGCGCGAGCTGGGAGCGCGCTTCACGGTTGACGTCGAGCTCGCGGGCGACCTGAGCACTGCGGGCCGGAGCGACCGGCTCGCGGACACGGTCAACTACGCGCACGCGTACGAGCTGGTGCGAGAGGTCGTCGAGGGCGAGGCCTACCACCTCCTGGAGACGGTCGCAGAGAGGATCGCAGAGCGCATGCTCAGCCTCGAACGTGTGGAACGCGCGACGGTGCGCGTGTACAAGAAACCGCCGCTCGAGGGCGAGTTCCGATCCTTCGGCGTCGAGCTGGTGCGCGGCCGCCGATGACTCTTGCTTATTTCGACTGCTTCAGCGGGATCTCCGGCGACATGGCGCTGGGCGCACTGGTCGACGCCGGCGGCGACCTGGCGGTGGTCGAGGCGGCGGTGGAGGCGCTCGGGCTGGCGGCCGAGGTCGAGATCAGCGCCCGGCATGAACAGCGCGGGCACCTGGGGGGCACGCGCGTGCTCGTGGAGACCGTCGAGGGGCCGGCGCGCCGGCTGCCCCAGCTGCTGGCGACGATCGAAAATGCCGACCTACCGGCAGTGGTCAAGGCGCGCTCGCTGGCCGCGGCGCGGCGCCTGGGCGATGCGGAGTCGGTGGTCCACGGGCTTCCCGCCGCCGACGTGCACCTGCACGAGCTTGGCGGCGCCGATACGCTGGTCGACCTGGTCGGGGTCTTCTGGCTGCTCGATTCGCTGGGCGTGGGAGCGGTCCACGCGAGCCCGCTGCCGGCTCCGCGCGGCTGGCTCTCAGCCGAGCTCCCGCTCCCCGGCCCGGCCGTGATGCGCGTGCTCGCCGGCTCGGGAGCGGTGCTCGAGCCAGACCCTCGCGACGTCGAGCTGGTGACCCCGACCGGCGCCGCCATCCTGGCCGCCGCCGCCCGCTTCGAGCGACCGGCGATGCGGGTCGATCGGGTCGGCTACGGGATCGGGACGCGGGAGGCGCCGGCCAACGCGCTCGGCGTCTGGATCGGGGAAGCGGTACCGGAGGCCGCCACGGTCTCCGAGGTCGAGACCCACCTCGACGACATGCCCCCGGCGCAGCTGGCGGCGGTCCTCGACGGCCTGCTCGCGGCGGGAGCGCTGGACGTCTCGGTGGCCCCGATAGTGATGAAGAAGGGACGCGCCGGACATCGCGTGACCGTCCTCTGCGATGCCTCCATGACGCAGCAGGTGGCGGAGTCACTGCTGCGTCAAACCACCGCCCTTGGCGTGCGCGTGCGCCGGGCCGAACGGTGGCTGGCCGGCCGCAGCTTCCGCACCGCGGCCACTCCCTGGGGCGACGTCCGCGTCAAGGTCAAGGAGCTCGGCGGCACGGCCGTCGACGTGGCCGCGGAGCAGGACGACTGCACTCGGCTCGGACGGGAGGCGGGAGTCGATGCGCGAGCGGTTGCCCGGGCGGCTGAGGCAGCCGTCCGCAAGGAGCTGGGCCTGCCATGACCGCGGTGGTGTTGAGCGGCCGGCCGATCGCCGACAAGGTGCTCGCAGAAGTGCGCGCCGGCGTCGAGCGGCTGGTGGACGCCGGGCGGCCGCGGCCGCACCTGGCGGTGGTCCTGGTCGGCCATGACCCCGCCTCGGAGACTTATGTCCGCGGCAAGCGGCGCGATGCGGAGTTCGTCGGGATCGAGTCGTCTGACCACCGGCTTCCGGAGACGGCCACGACCGAGGAGGTGCTCGGTCTGATCGCCAGCCTCAACGCGGATCCTCGCGTCACCGGGGTGCTGGTGCAGCAGCCGCTGCCGAAGCAGGTTGACGTCGCCGCCTGCGTGGAGGCCATCGACCCGGCAAAAGACGTCGACGGGTTCCATCCCTTCAGCGTCGGCCGGCTCCTCCTCGGCCAGCCCGGCCTCCGCCCCGCGACGCCGGCCGGCGTGATCCGCATGCTGGATGAGGCGGGTATCGAGCTGAGTGGCAAGAATGCGGTCGTCGTCGGCCGGAGCAACATCGTGGGCAAGCCCGTCGCTCTGATGCTCCTCGAGCGCAACGCCACCGTCACCATCTGCCACAGCCGTACGAGCGACCTGGGCGCGGAGTGCCGGCGAGCCGACGTGCTGGTGGTTGCCATTGGCCGCCCTCGCCTCGTGACCGCTGAAATGGTCAAGCCCGGCGCCGCCGTCGTCGACGTCGGGATCACCCCCGTGGACGGCAAGCTCCAGGGCGACGTCGACCCGGGGGTGGCCGAGGTCGCGGGCTGGCTGACACCGGTGCCCGGCGGCGTGGGGCTGATGACGCGCGCCATGCTGATGGCCAACACGCTGAAGGCCGAGGAACTGCGAACCGTTTGACGTATCAGGAGGCCGTGGCCTGGCTGACGGGGCTCGGCCGATTCGGGGTCAAGCTCGGACTGGCGAGAACCCAGGCCCTGCTCGAGGAGGTCGGGAATCCTCAGCTGGGCCGGCGGGGGGCGCTCGTCGGAGGCACCAATGGCAAGGGCTCGACCTGCGCATTTCTGGCCTCGATCCTGGAGGCGGCCGGTCTGACCACCGGCACCATGCCGAGCCCGCACCTCAAGTCGTACACCGAGCGCATCCAGCTTTCGGGCGTGCCGATCAGCGAGGCCGAGTTCGCGGCCGCGGTGGAGGCGGCGCGGCCGGCCGCGGAGCGGGTGGCCGCCGCCCACGGCGAGCCGACCGAGTTCGAGCTGCTGACGGCGATCGCCCTCGCCTGGCTGGGACCGCGCAGCGACCGTCTCGTGATCGAGGTCGGCATGGGGGGACGCCTGGACGCGACCAACGTTCTCGACCTCGGCGTCGCCATCGTGACCAACGTCTCCCTCGACCACACGCGCTGGCTGGGCGACACGGTCGAGGAGATCGCCGGCGAGAAGGCGGCGATCATCAAAGGCGGCAACCTGGCGCTGACTGCCGCCCAGGAGCCGGCCCTGAGCGTCATCCGCTCCCGCTGCGACGCGGTCGGCGCGCGGCTGTGGCGGTTGGGCGACGAGCTGCTCGTAAGCGCCCGCTCTCTGGGCTGGGACGGCAGCGAAGCCGATGTCTGTGGCCCGGGATTCGAGCATCGGGGCCTCCACATCCCGCTCGTCGGCAGCTTTCAGCCCACAAACGCCGCACTCGCCGTGGCCGCGGCCGAGGCGCTCGGGGACGCCACGCCCGAAGCCGTGCGGGCGGGCGTTGCGGCGACGCGCTGGCCGGGCCGCGTCGAGGTGCTGCCGGGAACACCCAGGGTGGTCCTCGACGGTGCCCACAACCCGGCCGGACTGGCGGCCCTCGTGGGGACGCTGAAGCCCCTGCTCGAGCGGCCGCCGGTGGTGGTCTTCGCGGCGATGCGGGACAAAGACCTGCCGAAGATGCTCGGCGAGCTGCGCCGCCTCCAGCCCGGAGCCGTCTTCTTCACGCGGGCCGCCTCCGGTGCCCAGAGGAGCGCCGATCCCAGCCGGCTGCTGGAGCTGTGGGGAGAGGCCGGCGCCTCGATTGTGGAGGCGCCCGCGGACGCGCTGAACGCCGCCCGGGAGGCCGCCGGTGCCGGTGGCACCGTAATCGTCTGCGGCACCCTCTACATGCTTGGGGAGCTCGAGTGATCGCTGGGCGCCGCCGTGCTTTGCGTCGGCGTCATCCCGGCCGCCGTCTACGCGATGCTTGTCACTGCGCATGCCACCTCAGTCCTCGCGCCCAGCACCCGTCAAGGCGGCCGCTCAGCGACCCGCTAAGCTCCGCGCCCCCGCGCTCAAGGTGCACGCGCTGGGCGACGCGGCGGCGCTGGTCGAGCTCGGGAGCCGCATCGACACCGCCCTCAACACGCGCGCCATCGGGCTCGCCGCGGCTCTCCGCAAGCGGCGCGGCGTTCGCGAAGCGGTTCCCGGCTACGCCTCCGTCACTCTCCATTACGACCCCGAGCAGGTGACCTTCGATCAGCTGGTGACGAGCACGCGCAACCTCGTACGCCAGCGCGCCGGGCCGAAGACCCCTGGCCGGCTGCACCGGATCCCGGTTTTCTACGATGGGCCCGACCTTCAGGAGACCGCCGAGCGGATCGGCGTCCCGATCCCTGAGCTGATCCGTCTCCATACGGAACCGACCTACCGGGTCTTCATGATCGGGTTCGTGCCCGGCTGGGCCTACCTGGGGCCGCTTCCCGAGAAGCTGCGCCTGCCCCGGCGCAGCGTCCCCCGGACGCTGGTGCCCGCGGGTTCGGTCGCGATCGCGGGCGCCCAGACCGGCGTCTACCCGCTCCCCACCCCCGGCGGCTGGCACCTGCTCGGCCGCACCGAGGTCCCGATGTTCCTGCCCGATTCCGATCCGCCGCTGCTGCTGCGCACCGGCGACCGCGTCAAGTTCTTCGAGGCCCGGTGACCGGCGAGAACCACGCCTTCCTGGTCGAGAACCCCGGAGTGCAGACGACGGTGCAGGACCTCGGCCGTCCCGGACGCCGGCTGGCCGGCGTTCCGCCGGGGGGAGCCATGGACCGCTTCGCCATCTGCGCCGCCAACCTCCTGGTCAACAACCCGGAAGGCGCAGGCGCCCTCGAGTGCACGCTCGTGGGACCGGCCCTGGTCGCGCTCGCCGGCTGCCTGGTCGCGGTGACTGGCGCCGACCTCGACCCACGCCTCAACGGCGAGGAGGCGCCGATGTGGACCAGCTTCTGGATGGCGGAGGGCGACCGCCTGACTTTCGGGGGCCGCCGGAGCGGCGCTCGCTGCTACCTCGCGGTGGCGGGCGGAATCGCCGGCGACCGCTGGCTGGGCTCGGTCGCCACCTACCGGCTGATCGCCCGCGGTGGCGTCCAGGGACGTCCACTCAAAGCCGGCGACACGTTAGCGCTGGCCGCTGAGCCCACTCGGCCGGCCGTCGCCCGCCGGCGCCTTCCGGAGCACAGCCGGCCGCCGTACTCCGGCTCTCCCGTCGTCGCGGCTGTTCCCGGGCCCCATGTCGGCCATCTCTCTCCGGCGTCCAGACGAGCCTTCTTCGGCGCCCAGTGGAGCGTCAGCCAGGAGGCTGACCGGATGGGCTTCCGGCTCGAGGGCGAGACACTGGAGGTGAAAGGACCGGAGATGATCTCATTCGGGCTCACGTTTGGCTGCGTTCAGGTGCCGGCGTCCGGTCAGCCGATCCTGCTCATGGCCGACCATCAGACAGCCGGCGGCTATCCGGTAGTGGCGGCGGTCGCCCGGGTCGACCTGCCGCTGGCGGCCCAGCTGCTGCCCGGCGATTCGCTCCGCTTCGAGGAGACCCCGGTGGATGCGGCCCAGGAGCGCTGGCGCGTGCAGCGAGCCGGCCTGGAGGCGATACGGTGAACGACTTCGACACCTACGCCGACTGGTACGTCTGGGCCAAGCGCAACCTCTCGACCGACGCCCTGGTCTGCCATGGCGCCGCTGCCGCTGCGACCGTGGTGGTCGAGGCGGGCGGCGACCGCCAGCAGGCGATCGCGGCGGCCCGGCAGTCGCTGACCACCGCCGCCCACCTCGACGTGGCGGACGCAGACATCCGGCGCCGCACGTATGCCGAATGGTTCGACTGGGCGCGTCGTGAGCTGGGCGGGGTCCGGGAACAGCAGCAAGCGGCGGCGCGGGCGGCGCTGTCCACACTCGATGCCGGCCGGGGCGCTAACGCGGCAATGTTGGCGGCCCGCGCCGTGTACGGAGCCGAGCCGCCGGCCCCCGTCGAGCCTTCGCCCGAGTTCCTGCCCGCGCCTTCTGGTCACCAGCCCTCGCCACCCTATCCGCCTTACCAGCCGCACGGCGTCGCCGAGCCACCCTCTTTCGTCGGCTATGCGGGCTTCTGGCGGCGGCTGGCGGCCTACCTGCTCGACTACCTGATTCAGCTCGCAGCGATCACAGTGGCGGCCTTCATCATCGGAGCCTTCATCGGCATCACCGCGGCCATCTCCGGCCAGCAGGTCGACACCAATGCCGCCGGGAACCTGATGGTCCTCCCGCTGCAGGTGATCAGCGTGGCCCTGACCTGGCTCTACTACACGCTTCTCGAGTCGTCCCCCTGGCAGGCCACCCTGGGCAAGCGCGCGCTGGGCCTCAAGGTCACCGACCTCGAGGGCCGGCGGATCAGCTGGGGCCGCGCCAACGCCCGCTTCTGGTCCAAGATTCTGTCCTGGCTGATCCTCGGGATCGGCTTCCTGATGATCGCGTTCACCGCGCGCAAGCAAGGTCTGCACGACATGATCGGCGGCACGCTCGTGGTCCGCACTCGCTGATCACGATCAGGCTGCGCTGCGACCTCGGTTGAAGAGGCCGCCCAGGCGCTTGCCCAAGCTCCGCTGCTGCTTCCAGTCGTTGACGGTGATCTCGATTACCAGCTCGCTCAGCGTGTCGCCGTCGACCAGCGTCACCCCGTAGGCCGCCGCCGCGGCGACGGCCTCCTCCGAGAACGTCCCGGCGGTGAACATCCAGGAGGCGGTGGCGCCCTGCGCGTGGGCCTCCGCCGCCAGCTCGTTGACGTAGATCCCCGGGATGACGGCTTCGTCGCGGAGGCGGTACTGCACGACGAGCCGGTCCTCGCCCCGCTCCGCCCAGACGTCGCCGACCGAGGGCTTGTCCTCGGGCATCAGGAGCGTGATGTAGCCGTCTCGGTGGAAGAGGTCCAGGATTAGGGCGCCGTACGCCAGCCACGACATCTGCTTGATGCTGGCGAGCACGGCGTCGCGCTGCGCCTGCTGCTCGGCCTCCTGCTGCTGGCGCCGGCGTTCCGCCTGCTCGGCCAGGCCTTGCGCGATGCGCTGCCGGAGGCTCGGGCGGGGCGTCGGCATGGCTGGGGGTGGCCCGGGTAGCGGCGGCTCGAGCGCGACCGGCGGCGCCGGAGCCGGTGGGGGCGGCGCAGGTTGGGCCGCGACCGGAACCTGGGGTGCCGGCGCGGGCGGTGCGGGCGGAGCAGGCGACTGCACGGGTGGCTGCACGGGTGGCTGCACGGGCGGAGCAGGCGGCTGCACCTGCGGAGCGGCCGGGGTTGGCGGCTGGATCGGCGGCGCCGCGGGCGCCGGCGGCCGCGCGGGCGGAGCCGGTGGCTGCACTGGAGGAGCCGCTGGCGCCGGCGGCTGGATCGGCGGAGCGGATGGCTGTACCTGGGGAGCGGCCGGCGCGGGTGGCGCGGAGGCGGGGAGCGCGGATGGCGTCGGCCAGACCGGCGGCGCCTGAGGTGCGGCCGGGGCCGGCGGTGCCACTTGGGGCGGAGGCGGTGGGGCTGGCCATGCCGC
>CAZXGB010000125.1:0-9115 GCA_964640005.1 uncultured Actinomycetes bacterium | reverse complement strand
CGGCGTCGCAGAGCAGGCGGCGGACCACCTCCGAGGAGACGATGCCGCCCCACTCCGTCTCCGCGGCCGGCGCGCCCTTGACGGCGAGCATCGTTTCCAGGGGCACGCTCACGATCAGCTCGGTCTTGACGCCCTGGCCCGCCAACTCGACCAGGGCGTCGCCCAGCCGCTGCTCACGGCGCCGGTGGTCCCCGGCCCCCACCGGCCGGGCCAGCGGCTCCAGCGCCGCCCGCACCACCGACGCCCCCTCCGGCTCCAGCCAGCCCTTGAGGAACATCGAGCCGTCCTCCAGGGGGCTGAGCTTGAGTTGCCGGTGCTCGCGCGCGTTGGCCTCCTCCGCGGCAAAGCGCGCCGGGTTGCAGGCGTGGAGGGTGTGCTCGACCGTCTTGCGGAACTCGGTCACGCTCTCGGTGCGAGCAGCGCTCAGCAGCCGCTCCTCGTCGAAGTCATCCCCCAGCCGGCCCTGGGCCTCGGCCAGGAGGGCCAGGTGTGAGAAGCCGATCTCGCCCGCTTGCAGGGCGGCGACCGCTTTAGGTAGCCGGTCGATCGCCGTGCCGACCAGAGACATTGCCGCCGCTACCCCGCTCGCCAGCTGGCCCTCGTAGCGCAGCCACTGTATGGGGGTGCAGTAGGCCTCGTAGAGGTCCTCGGCGGTCACGGCGCTGACGGCCTCGGCGAGCAGGAGGTCGAGCTGGTGGCGAGCGTGGGCAAGGAGGATCGCGTCGTCGTCGGGGCGCACACCCTCGATACCCCGAATGGCTTCCAGGACACGCAGGATGGTCGGATTGGGCGGGCCCTGGAGGCGCTCCTCGATCACCCATGTATTCTATCGAACAGTCGTTCGTTATGTCAATGCATAGAGGACATGCTAAGAGATCAATGGCGAAGGACAAGCAGCGAACCCGGCGTTGTGCAAAGGGGCGCCGGAACAGGCGTGGCGTATCGAACCCCCTAGACTCCCGCGGGTGACCCCGGTCGCCGGCTGCGGCATCGACTTCGGCACCAGCAACAGCGCGATCGCGCTCGCCTGGCCCGACCGGGTCGAGGTCGTGCGCGCCGAGCCCTCGCTTCCCGTCCTGCCTTCGATCGTCTACCTGCACCGGGAGGGCGAGCGCCGCGCCGGACGCGAGGCGATCGATCGCTTCTTCGCAACCGGCCACGTGCGGACCAGCTGTGGCAGCTGCTCGCTGGCGCCCTACGGCGTATCCGAGTGCCTGCAGTTCCGGCGGGACGGCGGCTGCAACGATTCGCGCCTGATCAGCGGAGTCAAACACGACCTCGCCAAGTCCGGCTTCACCGGGACCAATTCGTGGTGCACCGACTTCTCCGCGCCGGACCTGGTGGCCGTCGTCCTCGCCCGCCTCCGCACCGCCGGCGAGGCCACGGCCGGCGGCCGGCTCCGGCGCGTGGTGCTCGGGCATCCCGTGGTCTTCGCCGGCGAGGGGCTGGCCACCGATCACGAGCTCGCGCTCGAGCGGCTGGCCGAGGCGGCTCGCCTTGCCGGCTTCGAGGAGGTGGCCTTCCTGCCCGAGCCGGAGGCGGCGCTGCGCTCAGCGGGCTCCGCCGGGACAGGCGGCGTCACCCTGGCTGCCGACTTCGGCGGCGGCACCTTCGACGCTGCCGTCCTTGACGCTTCCGGCCGCGTGGCCAGCCTGGAGGGCGTGGCGGTGGGCGGTGAACGCCTCGACCAGGTCCTCTTCGAGCAGCGCGTGGGTCCCGCGCTCGGCCTCGACTCCCTGCCGAGTTGGCTCTTCAATGAGATGCGCTCCCTGAGCGGGGTCCGCCTCCTTCTCACCGACCCGGGCGTGCCGCCGCTGCTCGAGCGCTACGGCGGTCCGGCGGCCGACCTCGCGCGCCGGATCCTCTTCGAAGGCAACGCGCTCGGCTTCTACGGCGCCGTCGAGGGAGCCAAGATCCAGCTCTCGAGCGCCGAATCCGCGCGCGTGCGGTATCCGCGCCTGGAGGTCGACGTCGCCGTCACCCGGCGCTACTTCGAGTCCTGCATCCGTCCGGAGTTGGAGGAGATCCGGGCCGCGCTCCTGCGGGCGGTGGACAGAGCGGGCGCCAAACCTGCCGATGTCGCCGCTGTGATCTCGACCGGCGGCTCCTCCCAGATCCCGGCCTTCGAGCGCCTGCTCCGGGAGACCTTCCCCGGCGCGCGGCTCGAACGCCGCCATGCCTTCACGAGCGTCGTCGAAGGCCTGGGCGAAGAGGCCCGCCAGCGCTGGGCCTAACCCCCAATACGTGCATCTGCGGGCGCATCACGCTAAAAGCGAGCGCCCGAAAGGTGCATCGGTGGGCGCATCACGCTAATTGTTTCACCCGCTTCGAGGGCGGAGCCGCCTGAGGGCGCCGACCAGCCCCGGGTCGGCGACCGCGATCGCATCCTCCCAGCCGAACCACGCCACCTCCTGCGACTCGCCGGCAGCCGGCCGGGGATCGGCGTCGGCGGCGACCAGCAGATAGCGCAGGTCGAGGTGGGTGTGACCGTGGGCGGCCAGGTGCACGTCCACGTGGACGAGCGCCCGGCCGCCCTCGCCGAAACGCACGTCGAGGCCGGTCTCCTCGGCTGCCTCGCGGAGCGCGGCCTCCCAGGGCGCTTCACCCGGGTCGACGTGACCGCCCGGCTGAAGCCACAAACCCAACAGCTTGTGTTTGTGGAGCACGACGCCTCGTGGGCCGGTCACGATCGCCGAGCCGGTGATGTGGGTCGCCTCGCAGTCGCGGTCGAACGGCCGCTCGAGCCGCGCCAGCTCACCGATCACCCGGCGGCGCGCCGCGGTTTCGCGCGCGTCACCGGGAACGTGCTCGATTACGTCGCGGAGGACGCGCGCCCGCAGGTCGCCGGCTACGTCAGCTCCTCGAGCTGATCGAGGTGCTCCTCCAGGTGGTGCACGATGATCGTCTCGATGAACTCGCCGAGGGTGGTTTCCCCCGACTCACCGTTCCGGCTACGGTAGGCGATCGGCTTTTCCAGGTCCTCGGTCTTGACCTCGCTCAGAAAGGCATCCAGGCGGTCGAGCCCGAGCGCGATCTCGGCGCGCAGCTCGGCCTCGTCAACAAGCGATCCCCGGTCGACCCCTTCCCGGCGTATGTGAATACCCGACTCATCTCTACCAACCACCCGGGCACCGCGGAGGACGGCCCGCGCCTGCTCGGTCCAGAACCCGATCATCTCGGCCACGTGCCCGAGCACGTTGCCGCGGTGCCAGCGCTCGCCGGAGGCGGGGTCGGGAGCGCCCAGTTCGCCAGGCCCGGTAGCCGGGATCCGATCCAACCGGGCGCGGGCTGCCCGCATCCGCTGCCGCAGCTGATCGACCCGGTTCACGCCACGGTCCCGAACAGGCGGTCTCCGTAATCGCCGAGGCCGGGGACGATGTACGCCCGGTCGTTCAGCCCCTCATCGAGGGCGGCGGTGAAGATCATGACCTCTGGGTGCCGCGACTCGATCGTCTTCACGCCCTCCGGCGCCGCCACGACGCAGATCATGCGCGGGTTGCGGCCGCCGGCCGCCTTGATGAGGTCGAGCGCCTGGGCGGCCGAGCCGCCGGTGGCCAGCATCGGATCGAGCAGGAGCGGGATCTTGCCCTCCAGCCGGGGCAGCTTTTGGTAGTAGATCCGCGCCACCGCGGTCTCCTCGTCGCGCTCGAGGCCGACGTAGCCGACGCTCACCTTGGGCAGCAGGCCGAGCACCGGACCGAGCAGCCCGAGGCCTGCCCGCAGCACCGGTATCGCCACCACCTCCTCACCGATCAGGGTGGCGGCGGCTTCGCGAAGAGGCGTCGTCACCACCGCCTGCCGCGTGGGCAGGCTCCGCGTCGCCTCGTAGAGCAGGAGCGTGATGAGCTTGTTGGAGAGCGAGCGAAACTCGTCGGGTTCGGTCGAGCGGTCCCGAAGCCCGGCCAGGCAGTCGGCGACGAGGGGGTGATCACTTACCTGCAGTGGCATCTCTTCTCACCAGCCTCCGAACAGCGTCGACGGCGACCCGCAGCATCCGGTCCATGTAGGAGGGGTCGAGGTGATGGATCTCGCCGGCACCGAGCTCGTCCACGCAGAGAAGGATCACGCCCGCGCGCAGCCCGCGCAGCGAGGACACGATCATGATCGTGCTCGACTCCATGTCGTTGGCCACCACGCCGGCGCGCCTCCAGACCTCGAGCTCGAGTTCAAGTTCTTCCCGGCGCGGCATGCGGCCGGGGACGAGGTCTGAGTAGAGCGCGTCCACCGAACGGATGATCCCGAGGTGATAGGGCGCTCCGGCCGCCTCCGCGGCCTCGACCGCGGCCTGGACCACGTGCGGGTGGGCGATTGCGGGGTAGGACTTCGGAACATAAGCGTCGGGCGTGCCCTCGGTCCGGACCGCGCCGGTTGCGATCACGAGGTCGCCCATCTTGATCCCCGGCTGGGCGGCGCCGCAGGTTCCGACCCGCAGGAAGGTGTGAGTGCCCAGCTCGCTGAGCTCCTCGACCGCGATCGCCGCCGATGGACCGCCGATCCCGCTCGAGGTCGAGGAAACCGGTACGCCGTCCACCGTCCCTGTGAACGTCCGGTACTCGCGGGAGAACGCCTTCTCCTCCGCGCCCTCCAGGTAGGGGGCGATGAGAGCCGTCCGAAAGGGGTCGCCTGGAATGAGAACGTACTGCCCGACCTCGCCCTCGGCGAGGCCGACGTGGTACTTCCGCTCCTCAGGCACTGGCCGCAAAGTCTATCCGGAGCCCGCTTGAGCAGCCTGCTAGGCGACCATCTGGACGCCATCGCGATCCACCCGTGCGCGCACGTGCGGCGGCCGCGTGACCTCGTGGTCGACGATCCGCCAGGCGGCGGCGAGTCGCGGGGACGCCGCAACCGCCCGGTTGCGGTCGCTCACGTGGATGGTCGCCAGCGGGTCACCCTGTGCGACCCAGGCGCCGACCGGCGCGTCGATGACGATGCCGGCGGCCGGATCGATCCGGTCGTCCTTGCGCAAACGCCCGGCGCCCAGCTCGACGCAGGCCAGGCCGACCTCGAGCGCGTCGATCGCCTCCACCCAGCCCGTCGCCGGCGCCGCCAGCGCCGCCTGGACGGGAGCCACCGGCAGTCCTTCGGCCAGGCGCCCGCCCTGCGCCGTCAGCATCGCGTCGAAGCGGCGCCGGCCAGAGCCGTCTTGTAGGGCGGCCAGCGGGTCCCGATCCACCCCGGCCAGCCGGCACATCTCCCGCGCGACCGCCACCGAAACCTCGATGAGCTCAGCGTCGCCGTTCCCGGCCAGCGCGTGCATAGCCTCGCTGACCTCGAGCGCGTTCCCGATCGAGCGGCCGAGCGGGTTGTCCATCGCCGTCACCAGCGCCACCGTGCGGTTCCCGTCGCCTTCGCCGATCTGCACCATCTCGGAAGCCAGGAAGATGGCCATGTCGAGGTCGGGCATGAAGGCTCCGCGACCGTACTTGACGTCGAGAACGATCGCATTGCCCCCCGCCGCCAGCTTCTTGGACATCACACTCGAGGCGATCAAGGGCACCGAGGGCACCGTCGCCGTCACGTCCCGCAGCGCGTAGAGCACCTTGTCGGCAGGCACTAATCGCGGCGACTGCGCGGCCACCGCCAGCCCGATCTCCGTGACCTGATTGATGAAGCGGTCGGGCGCGAGGTCGACCGTCAGGCCAGGAACCGACTCCAGCTTGTCCAGCGTGCCTCCCGTATGCGCGAGCGCGCGCCCCGACAGCTTGGGCACATGAACGCCGCAAGCGGCCGCCAGGGGGGCAGCGATCAGGGTCACCTTGTCCCCGACGCCGCCGGTTGAGTGCTTGTCGACCTTCACGCCCGGTATCGATGAGAGGTCGAGCTTCTCGCCACTCGCCACCAGCGCGCGGGTCAGCTCGAGTGTCTCAGCTCGGGTCATCCCGCGCGTGCAGACGGCCATGAGCCAGGCAGCCATCTGGTAATCCGGGATCGCCCCGCCGAGGTAGCCGTCGATCAGGAATCGGATCTCCTGCGGCGAGTGCTCCTCGCCGTCGCGCTTGCGCCCGATCACCTCGAGTACGTTCACGTCGGTGCGAGGCTAGCATCCGCGCGGATGGCCAGCATCGAGGACTTTCAGCAGCTCGACCTGCGAGTCGGCCGGATCGTCGAA
The DNA here is from genome assembly GCA_964640005.1 of uncultured Actinomycetes bacterium. Taxonomy (GTDB): domain Bacteria; phylum Chloroflexota; class Dormibacteria; order Dormibacterales; family Dormibacteraceae; genus CAZHAC01. Next base: position 3,006 of record CAZXGB010000125.1, on the reverse strand, counting down.
GCCGAGGACTTTGCCAAAGCCCGCAAGCCCAGCTACCGCCTTCTGATCGACTTCGGCTCGCTCGGCCGGCGCCGGTCGGTCGCGGCGCTGAAGACCGATTACGAGCTCTCAGACCTGCCCGGCCGGCAGGTCGTCTGCGTGGTCAACTTTCCGCCGCGCCGCATCGCGGGCGTCGACTCGGAGGTCCTCGTGCTGGCTGCGACCGAGCCTGACGGCACGCTCCGGCTGCTCCGACCCGACGAAGAAGCTGAGCTCGGGAGCCCGATCAGTTAGGCCCGCGGAGTGCGTCTGCAGGTTGTGAGCCAGGGACAACCCACACTTTGGAGGCGATGTCCTCGCTCAGGGTCACCTCGCGCTCGCCGTCCCAGACCCGGACCGCCCGGCCGACCACGTCCAGCTCTCGCACCTCGAGCACGCGGCCGGGGGTGATCCGCCGCTGGAGCAGGTACCCAAGCAGCGGCGGCGCCTCGCGCTCGGCCACCTCGCTTATCCGGGTCACTCGCACCCGTGACCCGTCGACCTGAACAGACAGGCGCTCCTCCCCCGCGGCCACCTCCGAGTGGCCGGGAATCGGGTTCCCATGCGGACAGGTCTGCGGCCGGCCGATCGCCTCGTAGAGCCGCCCTTCGACCACCTCTGACACGGCATGCTCTAGCCGCGCCGCCTCCTCGTCGGCCTGCACCCAGTCCAGCCCGAGGGCGTCCGTCAGCCACCGCTCGACGATCCTGTGCCGGCGCACGATCCCGGCCGCCGCGCTCTCTCCGGCCGGGGTCAGCGAGATCCCCCGCGATCCGTTCATACGCACGAGCCCGTCGCGCGTCATCCGGCGGAGAGCGACGGTTACGGTGGGCCGGCTGACACCCAGCCAGCTGGCCAGCCGGGCGCTGCGCACCTCCTCACCCTCGTGCGCGATGTAGTAGATGGCCTCCAGATAGCGGCTGACCACCTCCGAGAGAGGGCGCCGAGTATCCGAGGCTGTGTTAGTGCCCGCTAATTCCACGGTTCGCAATCTCTAATATGAGGATTGATGACCCAGGGTACTGCGGCACTGATGGGCGCCATCGCAGGATTCACGATATTCATCGGACTGCCGGTCGCGCGCCTGAAAGGGCTTTCGCGGTCGATGCAGGGCTTTCTCAATGCCCTCGCCACCGGGATTCTCGTCTTCCTCCTCTGGGACATCCTGAGCCACGCGGGCGCTCCCGTCGAGGAGGCGATCAAGTCGGCCGGCAAGCAGGGCTTCGGATCCTTCGCCGTCCTGATCGCGATATTCGCTGGCGGGGTGGGCGCCGGGCTCCTGTTTCTGACCTATTTCAACGGCATGGTGATGGGCCGGCTCAAGCTTCGGGAAGCCGCCAACCCCGCCGGCGCGGTACCGCCCCAGGCGATCGCTCTCTCGATTGCCACCGGCCTCGGCCTCCACAACTTCTCCGAGGGACTCGCCATCGGCCAGTCGGCCGCAAGCGGGGCGATCGCCTTCGCCGGCGTTCTCGTGATCGGGTTCGCGCTCCACAACATCACGGAAGGCTTCGGAATCGCGGCTCCCATGGCGACCACCGCGCGGCCGGTCTCGTGGGGTTTCATCGCGATGGCCGGCCTGATCGGCGGCGGGCCGACGTTCCTGGGCACTCTGCTCGGCTACGTGGTCACCGCTCAGCCCGTGTATGTGCTCTTCCTGGCCCTGGCCGCGGGCGCGCTGATCTACGTGCTCAACGAGCTCTTCGCGGTCGGGCGCCGCCTGGCACCGCCCAAGCTGTTCGCGTGGGGCGTGCTTCTAGGGCTGCTCGCAGCCTACGGAACCGACCTACTTCTGGTCTACCTGGGCGGTTAGCGCACCCCCAGGCAGCCAGAGAGACGAAGGGAGGGCGGTCTATACCGCCTGCCGCTCGTCCTCCTCATCGAATCCGTACTCGGGGAACCGCGTCCGGAACAGGCACTCCTGCATGTCGAAGACGGAGTCCAGGACCTCCTGCACCCGCTCGCTGTCTCGAAAGATATCGAGGCACTCCTGGGGCAGCTCCGCGATGGTCTCGCGGACGTCCTGTCGCTGCGCGGAATTCAGGGTCTTGACTCCGTCGCGGTTCAGCTCCTCCAACCGCCAAAGCACCTTGTCCGTCGCGCGCAGCATGCGCTGGAACGCGTACCGGCGGCTGTTCTCACGCTGGATCTGGTCTTTCAACTGCTCAATCGTCAGGTTGGTCTCGTCGATCATCCTTTCTCCTACCTTACCCAAGTGACAGCATCTGCCAACCCCGCCCGCCGGCCGTTCCCCGAAGCCCTGCGGGAGTACCTCAACCCGATGAATGCCTGGGGCGCCTTCCGCGTCGGGGCGCGCCCCGCCGCCGTCGTCGCCGCGCTGTTCGAAGCGGGCGGCGAGTGGTGGATGCCCTTCGTGGCCCGTCGCAACGACGCTCCCGACCACCCCGGCCAGGTTGGACTTCCGGGCGGAGGCGTGAAGCCGGGCGAGGACGCCTGGACCGCCGCAGCCCGCGAGTGCGCCGAGGAGATCGGCGTCGTCGCTGGGACTTTATCACCCCTGGGGGCGGGTAGTCCCATCTATGCGGCGGTCAGCAACTTCTCCGTCGTGCCTTTCGTCGCGGTGGTCGACGGCCCCCGCCCCGCCTTCGTCCACCAGGAGTCGGAGCTCGACGCCGTCATCGAGGTTCCCGTGCTCGAGCTCCTGCGCGAGGAGGCGTGGATCGAGGCCGAGCCCGGCTCCTGGCTCGGCCAGCACTTCCCCTGGCACGACCGCATCGTCTGGGGCCTTACGGCCCGAATTCTCGCCGATCTGCTCCCACGCTTCCGCGCAGCGATGGAGGGGCAATAGGCCTCCTCCCCACTCGATGGGGAGGTGTCTCGGCGAAGCCGAGACGGAGGGGCCCGTGCCTCATAGACGACAGGGGCTGGGGGGCCGGTCGCCGCGCAGCGGCGACAGTCCAGTCCTTACCGCCTGAGGTCCCGCAGCGTCCGCCAGACGTGCCAGCTGTAGCCCCCGATCAGGACGGT
>CAZXGB010000124.1:0-9169 GCA_964640005.1 uncultured Actinomycetes bacterium | reverse complement strand
GCCTGATGGGAATGGGCGACTTCCTGGGCATGAAGCTGATCCGCTGGGAGGGCCGGCGCCGGGTTCCAGCGCGCGTCCTCGATACGGTCATGGAGGTCGCCCTCCACGGACTGGTCAACCTCGAACACGTTCGGCGCTGAGAAACCCGCGGCTTGACACCCGGTACCACCCCGACGATACTCGGAAAAACCTGAATCACCTGTCAGGTTCAGCCAGTAACAAGTTGAGGGGTGTGTGCGAATGCGCATCGGTTTCGTCTCCCGGTCGCTGGTCGCGGCCGTCACCGCCGGTCTCCTGGCCACAGCCTGTGGCGGGACCTCGTCGAGCGGCGACAACAGCGGCAGCCAGGTCAAGGACACGGTCCAGGTCGGCCTGATCTATTCCAAGTCCGGCCTGCTCGCCAGCTACGGCGCGCAGTACATCCAGGGCTTCAAGATCGGACTCGCCTACGCGACCAAGGGCACCAACGTCATCAACGGCCACAAGATCGCGTTCACCGAGGTGGACGACGCCGGTGACCCGGCCAAGGCGGTCTCGGCCGCCAAGGACCTGATCGGCCAGGGTGTCAAGATCCTGGCCGGCTCGACCGCCTCCGGCGTCGCGCTTCAGGTGGCTCCGATCGCCGAGCAGAACAAGGTCCTGTTCATCTCCGGCGCCGCCGCCAGCGATGCCATCACCGGCCTCAACCACTACACCTTCCGCTCCGGGCGCCAGTCCCAGCAGGACGTCCTCGCCATCAAGGGCACGCTCTCGGGCAGCCTCTCCGGCAAGAAGATCCTGGTCTTCGCGCAGGACACCGCCTTCGGTCAGGGCAACGTGGCCGCGGTCAAGAACCTGGTCGCCGATCCCAACGGCGCCACGGTCGACAAGATCCTCGTCCCGGCCAGCGCCAACGACTTCACCCCCTTCGCCAAGCAGGCGAAGGACGCCAAGCCTGACGTCCTCTTCATCGCGTGGGCCGGTAACACCGCTCAGGCCATGTACCAGGCGCTGCAGCAACAGGGCGTGCTGACCTCCACGACGGTGGTCACCGGCCTCGACCAGCGCTCGACCTATCCAGCCTTCGGGCCGCTCATCGGCACCGCGTCGATGCTCTCGCACTACGTCTACCAGGCGCCCAGGAACGCGGTCAACGACTACCTGGTCAGCGAGATGAAGAAGCAGGGCGGCGTGCCGGACCTGTTCACGCCCGACGGATTTGTGGCGGCCCAGATGATCGTCCACGCTGTCGACAAGGCGAACGGCGCCGCCGACACCGAGAAGATGATCTCGGCCCTCGAGGGCTACAGCTTCCAGGCCCCGAAGGGACAAGAGCAGGTCCGCAAGGAGGACCACGCGCTGCTGCAGCCGATGTTCGTGGTCAAGCTCGAGGGCTCGGGCACGAGCATCGAGCCGACCGTCCTCAAGACGGTCAGCCTGGCCGACGCCACACCGCCCGTCGCCAAGAAGTAAGAAACTCTCTCCTCCTTTGGCAGCCGCCGGTCCGAACTCTGCTGTGAGCGCGCTCGCCGTGCGCGGTCTGGGGTTGCGGATCGGCGGCGCCGTCATCCTCGAGAGCGTCGACCTGGATGTCTGGAGAGGCGAGTTCATGACCGTCATCGGTCCCAACGGTGCCGGCAAGACAACGCTCTTCAACCTCCTCTCCGGCCTCCTCCGGCCAACCGCCGGCCGGGTCGAACTGTTTGGTCGCGAGGTCACGGGCCTGGCGCCGCATGCGCGGGCACGGTGTGGACTCGGGCGGACCTTCCAGTCGTCGACACTGCTCCTCGGACTGCCTGTCCTGGAGAACGTCCGCCTCGCCGTCCAGGCCAGGCGGGGTGGCAGCTTTGCCTTCTGGCGGCGGGCGGCGGCCGACCGCTCCACGCTGGAGCGGGCCCTGGAGGTGCTCGAGCTGGTTGGCCTCGCCGAACGGGCAGCGCTGCCGGCCGGCCTGCTCCCGCACGGCGACAAGCGGAAGCTCGAGCTGGCGATCCTCCTGGCCGGGGAGTTCGAGCTGCTGCTGCTGGACGAGCCGACGGCGGGAGTCGCCGTCGAGGACGTGCCCGAGATGATGCGCGTCATCCGCGGCGTGCACCAGGACCAGTCGAAAACGATCGTCATGGTCGAGCACCGCATGGACGTCGTCGTCGGCCTCAGCGACCGCATCGCGGTCATGCACCACGGGCGCCTGCTCGCGGTCGACGATCCGGACAAGGTGATGGCCGACGAGCGAGTGCAGTCTGCCTACCTCGGAGAACCGCTGTGAGCTCGCTGCTGACGGTCCGCGACCTGCACGTGCGCTTCGGCGAATCGCATGTCCTCCAGGGCATCGACCTCGACGTGCCCGAAGGCGGGGTGACGGCGCTGCTCGGCCGCAACGGCGCCGGCAAGACGACCACGATCAAGGCCGTGCTCGGCCTGGTCGGACGTTCCGGGCGGATCGAACTTGGCGGACGCGACATCGCGCACCTCCCGACCCACGAGATCGTCCGGCTCGGCGTCGGCTACGTGCCCGAGGACCGCGAGGTCTTCGGCGAGCTCAGCGTGACGGAGAACCTGAGGCTCGCCGAGCGCGACCCAAAGCCCGGCTACGCGACCGTGCACGAACTCTTTCCCGACCTGAAGGCGCGAGCCGCGCAACGGGCGGGGACTCTGTCCGGCGGTCAGCAGCAGATGGTCGCGCTGGCCCGTGCGCTCCTCAACCGCAACCAGCTGCTGCTCGTGGACGAGCCGACCAAGGGGCTGGCACCGGCCGTCGTGAGCCATGTGGTCGCGGCCCTGGAGCGCGCGGCCGCCGAGACCACGATGCTCCTGGTCGAGCAGAACGTCGCCGTCGCCAAGCGACTGGCCAGGCGCGCGATCGTGCTCGACCAGGGCCGGATCGCGTTCAGCGGGCACATCGACGAGCTCCTCGAGGAGCCGGCCATGGCTCGGAAATATCTCGGAGTGCACGGTGAGCGGTAGACCCTCGGACCCCTCCGTCGCCGCTTCGCGGCGACACCTCCCCACCGAGTGGGGAGGAGATACGCAGCCTCGGCTGCGCCGAGGCGCTTCGGGAGGAGGCACGCGATGAGCACTGTCGTGCTCTTGCTTCTCACCGGGCTTGGGCTGGGGGCCTTGTACTTCCTCATTGCTTCCGGCCTTTCGCTGACCTACGGACTGATGCGCGTCCTCAACTTCGCCCACGGCGTCTTCCTGACCGTCGGCGCCTACACCGCGTGGCTCATCGCCTCCCACTACTCGGGAAACGAGTGGGTGCGCTTCGGCCTCGCCATCGCGGGCAGCCTCGTGGTCGGCGGCGTCGTCGCCGCCAGCGTGGAGCTGGCGCTGATCCGGCCGCTCTACCGCCGCCACATCGAGCAGGTGCTGGTGACGGTCGGCCTCGCGCTGGCGCTGACGGCGCTCACCCAGGGGAGCTTCGGACCGGATCCCAAGCCCTATCCGTCCCCCGGCTGGCTCGGCGGCGTCACCGTGATCGCGGACGCCGACATCCCGAACAGCCGGATCGCCGCCATCGTTGCCGCGCTGGCGGTTTTGGGCGCGCTGGCCGGCTTCCTGCGCTTCACGCGCTGGGGAACTATCGTGCGTGCGGGCGTTGAGAACCGGCAGATGGTGAGCGCCCTCGGGATCGACGTCCAGCGCGCTTTCACGCTCGTCTTCGCCCTCGGAGGCATCGCCGCCGCCTTGGGCGGCGCCCTGGGCGCCAGCTATTTCGGGAACGTCGATCCAGGGCGGGGGACGGCGACGCTGATCTTCGCCTTCATCGTGGTCGTGATCGGCGGTCTCGGCTCGGTCGCCGGGTCGGCCGTTGCGGCGGCGCTGGTCGGCCTCCTGCAGCAGTTCGCGAACTACTACGGGAACGTCTGGTGGGGCTTCTCGGCCGGCGGCGACCTGGCGGTGGTGCTGCTGCTCGCGCTCGTGCTGCTGGTGAGGCCGCAGGGCCTGGCCGGGACGAGTTCGGCATGAGCGCGACGAGCCAAGCTGCTCCCGCCGTCCGGTTGCAGGGCGAGGCGCTGGCCCGCTGGCGGAAGCCGGCCCTGCTCGCGGCTCTGCTCCTTCTCTTCGTCGTGGTGCCTTTCCTCGACATCCAGACGCCCCTCTTCGCGCGCTCCCTGGCCCGGCCGGGAACGTTGCAGCTGCTCGGGATCTGCCTGACCTTCGGGGCGCTGGCGCTCAGCTACGACCTGCTCTTCGGATTCACCGGACTCCTCTCCTTCGGACACGCGCTCTACTTCGCGATGGGGGTCTACGGGACCGACATCGCGGTCACCCGCTGGCACTGGGGATTGGGCGCCGCCGTCCTCGTCACGCTGCTGGCGTCGCTGGTGGTCGCGATGGTCGTCGGATCCGTGTCGCTCCGGGTCAGCGGCATCGCCTTCGCCATGGTCACGCTCGCTTTCGCCCAGGCCGGCTCGATCCTCGCCCACAAGAATCCGGGTGGCCTGACCGGCGGCGAGGAGGGGCTTGGGCTCGATGCCTCTCACCTGCCCGACCTGCTGGTCGGCGTCATCAACACAAAGAACCTCTACTGGATCGCGCTCGCTTACCTGGTTCTGACAGTCGCCGTCAGCTGGTGGCTCGTCAACTCCCGACCCGGCCGGGTGTGGCAGGCGATTCGCGAAAACGAACGCCGTGTCGAGGTCATGGGCATCCGGCCCTTCGGCTACAAGCTGCTCGCCTTCGTCACCGGGAGCCTGCTGGCAACCCTGGGTGGTGTGGTCTACCTGCTCCTTGTCGGGGGCGCGACGCCGGGCGTCACGACGGGCGACCTCAGCCTGGCGCTGCTGATCATGGTCGTCCTCGGCGGCGCCGGGACGCTCGGGGGCGCGGTCGCCGGCGGCATTCTCTACCAGTACCTCGACCAGCGTCTGGTCGACCTTTCGAGCTCGGGCACGATCTCCTCGCTGCCGCCGGTGATCCGGGCGCCGCTCAGCGAACCGCTTTTCATCCTGGGCGCGCTCTTCGTGGCACTGGTCTTCTTCTTTCCGGGTGGAATCGCCGGCGCCGTCAGCCGCCTCCGCTCGCGATTCTGGAGGGGAGGAAGACCTCCCCAGCAAGAGGCGGCCGCCAGGTGATCGGCGTCGCCGGCGTCGGGACCTACCTTCCCGAGGCGGTTCGCACGGCTGAGGAGATCAGCGAACGCACCGGTATCCCGGCCGAGATCATCCGGACCAAATTCGGGGTCGAGTACGTGCGCGTCGCCTCGCCGGAGGAGTCCGCCTCCGAGATGGCGACCACAGCCGCGAGGCGGGCGCTGGGCGCCTTTCCGGCCGACGAGCTCGAGCTGGTCGTGTACTGCGGCAGCGAGTACAAGGATCACGTGGTCTGGTCGGCGGCGACCGACGTCGCCCGCAAGCTGGGAGCCCTGAACGCGGCCGCGTTCGAGGTTCACGCGCTCTGCGCCGGGCTCCCGATCGCGATCAAGACCGTGCGCGGCATGATGGCCGAGGACGACACGATCAGCAGCGCCGTGATCGTGGGCGGCGGCAAAGAGAACGACCTCGTCGACTACTCCAACCAGCGCGGCCGCTTCCTGAGCAACTTCGGGGCTGGCATGGGAGCCCTCTTCCTGCGCCGCGACCACCCGAATCCGGTGCTGGGCGCCGCCTTCAAGTCAGATCCGCGCTGCTCACGCGACGTGGTGACGATCGGCGGCATGCTCGACGTCCCCGATCCCGCGGGCATGAAGGAGCGGCTGGACGGGGTCTCGCTGCCCAACTTCGTGGAGGTCGCGAGGCGGGCGATGGCGCAGGCAGAGATGGACCGGCTCGACTTCGTCGCCCTGACGCACATGAAGCGCTCGATGCATGAGGGGGTTCTCTCGGCTCTGGGGGTGACGGCTGAGCAGAGCGTGTACCTGGAGGACGCCGGGCACATGCAGTCGGCCGACCAGGCGCTGGCCCTGCAGCGGGGCCTCGAGCGGGAACTGGTCAAGCCGGGCAGCAACGTCCTGCTGCTGGCGGCGGGCACCGGGTACACGTGGTCGGCCGCGGCGATTCGCTGGGAGGAGCGTTAACCCTTGCGAGCCTACGATTGGATCGCGCTCCACGCCTTGCGGACGCCGGCCAAGGTGGCCGTGATCGACCACCACACCGGCCGCCGCTTCACGTACGCGGAGTTCGACCTCCGAATCGGGCAGCTGGCGGCGGCGCTGCAGCGGCGGGGCATTGGTCGCGGCGACCGGGTCGCCGTGCTCTCGCCGAACTCGACGAGCGTCTTCGAGCTCCAGTTCGCCTGCGTTCGCCTGGGCGCGATCATTCTGCCGCTCAACTGGCGGCTGGCGATTCCCGAGCTGGGGTTCATCGTCGGGGACGCCACGCCGAAGCTCCTGCTGGCGGATCCCGAGCATCGGGCCGCGGCGGGCGCGCTCGGCGTGCCCGTCATGGATCTCGAGGATGGCCGTCAGGGAGACCCGCTTCCCCCAGGCGACTGCGTCGAAGCCACGCTCGACGATGTCATCGCGATCCTCTACACCGCGGGCACGACCGGCCGCCCGAAGGGGGCCCTGATCACGCACCGCATGAACCTCTTCAACGCCATCAATATCGGCATGGCCACCCGGCTGACCTGCGACTCCGTCCAACTCACGGTTCTGCCCACTTTTCACACCGGTGGCCTCAACCTCCTGGCCAACCCCTGCTTCCACCTGGGCGCGACCGTGATCGTGCAGCGAGCGTTCGAACCCGGTGAGACCCTGCGCCTGCTCTCCGACCTTGAGCTCGGAGTGACGCACTTCTTCGGCGTCCCGGCCAGCTACCTTCTGATGGGCCAGCACCCGGGATTTGCGGCCGCCGACCTCGGGCGCCTCGTCTACGCCGGCGTCGGCGGCGCGCCCGCGCCGCTGCCTCTGCTCGAGCTCTGGGCCGGCAAGGGCTGTGCCCTGACACAGGGCTGGGGAATGACCGAGACCGGCCCCTCGGCGATCGTGCTCGGCGCCGACAAGGTGATCGAGAAGCAGGGTTCGTGCGGCTTGCCGCTGATGCACGTCGAGGTCCGGATCGCCGGCGCCGACGGCCGCGAGGTGGCGCCCGGCGAGACCGGCGAGCTCCTGGTTCGCGGTCCGAGCATCACCCCTGGCTACTGGAACCGGCCGGATGCCACCGAGGAGGCCTGGCGAGGGGGCTGGTTCCACACAGGGGATGCCGCCCGCCAGGACGGCGACGGCTACTTCTACATCGTGGACCGCTGGAAGGACATGTACATCTCGGGCGGCGAGAACGTGTACCCGGCCGAGGTCGAGAACGTGATCTACGCGCTCGATGCGGTCGCCGAAGTGGCGGTGATCGGCGTGCCCGACGAACGCTGGGGCGAGGTCGGGCACGCGGTCGTGGTCCTCAAGCCTGGCCACACGCTGACCGAGGCGGACCTGATCGAGCACTGCCGTTCGCATCTGGCCCGGTTCAAGGTGCCGCGGTCCGTGGCCTTCATCGACTCCCTGCCCCGAAACGCGGCCGGCAAAGTACTGAAGAGGGAGCTGCAGGAGAGCCATGGTCGCTGAGGAGTTCGACATCGACATCTCGAGCGGGCGCCTCCACGCTCACCGCTACGGTCCCGACGCGGACCGGCTGGTGATCGGGGTGCCCGGCCTGAGCGCGAACCAGGTCTCGATGGAGCGGATCGCCGCCGCGGTGCCGATGGTCGCGCTCGACATGCGCGGCCGGGGACTGAGCGAGGTGACACCGCCCGGCACGTATGGCTGGCCGGCCCATGCGCGCGACGTGCTCGAGGCGGCCACCCGGCTCGGCCACGAACGCTTCGCGATCGTCGGCTGGTCGATGGGCGCGGGCGTCGCGATGTACGCCGCGCAGATGGCGCCCGAGCGGGTCGAGCGGCTGGTGCTCGTCGACGCCGTCGCGCCGGTCCCCCAGGCCGCCGCGGACATGGTGCGCCTCAGCATCAGCCGGTTGGGCGCGGTCTACCCATCGCTGGAGGAGTACCTCGCGCTGGTCAAGCAGGTGGGGTTGATCGAGCCCTGGGACGAGATGTGGGATCGCTACTACGCCTACGAGATGCAGCCCGTCGAGGGCGGCGTGGGCGGGCGCACCGACAAAGCCGCCGTCGAGGAGGATTTCGCCTTCGGCGAGACCGCGGACCTGGCGGCGCTCTGGCCGGCGCTGACGATGCCCACCCTCCTGCTGCGTGCTGGCCGCCCGTTCCTGCCGGGCACCGACGCATACGTCATCTCGGCCGAATGGCTGGAGAAGTTCCGGCAGGCGGTGCCCGCCGCCCGCGTGGTCGAGGTCGACGCCAACCACTTCACCATCGGCACCCACCCCGACACAATCGCCGCGATCCGGGACTTCTTCAGGGCCGGTGATCAGCGCGGGTGAGCGTGGGCGTCGAGGACCCGGTGGCGCTGCTCGCGGGGCGCAGGCGGCGACGTGAGATAGGCTTCGGCGGCCGTCCGTGCCCGTTCGATCAGCTGGCTCGCGCCTGAGAAGTCCGCGGGGTTGACCGCCAGCGGGCACAGCGGCGGCAATACCCGGATATCGACGTCGCGCTCGTACTCGAGCACATCGTTGCGCAGGTGCCCGTTGATGAGCAGCGTCAGGGCGTGCAGCGCGACTCCCAGGGCAGAACCAGGGGGCCGGGCCAGGGTGCAGGCGTAGCCTGCCGGAAGGACCCAGATCTCGTGAGCTCCAAGCCGGATGGCCGCTTCGACCGGGGTGTTGTCGGCCACGCCGCCGTCGATCAGCCACATCCCGTCCCTACTGACCGGAGGGAAGACGCCGGGGACGGCGGCGCTGGCCATGAGCGCGGTGTGGAGTTCGCCTGCCGATAGCACGACTTCCAGTCCCGTGAGAAGGTCCGTCGCCACGACGTGGAGCGGGACCGCCGTCTCCTCGATGCGGTCGCGGAGCAGGTTGCTGCGAACCAGCCGCAAGAGCCGCGAGGGGTTGACCAGGTGGTCGGAGAGACCCAGGCCGCCGAGCAGCGCCTGGAGGCCGATCGGAAAAACGTCATGACGGTGCAGGCCTTCCCAGAGCTCCGCCAGGCCTGTCAGCTCCCCCGGCCGCTGCGCCACCCAGGCGGCGTTGAGGGCTCCAGCGGAGGCGCCCACCAGCAGGTCGGGCTCGATGCCGTGCGCGTGTAGGGCCTGCAACATCCCGACCTGGACCGCCCCCAGGCTGCCACCGCCGGAGAGCACGAAGGCCCGCATCCGGTGGAGAGTAGCGCGCTTGACCGGCTA
>CAZXGB010000123.1:7728-9232 GCA_964640005.1 uncultured Actinomycetes bacterium | reverse complement strand
TAAGGTCAAAGCCTCTACTTCACCGAGTAGCTCACCGTTACCGCGACCACGCGCTGTGCGCCCGACGGGCCATAGCAGACCTGGGGTGGCTGGGCGACCACGGTTTGCAGCTGCGCGATCTGGACGCCGGCCGCCGACGCTGTCGAGGTCGCTATCGCCTTGGCCTGGCTGGTCGCGCGAGCTACCGCGTCCTGGACTTCGGAGTCGCTGGCACTGTCGGGCAACAGCTGGTTGCCGGCGTAGGCGGACGTCGCGCCGGCCTGCACCGCCGCGGTGATCACTTTGGGCGCGTCCGCTGCGTCGTTTACGCGTGCCTGTAGAGAGATGCTGGCATTTGCCTGATTGGGAGGACCGCCGCTGTAGACACTGACACTGGTCCGCTGGATCTGGTTAACGGTGAGCCCCGCTTTAATCAGGGCGCCCTCCACCGCGCTGGCCTTCGATTGGGCGGCCGCCGCGGCGGCGCCTGCATCGGCCCCCTGGGCCTGGACGGTCAGGCCGACTTGCGATCCGGTGGCCGCGGTCGAGAGCGCTGCGAACCCGGTGGCGGTCAGCCCGCGACCCTGGAGCTGGACGGCCGGCGCCTGCGAGCAGGATCCGCCATAGAAGCTCGGCGAGTATGCGGACTGCGCGGGCGCGCCCACCGCAGCGCGATCGGCCCCGATAGAGCTATACGCCGCTCCGGAGGCTCCCGAAGTCCCGGGATTGGATTGGGGTGGCAGGACAGTGGTCGCGAAGCGGTCTGGCGTCTGGAGCCGGCTGCCCACCATGCCCGCCGCCAGCGCGAGTACGACAACCGCCGCCGCTGCTGCCGCCGCCCACAGCAAGGTTCGGCGCGGGAACGCTTGCCGGGGTGGCGCCGGGCGGCCGTCTGCCGGCGTGCGGCGGTGCGCGTCGACGCGACGCCAAACGCGGTCAATGGTCTCGTCCGCTGGGCGAAGCAGCTGCTTCAGCGACCGGTCCAGGTCCTGGACCTCGCTCTCCGGTTCCTTACTCATCGCTCGCCTCCATCGCCGCTCTCAACTTCTTGGCGGCTCGGTGCCAGGCCATCTTCGCGGCGTTCTCCGTGCGCCCCGTGAGCTCGCCGATCTCGCTAAAGCTGAGACCCGCGGCGCGGAGTCCGATCAGTTCGCGCGCCTCATCGGTGAGGTGCGTCAGAGCCAAACCCAACGACACTTGAGCTAGCGCGACTCCGCTCGTCGAGTCGGTTGCTTCCGATTGCACCCACGGCGGCTGCGGCGTCGCGCGCCGGCGGCGCGCTGCGTCAATCGTCAGGTTGCGGGCGATTCGGATCAGCCAATGCCGTTCAGGAACGCCCCGGTTGGAGAATGCCGGCCACGCGGCCCAGGCGCGGAGGAAGGTCTCCGCCGCCAAGTCCTCGGCCTCCTGCCAGTCGGATGCGCGGGCGCGGAGGTAGCCGAGTATGCCGCATGACTCGCGCAGGTAGAGGGCAGCGAAGTCGTTCTCGGCTGCGGCTTCGATCGCCACATCTGGTCAAACGCAC
>CAZXGB010000123.1:0-7628 GCA_964640005.1 uncultured Actinomycetes bacterium | reverse complement strand
CTGCGGCTTCGATCGCCACATCTGGTCAAACGCACCGTCGAGCGCTACGTAACAGAACGGCCCTACGGCTGCGCGGTCGCGCGACTCCCCCGCCGGGCGGGGAGGAGTTTGCGCCGGCTAGCCGGTGGGGGCGGCGTAGGTGGCACCGCCGGCCCGTTCGAGGATCCTCATCTCCTGCTCCATCGTGAAGAGGACCGTTGTCTTTGTGGCCTTCAGGTGACCCGGGGTGACGGCGGCGATGATGGCGGCGGTCGCGGATTCGTTGTCGGGCGCCTCGTAAACGAGGACCCCGTCGTATTCGCCGAAGCAGTAATAGATGTTGTGCAGCTTGCCGCCGAACCTCTCCATGTGCTGGCCGAACACAGCGCCCCGGTCCTCGGGCTTCTTCGCCAGGGCTGCCCAGGCCTGAGGCGTGTAGGCGAACTGCGTCATGTAAAGAGCCATCTCCGTCCACCCCCTGTTCACCAGATGCCAGCCGGTTGTGAATCACGCTAGCACCGGGCCTCGCAGAGTCAAGGGCGCGTTCGGTGGGGCCGGCGTAGGGTGGGTAAGGAGGAGATGAACTACCCCGAACTCCTCAGTCGCGTGGCCGCGAAGACCGGCCTTGAGCCGCCGCAGGCGGAGACGCCGACCAAGGTCGTCCTCTCGGTGCTTGGGGAGCGGCTCAGCGCCAAGGAGGCGCATGACCTGGCGAGCGAGCTGCCCCGCCAGGTCAAGAAGCCGCTCGAGGACGCCCCTACCCATGGACGTGAGTACGCTGCCGGCGACTTCGTGCACCAGGTCGCGGAGCGGGAGAAGGTGTCCGAGCCGGAGGCGCGTGAGCACGTCCAGGCTGTTCTCAGCACGGTTCGGGAGGCGGTCAGCACTGGCGAATACCGGGACGTCGCGGCTGAGATGTGGCGCGATCCGGCGTACCGCGACCTCTGGCAGTGGTCCACGCCGGCCCAGCCGCGGCTCACCTACGACGAGTTTCTGGAGCGCGTGCAGGAGCGCACAGGGCTGGAGCGGGTCCTGGCCGAGCTGGCGACCCAGGCGACGATCTCGACGCTGGCGGAACGGATAAGCGGCGGCGAGGCCGAGGATGTTGCGAGAGAGCTCCCGCCTGAGCTGCGCAACTGGATCGCGAAGACGGCTGAGTACCCGGAGCGCTTTGGCGCCGACGAGTTCATCCGCCGCGTTGTCACGAAGGTTCCCGAGCTAAAGCCGGAGGAGACGGAGGACATCGTGCGGGCCGTCCTCACGACCCTGCGCGAAGAGGTGTCGAGGAAGGAGGTGCTCGACACGCTCAGCCAGCTGCCGATGGACATCCGCCGGCTGTTCGCGCAAAGAATCGAGGGCGGGGGGCCCTAGCCGGGCGACGCGACCGGCTTCACGTGGTCGTGGATGTGGGCCAGCTTCCCGTGCTCGGCCTCCTCGTCGGCTCGGCTGTAGTCGTGGCTGTGCTTTAGCTCGGCGTGGTTGTGCTCGTGTGTGTGCCACCAGGTTCGATGCTCCCATTCGCCCAGGGCGCCCATGGCTCCGCTCCTGTGTTGATGGGAGACGTGGTAGTGGTCGTGGGAGTGGACTTGAGCGCCGTGCGTGTGCTCAGGCTCCCTGCCTTCGCCCTCGGTCTTCTGCTCGGCCATTGCTCGTGCCCTCCTGTGCGAGTGTCGCCAAGCTCATCCAGATCCTCCTGCCAAGTTACGACGGACGTTTGAGCTGCTGGTGGCGCTCCTTAGGAGCTGCCGGACCTCCTCGTCGGTCACCTCGCTGAAGTCCCAGTAGGAGCGGCCGACGGCGAAGAAGGGCGACGGAGTGGTCGCGCAGACGATGTCATCGACATAAGCCCTGAGCTCGCGACAGGTCTCCGGGGGCGCGGCCGGAACCGCGACGACGATCTGCTTGGGGTTGCGAACCTTCAGCGCCATGATCGCCGCCCGCATGCTCGAGCCCGTGGCGAGGCCGTCGTCGACGAGGATCACGACCCGGCCCGCAACGTCGGGTGGGGGGCGGCCCTCGCGGTAGGCCAGCTCGCGCCGCTGGAGCTCGCGGTACTCCTTGTCGGCCACGCGCTGGAGTTCATCCGGGCTGATTCCGATGCTGTCGATAACGTCGTCGTTGAGTACGACCTCCCCACCGCTGGCGATGGCGCCCATCGCCAGCTCCTCCTGGCCAGGGGTACCCAGCTTGCGGACCAGGAAGACGTCGAGGGGGGCGCCAAGGGCCTTCGCGACCTCGTAGGCCACCGGGACGCCGCCCCGCGGCAGGGCGAGGACGACAACGTCGTCGCGGTTGCGATAGGCGTCTAGAAGCGTGGCGAGGACGCGGCCAGCTGCGCTCCGGTCGCGGAAGACGTGATCTTGTATCGGTGACGCCACAACGCCCCTCCGCCTCGGCTCCGCCGAGGCACGTCCCCACCGAGTGGGGAGGAGTCCATTTCGGTTCATGCTAGGCCAGCAGTCGGCGTAGCCTCCCGGCATGACCCAGAGCTTCGAGACACTCGCCATCCACGCCGGTCAGGACCCGGAACCGGTCACCGGCGCGGTCATCCCTCCGATCTTCGCCACCACGACCTATCAGCAGGACGGGGTCGGCGCGCCGCGCCAGGGCTACGAGTACAGCCGGACGGCCAACCCAACCCGCAAGGCCCTCGAGGAGTGCCTGGCCGCCCTCGAAGGCGGCCAGAGGGGGCTTGCGTTCGCGTCCGGCCTGGCGGCCGAAGACACTCTGCTGCGCGCGGTCTGCCGCCCTGGCGACCACGTCGTCATCCCGGATGACGCCTACGGTGGCACCTACAGGCTATTCGCCCGGATCGCCGAACGCTGGGGCCTGCGCTGGACGGCCGCGCCCCTGCACGACCTGGACGCCACCGCCGCGGCCATCACGTCGGAGACCAAGCTGCTGTGGGTGGAGACGCCGACCAATCCGCTCCTGCGCATCGCGGACATCGCGGCCCTGACCGACATCGCCCATCGCGCCGGCGCGCGTGTCGTCGTCGACAACACTTTTGCGTCCCCCTATCTCCAGCAGCCTCTGAACCTGGGCGCCGATGTTGTCGTGCACTCCACGACCAAGTACTGCGGCGGGCACTCGGATGTCGTCGGTGGGGCGCTCGTTGTGAGCGATCCCGGCCTGGGGGAGGAGCTCGCCTACCACCAGAACGCGATGGGCGCGGTTGCCGGGCCCTTCGACGCCTGGCTGACGCTGCGGGGCCTGAGGACGCTGGCGGTGCGGATGGAGCGTCACTGCGACAACGCGGAGCGTGTGGCCGAGTACCTTTTTGCACGGCCGGAGGTATCGGAGGTGCTCTATCCCGGCCTGCCCGATCATCCCGGCCACGCGGTCGCTGCCCGCCAGATGAGGCGCTACGGGGGAATGGTCAGCTTTCGAATGATGGGGGGCGAGGCGGCCGCTGTGGCGGTTTGCAACGCGGCTCGCCTTTTCGTGCTCGGCGAGTCGCTGGGCGGCGTGGAGTCGCTCATCGAGCACCCGGGCCGGATGACGCACGCCTCCGCCGCGGGATCGCCGCTCGAGGTGCCTTCCGACCTGGTGCGGCTTTCGGTCGGCATCGAGGGGACGGAGGACCTGATCGCGGACCTCGAGCAGGCGCTGGGGGGCGTGGGCGCGGGCTAGGACTGCGCTCGGGCGCCCAGGTAGGCGAGAAGGTCCTGGCGGGCGATTACGCCGCCCGGCTTGCCCTCGATCAGGACCACGGCTGCGCCGGCTTCGGAGAGCAGGGCCACCGCATCGCCGACCGGCTGGCCGCCGCCGATCGTCGGCAGGGGCGGCGACATGTGCTGGCCGACCGGGTCGCGCAGCTGCGCCCGGCCGGTGAAGAGGGCGTCGAGCAGGTCGCGCTCGACGATCGAGCCCACGACTTCGCCGGTCACCAGCGGCGGCTCCGCCTTGACCACCGGCATCTGCGAGACACCGAACTCGCGCAGGATGTCGATCGCGTCGCGCACCGTCTCGTTGGGGTGCACGTGCACGAACTGGGGCATGCTGCCACCCTTCGCCGCCAGCACCTCCGCCACTGTCACCTGCTCACCGGCCGGGCGCAGGAAGCCGTAGTGCGTCATCCAGGCGTCGTTGAAGATCTTCGACAGGTAGCCGCGGCCGGAGTCCGGCAGCAGGACCACGACCAGGTCGCCGGCCTCGGCACGGCCCGCCACCTCGAGCGCGGCCACGACGGCCATGCCGCAGGAGCCGCCGACGAGCAGCATCTCTTCGCGGGCCAGCCGCCGAGTCATGGCGAAGGAGTCGCGGTCGCGCACGGCGATGATCTCGTCGCAGATTCCGGGGTCGAAGGTCTCCGGCCAGAAGTCCTCGCCGACGCCCTCGACCAGGTAAGGCCGGCCCGTCCCACCCGAGTAGACCGAGCCTTCGGGGTCGGCGCCAATCACGCGCACTGCCCCGTTCGACACCTCCTTCAGATAGCGCCCGGCGCCCGTGATGGTGCCCCCGGTGCCGACGCCGGCGACGAAGTGGGTGATCCGGCCCTCGGTCTGCTCCCAGAGCTCGGGCCCGGTGGTCAGGTAGTGGGAGAGCGGGTTGTTCGGGTTGGCGTACTGGTTGGGCTTCCAGCCCCCCGGCGTCTCCGCCGCCAGCCGGTCCGACACCTTGTAGTAGGACCTCGGATCCTCGGGGTCGACCGCGGTCGGACAGACGACGACCTCGGCGCCGTAAGCCTTGAGGGTGTCGATCTTGTCGGAGCTGACCTTGTCCGGACAGACGAAGATGCACCTGTAGCCGCGGTCCTGGGCGACCATGGCCAGGCCGACGCCGGTGTTGCCGCTCGTCGGCTCGACGATGGTGCCGCCCGCTTGCAGGAGGCCCTCCTTTTCGGCGGCCTCGACCATGCGGACCGCGATCCGGTCTTTGACGCTGCCGCCGGGGTTGAAGTACTCGACCTTGGCCAGGACGGTGGCCGGGATGCCATCCGTGACCCGGCGTAGCCTGACGAGTGGGGTGTTGCCGATCAGTCCCAGGGCTGATTCGTGGTAGGGCACGTCGTGAGGCTAGTCGATGCAGCCGTGGGGCGGGCGGCCCAACGCGGACGGCGACCAGGTGCTGAAGGAGGACAACCGAGATGAGGCACACCGCTCTCGGCGGTCTCGACGTCTCCAGGATCGGGCTGGGGACCATGGGTATGTCCGCCTACTACACGGGCGCCGGCGTCGACGACGAGGGGTCGATCCGGACCATCCGCCGAGCGCTGGAACTGGGTATCAACTTCATCGACACCGCCGAGGTCTACGGTCCCTATACCAATGAGGAGCTCGTCGGGCGGGCTATTGCAGGACGCCGCGACGAGGTGGTCCTGGCCACAAAATTCGGTTTCATCTCCCACCGCGGGGAGGAGCGGGCTCTCAACAGCAGCCCGGAGAACATCCGGATCGCCCTCGAAGGATCGCTGAAGCGGCTCG
Organism: uncultured Actinomycetes bacterium; assembly: GCA_964640005.1. Classification (GTDB taxonomy): domain Bacteria; phylum Chloroflexota; class Dormibacteria; order Dormibacterales; family Dormibacteraceae; genus CAZHAC01. Next base: position 2,223 of record CAZXGB010000123.1, on the reverse strand, counting down.
GCACGGACCACGTCGACCTCTACTACCAGCATCGCGTCGACCCCGCCACGCCCATTGAGGAGACGGCCGGCGCTCTGAGCCAGCTGGTCCAGGAAGGCAAGGTCGGGCACATCGGGCTCTCGGAGGCAGCGCCCGACACAATTCGGCGAGCGCACGCCGTCCACCCGATCACCGCCCTGCAAACCGAGTACTCGCTGTGGACGCGGGACCCGGAGGCGGAGATCCTGCCGCTGGTGCGCGAGCTGGGCATCGGCTTCGTCGCCTACTCGCCACTCGGCCGCGGGTTTCTGACCGGGCAGATTCGCTCGCCGGAGCAGCTCGACCCCAGCGACATCCGACGGACCAATCCTCGTTTTGCGGACGGGAACTTCGAGCAGAACATGCGGATCGTCCAGGAGGTCGAGGCTGTCGCCCGGGAGGCCGGGGCGACGCCGGCACAGGTCGCCCTCGCCTGGCTGCTCGCCCAGGGCGAAGACATCGTGCCCATCCCGGGCACGAGGCGTATCGAGCGGCTGGAGGAGAACGTGGGCGCGGTTGAGCTTCGGCTGACCCCCGAGCAGATCGAGCGCTTGAGCAATGTCCGGCCTCCGGTGGGCGAGCGGTACGCGGACATGAGCCAGGTGAACCGGTAGGGAGGGCGCGATGACAGCTACGACGATCCTGGCGGCGGTGGGCCGCGATGTTCTGGTTGCGCGATGGAGTGGTGAGGGCTGGGAACCAGGCCTGCAGCTCGATGGGACCTCGCCGCTCTGCCTGGCCGTCGATCCGCTGGACCGGGCGCACGTCTGGTGCGGTACCGCGCGGGCCGGCGTGTGGCGCAGCGCGGACGCCGGCGCGACGTGGCAGCGGAGCGGCGGGGAATTCCCTGACGTGGCAGTGAGCGGGATCGCGGTCGCACCTCGCCGCGAGGCCGGTGGACCGAGCACGGTGTACGCGGGGACCGACCCGACTGCGCTCTACCGTTCCGACGACGGCGGGGAGTCGTGGCGTGAGCTGTCGTCGCTGCTGGCCCTGCCGTCGGCGGCGACCTGGAGCTTTCCGCCTCAGCCAAGCACCAGCCACGTGCGCTGGATCACCATCGCGCCGGCGGATGCGGACACCGTCTACGTGTGCATCGAGGCCGGCGCGCTCGTGCGGAGCCGGGATCGCGGCGAGAGCTGGATCGACCGGATGCCTGACGGGCCGCGGGACACGCACACGCTGGCGGTGCACCCGATGAGTCCCGGCCGGCTGTACTCAGCGGCGGGCGACGGTCTCACCACCCCAGGGCACGGCTACCAGGAAAGCATGGACGGTGGCGATAGCTGGATGTACCCCGATGAGGGGCTCCAGCACCACTACCTGTACGGCCTCGCAGTCGATCCTGGCGATCCGGACACCGCGGTCGTCTCAGCGGCGAGCTCGCCCTGGACAGCGCACGATCCCCGGTCGGCGGAGGCGACGGTGTACCGGCGGACGGGCGGCGGCCCGTGGCGGGAGGTGCGCGAGGGACTGCCGGCGCCAGCGGGAACGACCCGGGCGCTGCTGGCAGCTCACGCCGCCGAGCCGGGGGTCTTTTATGCGCTGTCCAACCGAGGGCTTTACCGCTCGGGGGACGCGGGCGTTAGCTGGGAGCGGTTGCCGGTGGATGTGCCGGGGTCTGGGGACGTGCGGGCGCTCGCCGTCACGGCTTAGCAGGTCTCCGGGGTGGGTGCCGGACCGGGGTGACAAGTTGGGGTGTCGGGGCTGGGTTTGGTGTAGGACGCGGCGTCTCGCGATGCCCCACCCGCGCCCCGCTGCGCGGGGCGCGACCTCCCCGCCACGCGGGGAGGAGAGAGCACCCCTAGACCGCTACGCTCGTGCTCGCTAGTTCGCGGAAGCGCTCCATGTAGCGCAGCAGGCCGTCACGCGTCTGGGCGTCCTTCTGGAAGGCGACGTCGAAGAAGATCTCGTCGACCCCCGCCGTGTCCATCTTCCGCACGTCCTCCGCGATCTGGTCCCAGGTGCCGTGCGCGACGGCACGGGTCGCGTCATCGAGGCGCTCGTCCGTCCGGTTGACCAGGCAGCGCATCACCGTCAGCAGCTTGTCGGGGTCGCGGCCCCGCTCAGCGGCGGCCTTCTTGACCTCGCCCATCATCGAGATCAGCGCGTCGACCGGCGCGCAGCAGCCGGTGAAGCCGTCGGCCAGGCGGCCGGCGCGGTCGAGGGCCTTGGGCACGAAGGCTCCGACGAGGAGCGGCGGGT
>CAZXGB010000122.1:0-9297 GCA_964640005.1 uncultured Actinomycetes bacterium | reverse complement strand
GGACGCTTGAAGGCAGTCCGTTCGAGAAGAAGGAGCAAGCCGAGCGTGCACCACGAAACGGTGCTGCAGGAACTATACCCGACTGCGCCCAGATCCAAGCACCAACGGCAGGTCTTGGGCCTGGCGCCCGGCCGCCGCGTGTCAGTAAGTCGGTGGTTGACGTGGAAGAATCGGCAAACCCGAACGTCATATGGGCCGACATCCAGGCCGGGTCAAAGGCCGGGCAGCTGCACTTCGGGATGACGAATCCGACCGCCTCCAATAGTGGATTCGTGGCTCTGGTCGGGGTGGCCGAGGCCTTGGCGCCGAGCGGCGCGGCGCTGGACGCGGGGGACGGCATGACCGCTCGCCAGACTCTGCTCGAGCAGCTGGACCTGCTCGACTCCAAGATGGACGAGATCGCCGACGCGGTCCACCAGAAAGACCGCGACCGGCTGCTCGCCAACGGACGCTTTCTCGAGCAGCGCTTCGGAGGCGCCGGCAGCGGGCTTTCGCTGCCGGGACCATCCAAGCAGCGCTAGAGTCCAAGCCAGTCATGGGCAAGCTGCTGTACTCGGCGTCGATGTCGCTGGACGGCTTCATCGCCGGCCCCGGTGGAGATATGTCGTGGCTGGCTGACCACCTGGGGCCCAATCCGACCATCGACGAGCTCACCAGCCGGATCGGCGCCCTGCTGGTCGGCAACCGCACCTTCCGCGGCGACGACCCCTACAAGGGCGTCGAGGACCGCGAAGGCAAGCCGTTCGGCGGGGAGTGGGAAGGGCCCCAGTTCGTGCTGACCCATCATCCTCCCGCCACCGCCGTGCCTGGCGTCACCTTCGTCGGTGACCTCGCGAGCGGGATCGCCGCGGCCAAGGCGGCCGCCGGTGACAAGTACGTCAACGTGCTCGGCGCCGACACGGCGCGGCAGTGCCTCGAGGCGGGTGAGCTCGACGAGATCCTTGTCTGCATCGCGCCCGTACTCCTGGGCGACGGCGTTCGCCTGTTCGAGCACCCCGGCGGAGCCGAGGTCAAGCTCGAGCCCCTCAGCGTGACGACGGCGCCCCACGCCACCAACCTCTGGTGGCGCGTCGTCCGATGACTCTCAGCCACCGCGTCCGTCTATAGGGGTATGAAGACATCACCGTCGCTCCCTGACCAGCTTGCCCAGGTGCCCCAGGCGGTGCGTCCATTGGTCGAAGCCGCCGTCGAGATGGCACGCGCCGCTGCGCCGGATGCCGAGGAGGTCGTGTACAACAGCAGCCGTCCGGGCTCGCCCAGCATGATGTGGAAGCTCGTCAGGTACCAGGTCGATGGCGTCAACGTGGCCGGCGTCGGCTGCTTCACCAAGCACGCGGCCCTCTTCCTGTACCGCGGGCGGGAGCTCGACGATCCCGCCGGGCTCCTGCAGGGCACCGGGAAGGACAGCCGGTTCATCTCGCTGCGGACCGCGGACGATGTGCGGCGGCCGGAGGTGACCGCACTGCTTTCGCAGGCATTCGACCTGGAGCGCCGGAAATAGAATCGGGTGGTGGCTGAGGCGACCGAGTCAGCGTCCACTATCGAGGAGATCGAGCGCCACCGGGCGGAGCTCCTCGCCTACTGCTACCGCATGCTCGGCTCACCTTTCGACGCCGAGGACGCGGTGCAGGAGGCACTGACGCGTGCCTGGCGGAACCTGGAGCGGTTCGAAGGCCGCTCACAACTGCGCTCCTGGCTCTACCGGATCGCCACCAACGTCTGCCTGGACGTCTTAAGAGGCAAGGAGCGTCGGGTCCGGCCGATGGACCTTGGGCCGGCGACCGCTCCTCTGGAGTCGAACCTTAACGTCCCGCTCGACCCGCGCTGGGTCGAGCCCATCCCGGACGCCGCGATTGCCGCGGCGGCGGACCCGGCCGATGTCGCCGCCGCGCGAGAGTCAGTGCGCCTGGCGCTCGTCGCCGCCCTCCAGGAGCTGCCGCCCAGGCAGCGAGCGGTGCTGATCCTTCGCGAAGTGCTCCGCTGGGAGGCCTCCGAGGTCGCCGAGCTGCTGGACACCACTGTCGCCTCCATCAACAGCGCGCTGCAGCGGGCGCGCGCAACGCTGGAACGGGTGGCGCCCGACGTCACCTCGCCGCGCCCGCCGTTGACGGACGCCGAACGGGCCTTGCTGGAGCGCTACGTCCGTGCCTTTGAGAGCTATGACCTGACCGCCTTGACCGATCTCATCCGCGAGGACGCCACCCAGTCGATGCCGCCGTACGACATGTGGCTGTCCGGCCGGGACGACATCTTCACATGGTGGATTGGACCGGGCATCGGCTGCCGTGGTTCTCGCGTGATCCCCGTGGGGATGGCCAACGGTTCGCCCGCCTTTGGACAGTACAAGCCGGAGCCGGGCGGTGGTTACACGCCGTGGGCGGTGCAGGTACTGGAGATCGAAGACGGGCGAATCAAGGAGTTGACGTTCTTCCTGGACGCCGAGCGGCTATTCCCCGTCTTCGGGCTCCCGCCCCGGCTCGACTGATTCCTGGCACCTGAGCACGTCTTCCAGGCCGATCAACGCGATCAGTTCGGCCAGGCGCGCGCCGCCCGCTTGAAGGACCAATTCCCCGCCGGCGCGCTTCACCGCCAACTGCAGGCGGAGGAGGGCGTCGAGGTCGGCCAAGTCCGGCTCCTGGATGGCGGCGCAATCGACAGCGACGAGCGGGCGGCCCATTCACATACATGACGAGGGCGGCCGCCAAGACTCATCGCTCGGAACTTTCTCACCGAGGGGCCGATGAGTTTCCGCCGGCGGCCTCGTCCAAAGAGGCATGACACGCTCGCGCTGGCTCTCGCTCCTGATTCTCTGCACCGGCTTCTTGCTGATCGTCGTCGACATGACGATCGTCAACGTTGCCCTGCCTTCGATCGAGCGTGACCTGCACTTCACGTCATCGGGTCTCGCGTGGGTGATCAACGGATACCTCATCGCGTTCGCCGGCCTCCTGCTGCTGGCGGGCCGGCTGGCCGACCTCTGCGGCGCCAAGCGCGTGTTCCTGGCCGGCCTTGTGATTTTCACGGCCGCCTCCGTCGCCTGCGGTCTGGCGCCGAACCAGGAGGTCCTGGTGGCGATGCGATTCGTGCAGGGCGTGGGGGGCGCGGCCAGTTCGGCGGTGATCTTGGCCATGATCGTCACGCTCTTCCCGGAACCCGCCGAACAGGCTCGGGCCTTCGGGATCTTCAGCCTCGTCGCCTCCGCCGGCGCGGCCGTCGGTCTCGTGGCCGGCGGCGTGATCACCTCGGCGGTGAACTGGCACTGGATCTTCTTCGTCAACCTCCCGGTCGGCGTGGTGACCCTCACTCTTGCCTTGCGCGTGCTGCCCTCGGCGCCTGGCCTCGGGCTCCGCGCCGGAGCGGACGTCGCGGGCGCGGCGCTGGGTACTTCCGCCCTCATGCTGGGCGTCTACGCGATCGTGACGGCGTCGGGTTGGATCGGCCTGCTGGCGATCGCGCTCCTCGCGGCCTTCATCGTCCGGCAGGCGCTGGCGCGCACGCCGATGCTGCCCCTTCGGATGTTCCGCTCGGGCGTAATCTCGGGCTCGAACGCCGTGCAGGCGCTCCTCTCGGCAGGGTTTTTGAGCTTCTTCTTCCTCGGCTCGCTCTACCTCGAGCGCGTGCTCGGCTATGGCCCGCTCGCGATCGGCCTCGCCTTCCTGCCGGTGGCGCTGGTGATGGGCGCTTTCTCGGCGCGCTTCTCGGCGCCGCTGATGATGCGCTTCGGCGCCTTTCCGGTGATGCTGGCCGGTCAGGTCGTGGCGGCGGCCGCACTGCTGATCGTGGCCGCCGGCCCCGTCCACGCCTCCTACCTGGTGAACCTGCTGCTGCCCATGGTGATGTTCGGGCTCGGTGGGGGGCTCACCTTCCCGGCGCTGACGATGGTGGCGATGTCGGGCGCCGCTCCATCCGATACCGGCCTCGCCTCCGGCCTCCTGAACACGACCGGACAGATGGGCGGAGCGCTCGGGCTCGCCGTGCTGGCGACTGTCGCGGCCGGGCGGAGCGCTGCTCTGGCCGGCGCCGGCGCGAGCCAGGCCGGGGCGCTGGCGGGTGGGTTCCACATGGCCTGGCTGGTCGCTGCCGTGATCGTGGTGATCGCGGTCGGCGTCACGGCGGCAACGCTGCGGCCGCGGGCCGCCAACGCTCTCGAGGGCGAGGACGTCGGCGAGGCGGCCTGAGATATGCCTAACGCGGTGTCCTGGCGCTTCCCAGGCGACCTGGAACGGTCAGCGCTACGCTGAAGCCGGGTCCGGGACGCGTCGGCCGGCGCCGCATTCGGTTCAGGCCGGGGTCTTGAAGGTCAAGGAGCAAACGGGATGATCACAGCCATCGTTCTCTACGACCTGCCTCCCTCCATCGGCGTGGAGGAGTGCCGCGCTCACTTCCGTGAGATCGCCCCCGATTTCCTCCGGGTTCCCGGTTTTCTACGCAAGCAGTTCATTTGCTCCCGCGACGGCAGCGTCGCGGGCGGCGTCTATATGTGGGAGACGCAGGAAGCGGCGGAGAGGTTCTATTCCGGTGACTGGCTGACCGGCATCCGCGATCGCTATGGCAACGAGCCGAGAATCACGTACTTCGAGACTCTCGCAGTGGCCGACAAAGCGGCCGGCCTCGATTTAGCTGCCACTGACTTCAGGCGCCCCAGCGCGGCGCCCACAGGGAACTGAACAGGTCTACCAGGCGCTCTGACTTCTGCCGCCGCCCCCGTCTCGAGGATGTGTACTCGCCCGCGCCACGCCTCGCCCGCAAGTGTTCCCGCCAACGTCTCGCGGCCCCGCAGCGAAGAAAGGCCAGCCACGGGGCTGGCCTGACTCGAAGGGGATTGGCCCAGCCGCCTGCAGGAAAACTAACCGGGGGGCCAATCAGCCTGTCAACTAAAAATGACTCTACGCGACTGACCCAGCACCTGCAGGGTTAGACCGGCCAGGCGCGGACTACACGGACGATCGCGCCGCTCAGATCGTTGCAGCTCTGGAGCGCCAGGGGCGCGGGATCGGAGTGGGCGAGGTTCCAGGCCTGCGCTGGTGTTACATCCACAACTTGGCGGACCTGGTAGACGGCGCCCTGGAAACGCAGTTGCGAGCCGGCGCCGAAGCTGAAGAACCAGCCACCGATGCCCGGGTTGTGGGCGAGGAGGTAATGGCCGCTCACGCAGGTGTCCCAGTAGATCACCTGCCGGTTCGCGAGCGGCGTGGCGCCGGAGCAGTCGGAATAGACGGCCCCGTACCCGATGACCGGGATGGGCGGCGGCGCCGGTGTGGCGACCCTGACCGCGGCTTCGGGCGTCCGAGTGGTAGTCGGGATTAGTTCCGGGCTCGGGGTTGGAGGCGCCAGGGTCGGATTTGGCTCCGCGCTTGGAGTCGGGGTGGCGATCAGGCTCGGCGTGGGCGAAGCGGTCGCGAATGCCGGTCTCGGCGAATCGATGGTGGCGGGCTTCGACGGACCGCACACGGCCAGGACCGCCACCGCCGCCACGGCAAAGTAATGCTGCTGCCCCACCGAATCCCCGCAACCGGTCGACGCAAGCAGTGGACCGTGCCCCGGGGCCGGCTGCCAATAGGCGGTTTGGTCGGTGCGCCGACTCGGTAACGAGGGCGGCGCAGCAGGTGACCCACATTGACATTCACAATCCACCTGCATGGCCGTTGGCGTCCGCGCCTTATGCCCCGTCCTGATCGGCCGCGAGGCCGAGCTCTCCGCCCTGGAGGACGCTCTACTCTCCGCCCGGCGCGGCCAGGGCGGTGTTGTCATCCTGGGCGGCGAGGCCGGGATGGGGAAGACGCGCCTCGCCTCGGAGCTTGTCCGGCGGGCCGAGCGCCTGGGCTGCGTCGTGATGTCGGGCGGCTGCACTGAGGCGGAGGTCGCGCTGCCCTACCTGCCCTTCCTGGAGGCAATCGGGAACCACCTGGCGCTGGTCGACGTGGCTCGGCTCGTCTCGCAACTAGGCCCGGCCGCAAACGAGCTGGGCCAGCTCTTCCCTCAGCTCGGCATCTCGCCCGGGGCCGGCGGCGACCCCGTCACCTCCAAGCTCCGGCTCTTCGAGGCGATGCTAATGCTGCTCACCGGCGCCGCCGGCTCCGAGGGCCTCCTGCTGGTGCTGGAGGACCTGCACTGGGCCGACCCAGCGACGCGCGAGCTCCTCGACTACCTGACGCGCCGCCTGCGCTCCACCAATGTCCTCACGCTTGCGACGTACCGAACCGAGGAGCTCCACCGCAAGCATGCCCTGCTTCCCACGATCCAGGGCTGGAAGCGGAGTGGCACCGTCGAGCTGGTCGAGGTGGAGCCGCTGGCCACGGAGTCGGTGGGCCGGATGCTGTGCGCGATCTTCGACCAGGAGCGCGTGAGCGACGCGTTCACACACTTCATTCGAGAGCGCAGCGAGGGCAACCCCTTCGTGATCGAGGAGATGCTCAAAGAGGCGATCGATCGGGGCGACATCTTCCGCACCGAGGAGGGCTGGGACCGGAAGGACCTGCGCGAACTGCGCGTACCACCCACCGTCAGGGACGGGATACTGCTCCGGCTCGAGCGGCTCGCCCCGGAGGACGCTCAGGTGCTTTCGGCGGCCTCAGTGGTCGGCCGCTCGTTCGACGTCGAGGTGATCGCCTCCACCGCCCAGATCAGCGCGGAGCAGGCGGTCGACTCACTCCAGCGCTGCGTCCTGAACCAGTTGGTCGAAGAGGATGAGGCGTCGCCGGGTACGTATAGGTTCCGGCACGCCCTCACCCGCGAGGCGATCTACGAGGACATGATCACGCCGCGCCGCCAGCTGCTCCATGCGCGCGTCGCCGGCGTGCTCCAGGAGCGTGGGGCGCCGGCTGCCGAGCTCGCCCACCACATGCTCCTCGCGCGCCGCGACGAGGCGGCGGTCGAGCTCTGCAAAGCAGCCTCCGAGGAGGCGTTCCGGGGGCTCGCATACTCTGACGCCGCCTCGCTTTTGGAGCGCGCGGTACCGCTGGTGAAGGACGATGTGGAGAGGGGACGGCTCCTCTGCCGCGCCGGCTCCATCCGGTGGGAGAACCAGGAAACGGCGCCTGCCCGCCGCCTCCTCGAGGAAGGAGTGGAGACCCTCGAGGCCGCCGGTGAGCGGGAGGAGGCGGCCGCCTCGCGCATCCTGATCGGTCGCTGCTACTGGGAGCTGCAGCGCAGCGATGACGCCGAGCGGCAGTTTGAGATGGCCCGCGCGAGCCTGGAGCCGCTTGGGCCGAGCGAGGCGCTCGCCATGGCCTATGTGCGGCTGGCGGGGATTCGGATGTTCAACAACCGATACGAAGAGGCTCTGCGCTTCGCTGAGCGGGCGGAAGAGATTGCGACCGCTGCGAACGCCGAGAGGGCGCTCTCCACCGCCTGGATCTTCATGGCCGGTTCCCTCCAATACCTCGGCGAACTCGATCGAGGGGACGAGCTTGTCGAGCGCGCCTACCTCTTCGCCGTCGCACGTCGCTTCTGGTTGCAGGCCGGCAATGCGACCTTCAACCAAATCTGGATGTCCATACACCTCGGCCGCGGACGAACCGCCCGGCGCTGGCTGGAGCGCACGATCGCCGAGGTACCGACGCACATGACGGACACGTGGATCGGCTACGCTGCCGCTCTCTGCCGCATCCACGAAGGCCGTCTCGTAGAAGCGCTGGAAGGTGCCAACTGGTCGGCTGAGCGCGCTGCCGAGGCAGGGAACCAGAAGCAGAACTGGCGTTCGACTGTACTTAGGGCCCACGTGCTGGCCGAGCTGGGACGCGGTGAAGAGGCGGCGGCCGTGCTGCCACCGGTCTCCAGCCGGACCGATCGTCAGGACGCCGTGTACGACGGCGCGGCCCGGATCCGGACGGCGATCGCGCTTGCTGACCTGGCGGCCGCGCGCCACGCGGCACTCGGTATTGACACCCCTGACTCAGTCCTCGCCTCGCCGCTTGACGCGGCCGCTTCGGTCCTCCTCGACGAACCCGAGCAGGTGGCCCGCATCGCCGCCTCTGTCGGCGACTTCGAGCTACCGCGGCACCTGGTCGTCCGCGGTGCCGCCGCTCTCGCCGGCGGCGAGTTCGACATAGCGCGCGACCTCCTGACCCGAGCCATGAAGGCGTTCTCTGAGGAGGGCCTTCACCTTGACGTTTGGTACGCGGCCCTCCTGTTGGCCCGCGCCGAGGCCGCGGCGGGCGCAGCCCAGGTCGCCACCGAGCTCCTGGACGGCATCGTAAGCGACGCTGAACCCGCTCAGGCCCGGCTGGTTCAGCGGCTCGCCGCCGAGACTGCGGAGACGCTCGGACTTACCCTCGCGCTGCCGCCATCGCAGTCGCCGGCACCCGAGCCCGCGCTGACCGGCGAACGCCTTGTAACGGTCCTGTTTGCCGACGTTCGCGGTTATACGCAGACTGTCGCCGCCAGCAGCCCGGCCGACCTTGGTGACCGCATGGCTGCCTTCCAGCGCTGGGCCGCGAGCGCAGTTGCAGAGCACCACGGCGTGGTGGACAAGTTCGCCGGGGACGCGGTGATGGCGACCTTCAACGTGAGCGGAACCTCAGTCGATCACGCGGAGCACGCGGTGCTCTGCGGCCGCGAGATCGCCGACAAAGGCGCAGCTGGCGGCCTGCCGGTGGGCGTCGGTATAGCAACTGGCGCCGCGGTTGTGGGCAGGCTTTCGACAGGCGCCAACCTCAGCGTGCTGGGGCTGGCGACCAACCTGGCGGCGCGGCTGCAGGCGGCATCGGGTGCGGGCGAGGTGACCGTCTCCGAAGAGACCTACCGGCGCCTCGGCGGCCCTATCAAGGAGGGCGCAGAAAGGATCGAGCTGGAGCTGAAGGGCTTCCCCGAACCGGTGACGGCCTACCGCCTCAGCGGTGGGCCGCCTCGACGTCGCGGAGCCGGCGGGAGAGCGTCTGGAGAAGCCTGAAGGCCACCTCGGGGTGCTCGGCCAGGAACTGCTTGAAACCCCATTCCGACAGCACGGCGAGCCGCAGCTCGCCAGCGGCTGTGATGTCTGCGCTGCGCGCCTCGCCCTCCAGAAGCGCCATCTCGCCGAAGTGGTCGCCCGGGCCGAGCTTGCGCTTCCGGCCATCAACGGTCGCTACCTCGGCTTCGCCTGAAAGGATGACGCTGAAGCCGACCCCGCTCTTCCCGGTCACCGCGATCTGCTTCCCCGCGGGCTGGACCACCTCCTTCATCTGCGAAGCGATCGAGCGCAGCTCCTTCTCGGGCAGGCCCTGGAAGAGCGCCACCTGGGCAAGGTCGTCAGCTTTGAGCATGACGCCGAATTGTGGCAGGTTCCCGTCATTCCGAGAAGTGCCGCCGGACAGCAGA
>CAZXGB010000121.1:0-9308 GCA_964640005.1 uncultured Actinomycetes bacterium | reverse complement strand
GACATAGCCACCCATCCCACCTCCGAGTACGACTACGTCGAACTCGTCAGGCACGGGCCATTAGTCTACCGAGCGCCATGAACCGCCCAGTGCCCTCGCAGCGGCGCCGGCCGGAGTTCGCCTGGTTGGCCCTGGCCTTGGTCGCGACCGCGGCTTCGCTGGGGCTGCGGCTGCTCTGGGTGAGCGCGATCTCCGACGACGGCCTGACCTTTGCGAACGGGGCTTCGGTGGCGGCCGGCAAGGTGCCGTACCGCGACTTCTTCCTGGCCACTCCACCCGGCGTCGTTGCGCTCTACGGTGCGCTCTTCAAGGTGACCGGAATTGGTTACATGCCGGGCCGCGTCCTTACCGCCACCAGCGTGCTCCTCTCGGTGGCGGCGCTGTGGGACCTCGGGCGCCGCCTCGCTGCGCCCCACGTCGCGGCTGTCGTCGCGGGCCTCTATGGGACCTGGACGGCGACCTTCCTCTTCTTCCAGCCGCACCACTTCTGGTCGATGACATTCCCCTTCGCGGTCGCCTGGGCACTGGTCCGGGCGCGCATCTCGCGAACGCCCCAGTGGTGGGCGATCGCCGGGGGGCTTCTGGGAGGTCTGGCGATGCTCTCTGACCAGACGGCCGGGCTCCCAGTCCTCGTCGCGTTGGTCGCGGCCGCGCTTTTCCTCGGCGTCCGGGCCGCGGCGCTGCCGTTCTTCGTCGGAGCGATTTCGGTGGGTGTTGCAACGCTGGCCTGGGCGGTGCTTGTGGGCGCCTCTGGTGAGATGTGGCGGCAGGTGGTCGTGTACCCGGCTACGACGTTTCGAGGCTTGACACCTGTTCTGACCCCGTTCATTCCCGCCTGGGTCGCCGACCTGGGTCCTCCGGTCTACAGCACCCTCCCGCTGCAGCGCCTGATCGTCTGGCTGGCCGGGTTCGTGGGCGGATATCTGGTCTGTGGTGTCGCGCTGGTGGCAGTTCTGCGGCGTCGCCGCATAGCTCCGGAGATGGGGCTCACGCTCCTGATAGCCGCAGGAATCGACCTCGCCACGCTTTTCGTCCGCCCGACGGGCCCTTTTCTCTGGATGTGCGCGGGCCTCAACCTGGTTCTCTTCGGCGTCCTCGTTAGCAACCGGGCGGCGCCTCCGGTAGCCATCGCGGTGGCCGCTCTGTTCTCCGTCATGGCCGTTATGCCCCTCGCCCAGGGGATCAGCGATGGCTGCGGTCCCGGTGCGAGCGGGGTGCGGGTCAACATCCCGGCAACCGGGTCGCCCGTGTGCGTGCTCTCCGCCGAGGCCGCGTCGATGCATGAGAGTGCGGCGTTCGGTAGGCGTCACTCGGGCGAAGGCGTCGCCTACCTTTCGCTGATCGCTCCCAGCTACACACTCGCGGGCGAGGTGCCGCCTGTCGCGTATGTATGGGTGGCTCCCGATGTGCTGACTGGGCCGGACCTCGCGCAGCTAGAGCAGCAGCTGGCGTCGTCCCGCGTCGGCTGGGTCGTCTCGGCACCACGGATCGAGACGGCGGGCCTTCGCTCGGGCAGTCCCCAGACCGGCCCCGACGGGCGCTGGACCCTCGACGACTACATCGACCAGAACTTCGAAGTCGCCGGCCACTGCGGCGAGTGGGCCCTATACCGCTCGCGCCGGTTCCCTCCGCAGTCGCCGGCCCCATGCGCCCAAGGCTAGACGGCCCTGGCCAGGAGCACGATCGAGGAGCCGATCGGCGGCCGGCGGCCCCGCCTGAGCAGGTGCCGCTCGGGTCCCAGAAGGGCTACCGCGAGCTCGTTTACGGCGCCGGGCAGAGAAAGCTCGCGCTCGATTCGCTTGGCCCTCCCGCGCCGGCGGCGAAAACGGTCGATGAGCAGGCGCTTGACGGCGAGGGGCACTACAAGGAGCGACATGTACTGGGCACAGAAATTGACCTCGAAATGCTGGCCCTCAACCATCCGGCGTAGGTCGCCGGGCCGGTACCGGCGGCGGTGTCCGGCCTCATAGTCGACCTCGCTCCACAGCCAGGGGTGAGCGGGGACGGTGACCAGCAGCAGTGACCCCGGCTTGAGCAGCGACCGAGCGGCCGCGACCGCGGCAGCGTCTTCGTCCAAGTGCTCGATCACGTCGAGCAGACAGACCAGGTCGAAGTCCGGTTGTAGGGGGAGGGCCGCGACATCCGCCCTGATCAGCGTGGCGTCGTTTCGCCGGCGTGCGATCGCGAGCGCTTCCGCGAACCTGTCGACGCCGACGACCCTCGCGCCCGCCACCGCCCGACTCAGCACCGGAAGCATCTCGCCACTGCCGCATCCGAGGTCGGCGACGCGCGGCGCGGGCGAATCGAAGCGAACGCCGGCGAGGACGTCTTCGATCACCTTGCGCCGGGAGCGGAACCAGAAGTGCCGCTCCTCAAAAGGCTCGAGAAGCGCGAAGTCGTCGGGGCTGTAGACCGGCCGCGAGGTCACGCAGGCAGCGGCTCCCCGACCACGATCACGTATCGGTGCAGGAGCGTCCAGATCTGCCAGTCGACCACCCGAAACCTCCGTTCGACGGCGGCCCGCAGCTCCTCTGCCGAGTAGGGGTGGGATCCTCTGTCGAGCGCCCACAGCACTCGCGCGGGCCACCGCTCGGGCGCCCGGACGGCGTCCAGCAGGACCAGTCGACCGCCCACTTGCAGAATCCGGGCGGCCTCGGACAGGAAGGCCTCCAGATCCGGGGCCATAAGGTGGTGAGTCACCGCTTTGATCAAGACCGTCTGGCACGACGCAGTCGCGACAGGCAGGGCCGTCACGTCTCCGAAGGCCACGATGGTCCCCGGAGTGCGCTCAAGCAGGCGGCGGAGCTTGGCTGCATCGAGGTCGACGGCGAGATACGTGGCGTCCGCCGGCCGCTCGCCGTAAGGCAGGCCGGTGCCTGCCCCGGCATCGACGAGAATTCCCCGCCGGTGGCGAAGCGCGGCACCGGCGCGGCGGTTCACCTTGTCGGCGCCGACGATCTTCTGGATCAGGTCGTAGACGATGGGGTTGGCGGAGATCGCGCCTGCGAGCCGCCGTAGCGGGTAGGTCAGCTCGCGTGCCGGTATGCAGCCACGGACTCGATCACGCGGTCCTGGTCGGCTTCGCTGAGTCCGCGGTAGAGCGGCAGACGCAGCAGTCGCGCCGCCGTCGACTCAGTGACCGGGAGCGTCCCTGGCTGGCCGCCGAAGGTTCGGCCCATCGGAGACAGGTGCAGTGGGACGTAGTGGAAGACCGCCTGAATCTGCCTCTCAGCGAGCCAGCCAATGAGGCCGTCGCGCGAGGCCTCGTCCGGCATCAGGATGTAGAAGAGGTGGGCGGGGTGCTCGCGATCGGCAGGCACCACCGGCAGCCGAGCCCCGGTCGCGTCCGCCCACTTGGTCAGCTCCGTCCGATAACGGTTCCAGATCCGCATACGCTCGGCCTGGATCTGCGTCCTCGCTTGGAGCTGGGCGAGGAGGAAGGCGGCCTGGAGTTCGGAAGGCAGATTGCTCGAGCCAATGTCGACCCATGTGTACTTGTCCACCTCGCCGCGAAAGAACTTGCTGCGGTCAGTCCCCTTCTCGCGGATGATCTCGGCGCGCTCGACCAGGGCCGGGTCGTTGATGACCAGGGCACCACCCTCGCCGCACGTGATGTTCTTGGTCTCGTGGAAGCTCAGGGTCGCCATCGAGCCGAACGTTCCGAGATCCCGACCGCGGTACTTGCCGAAAAGCCCATGCGCGTTGTCCTCGATCAGCGCCGCCCCGAAGTCGTCGCAGATCTCGCTGAAAGCGTCCATCTCGCAGCCCACGCCGGCGTAATGAACCGCGACCAGGGCGCGAGTCCGCGGCGAGACGAGCGCCTCGACGGCGCTGGGATCGATGTCGAGGGTGTCGGGTAACACGTCGGCGAAGACCGGGCGCGCGCCGCGGAGCACGAACGCGTTGGCGGTGGATACGAAGGTGAACGAGGGCATAATCACCTCGTCGCCCGGCTTGACACCAGCCAGTACAGCGCTCATCTCGAGCGCCGACGTGCAGGACGGGGTAAGGAGTACGCGGGCGGCGCCGGTCAGCTTGCTCAGCAGCCGCTCGCACTCGCGGCTCATGTTCCCATCACCGGCGAGATAGCCGGATTCGACCGCTGTGCCGAGATGGCGAAGCTCCTCGCCACTGAGCGCGATGCGGTTGAACGGGATCCGGTTCAGAGCCACCGGTGAAGGGTGTGATACGCCCGCGCCGGCTCCATGAGAAGCCGGACCCAGACCTTCTGCACGCCCACATTGGGCAGCTGGGTCGACGACTGAAAGACGCGGCAGCCACGCTGACCCGCCCAGAGGATGCCGGAGGCGGCGATGGCTCGGTAGAGCCCGCCGCGCTGGGCGGGCGCGGCGACGCCGGCCAGTGTGAAATCACATCTCCCGTCCGCCTCCTCACGGAAGGTTCCGAAGGCGCTGACGACACCGTCCACCTCGCCAACTACGACCGCGTCCGCAACGCCGGGCTCTTCGAGGCTTCGCCGGGCCCAGTCCACGTAGGCCGCGTCAGCCTCGGCCGAGTCCAGCCCGGGATCGGCGTGGAAGTGGCCGACATAGCCGCGAAACGCGTCGTGAGCGACCGCAGCGAGGCGGTCCCGATCCGCCGCCGTGGCCGGTCGCACCCGGGCATCGAAGAGGGAGGCGTCGGGCGGGTTCCGCTCGAGGTCGCGCTCGTAATAGACGAGTGTGTCCATGAGCCGGAAGCCGCTGTGCTCGAGGGCGTGGAGCAGCCCGGTCGCGACGACCGGGATACGTGTGATGAGCAGTCGTACGCCCGCACTTCGGGCCGCCTCGACGAGCCCCGGGACCTGGTCGGGCTCCTCTGCCGTCAAGCGCGCGGACTCGATCCCGAAGCGCGCGGTCTCAAGCGGCAGATGCTGGAACCCGAGGGTCTGCATCATCAGACGCGCTCCCGCTCGCGGGCGCCGGCCCCGACCGTCTCCCGGATCACCGCCTGCGGCCGTCCCATGCTCCGGAAGTGCATTCGGGCCAAGTACTCGCCGATGATGCCTAGCGCGAACAACTCTGCTCCGGCGAAGGTCACCACAACCGAGGCGAGGAAGGAGAACCCAGGAACGATCCGCCCGCCGGTGATCGCGTAGCGGCCGAGGACGAAGAGTAGTAGGAGCGCTCCGACGATGGTGAGCAGGAAGCCGAGCGCGCTTGCGATGCGGAGCGGCCAGCCGGTGAAGCCGGTGACCATCGTGATCGCGTGTGCGACCAGCTTGCCGAGCGTGTACTGAGAGGAGCCAGCGGCGCGCTCGCGGTGGTCGACCCGGACGACGGTGAAGCCGCTCGTCGTCCAGCTCAAGAGCACGTCGATTGACACGAAGGGGCCGTCGTAGTGCTCGAACCCAGGGCGTAGCCGGGTCGCAAAGGCGCGGAAGGAGGACGTCTCGTTGACACCGGGGACGCCCATGGCCACCTGCAGCGCCCGCTTCACCGCCCAGCTCCCGAGCCTGCGCCAGACGTCGTGCTGGGGATGTTCGGGCAGCCCGTAGACGACGTCGTGGCCTGCGCCCAGCGCGTCCAACAGGCGGGGAACCTCCTCGGGCGGGCACTGGAGGTCGTCGTCGATGGTGACGACGTACTCGCCCGACACGGCTCGGATACCGGTCAGAGTGGCGTTGTGCTGCCCGAAGTTGCGCATGAGGTGGATACCGCGGACGCGGTCGTAGGTGGCGGCGAGTTCAGCGATGCGCTGCCAGCTACTATCGCGGCTGCCGTCGTCGACCAGCACGACCTCCCTGAGGCGCTCGCCAAGCGAGCGCTCGAGCCGCCCAACCAGCTCCGCCAGCGTCGATTCGCTGTTGTAGACCGGCACCACGACGGAGACATCTTCGCGCCCAGGTGGCTGGGACATGGATCGGTTATTAGGCTTCCGGCGGACGTGGGATGTCAAGATCATCTGCAAACGCAAGGACGGGCGGGCCGGGGCGTTTACCCTAGCGTGCCCGGGCCTGGTCGCACGCTCGTCGTCGTTCCGACTTACAACGAGCGCGACAACCTTCCCTTGCTGGCGGCGGAGGTCCTGGCCCTCGATCCCGACCTCGAACTCCTGGTGATCGACGACGGTTCCCCCGACGGGACCGGCGAGGTGGCCGACCAGTTGGCCGTGGCGGAGCCCCGTGTGCACGTCCATCACCGCTCCGGAAAGCGTGGGCTTGGACCCGCGTACGTTGAGGGTTTCCAATGGGCCTTGGCGGCCGGTTATGCGCGGGTTGCTCAGATGGACTGCGATTTTTCCCATCGGCCGAGCGATCTTGCCCGCCTCCTTGAGGTCGACGCAGATGTGGTGCTCGGCTCGCGTTATGTTCCAGGCGGTGCCGTTGAGGGCTGGCCTTTGACACGCCGGGTCGTAAGCCGGCTGGGGAGCCTGTATGCAAGGACCTGGCTCGGCGGCGGCCCGCGCGACTACACCGGAGGTTTCAAGTGCTTCCGCGCCAGCGTCCTCCGGCGACTTGATCTCGACCGCATCCGGTCCAACGGCTATGCATTCCAGGTCGAGGTCAACTACGCCTGCTCGCAAGCAGGTTATGAGCTCACCGAAGTCCCCATTCGGTTCCCGGAGCGCGGTCGCGGTCAGTCCAAGATGTCTCTGGGAATCGCAATTGAGGCGGCTATCCTGGTTCCCGCACTGCGCCTCGGATTCACCCACATCGCCCTTCGAACGCTGCCGTCCGGTCGCTAGCCGGCTGCTAGACTTCCGCGCTCAGCATGCACGTCCAGGCACTCCTGGCCCGGGTCCTAGTCCTCACGGTTCTGGCGCTGGCCGTGCTCGGAGCGTTCCAGGTCCGGGGCATGGCAAGCCCGCGACTGATTCGCATGGTGCTTGCCGCTGAATCGGGCGAGGACGTGCTGGTCTACGACCAGGCCGCTGGCGCCATCGACGCGGTAACTGCACACGGCAGGCGTGATCCTCGAGCACCCGTCAGCCTCGCGCTCACAATCTCTACGGACGGCGATGAGGTACTCGTGGGTACCGAGAACCGGCTCTACATCTCGCGCGACGGTGGGCGCTCGCTGCAGCGCGTGCTGGACGTCGCTGGTATCCACTTCTGGGCGTCAGCGCTCCGAGGCAGAGACGGCGTCGCCGTCGCGTGGGGTAGATCGCTGTGGGTCACTCACGATGGCGGGACAAGCTGGTCATTGGCCTCTGCTCCGAGCCTTGACCTCCAGGTCAACGCCCTACTGATCACCCCGGACGCCTGGCTGGCCGCTTCACAGGTCGGGATTCTGCGCTCGACGGACAGTGGCGCAAGCTGGTCTCTCGCGCTGGGGTCGCCAGCCCGCGCGACGTCGCTTGCGACCTACGCGGACGGCGTGCTGGTTGGGACCTGGTCCGGCGCGGTGTACCGGTCTTCGGATCGTGGATTGACTTGGTCGCTCGCAGCGCGCTACCCAAGCGGAGTTTGGTCAGTCACCGGAGATGGCTTGGTGGGCACCGCCACCGGTCTTTTCGAGAACGGCCGTCGTGTCCCGGGAGTGCTCGGGAGCACCGAGATCGTGAGTGTGTTGAAGAGCGGAAACACCGCCTTCGCCGCCGCCCCCGGTTCCCGCGTGTGGGCCAGCAACGGAGCCGGCTGGCATGAGATTCTTCCCGGGCTGCGCTTCTAACCCCCACGCGCTGAGCGCCGGGCGCACAACCAGAGCCACCGCGAGCGTGGCCAACACCAGGGTGAAGTCGATGTAGTTGGGCGCCAGGACGCGCCCGAAGAAGAAGGTCGAGAAGCTCACCGTGGCACCCGCCAGCCAGAATCCGGTCCAGCTCCATCTCTTCGCGAGCCGCGACAGCCAGAACAGGATCAGGCCACCGGTGAACACGAGCTGGAAAGGTGCTGACGGGAAAGCACTCCAGCGGTTGGGGATGATACCGATGCCGTAGAGGATCCCAGGCAGGCCCAGACCGCGGATAGGGTAGTTGTCGACGCCCGAGCTGTAGAAGAATGCGGCCACATCCCCAGCGAACGCCGTCCCGTTCCAGATCAGGAAAGGGGTCGAAATTGCGAGGGGAAGGAGAGAGGCGGCGAGGCCGGCTGTCACGAGTTCGCCGCGGCTGAAGCTGCGGCCGCCCAGCAGTGCTAAGAAGGGGAGCAGAAGGACCGGCTGCTGCTTGAAACAGAAGGCGATCCCAAGCAGCAGCCCGCCCAACACCGGGCGCCCGGATTGCACCGCGGCCACGCAGCCGATCAATGGGGCGAGGAAGAACACGTCGTTGAAGAACTGGATGTTGGCGTCCGCCACCATGAGCGTGTTGAGTGAAACCGCGACGAGGCCGACCGCGCCGGCGCTGACCTCTCGATGAAGACGCCAGGCAGCGAGCGCGAGCATCGCCTCTGCCGGTGCGTAGAGGAGACTGGCGCCAACGCTGGGACCGCCGCGGCTCGCCCACAGCCGCAGGGGCGCATCAAGGAGGATCAGCCCGGGCGGGTAGACGTAGTGCCGGATGCCGAAATTGACAGGGACATCGGGCGTGTAGAAAAACCTGGCCGCGGTGTTGAGGTAGTCGTTTCCGTAGGGATCAAGGCCGTGGATAAGCCTGTCGGCGGCGGCATCTGTGAGGAGAATGCTGTCGTGGAAGGGCGCTGACGCTGTGTGGCCGAAGACGAAGGCCAGATTGAAACCGGCACCGATCGTCAACGCAGCCAGCAATAGCAGGCGGCCGGCGCTGATCTCGGACCGGACCAGTGAGGCGGACACCACCAGCGCTAGCGTCACCGCAGGCAGCAGGATTGCGGGCAGTGGCTTGCCATCTGCAGATAGGGCGAAGTAGGCGAAGCCGGCGTCGGCGACGGCGAAGACGAGGGCGAGGTCGAGAAGCGACAGCGCGCGGACCTGGCGCACGCGGCGAACTCTAAGCGAGGCCGACGCCAGAGCGCTCGGCGCCGAGAGCTGCCGGAGACGGCGGCTGGCTAGTTGCCGGCCGCCGTCCAGTTGATGTGCCAGTTGTACTGCGCAGCGAAGGCGGGCGAGAGTGGCGTCCGGTTGGAGTTGGCGACGTAGACGTCGAACCCAGTCGCGGACGGGTTGTAGATCGACCAGGTCGCGTAGAGGTTGTAGCCGCTGCCGGCGAGCGTCGATGTGTAGACCGGAGGCTGGGTGAACCCCGCGGCCGACGTGTCCACGTGAATGTAGATGATCGTCGGGTCGTACACCTGCCAGGCAGTGCTGGTCGATCCGGAGACGACGCGCACCTCGTGGCCGGCGGCGTCCGTCGCGGCCAGGCCGGGCGTGCCCGGGGCACCCTGCGGCCCGGGGTCACCCTTGGGGCCCTGCGGTCCCGCCGCCCCGGTCGCGCCTGTCGCGCCGGTC
>CAZXGB010000120.1:0-9395 GCA_964640005.1 uncultured Actinomycetes bacterium | reverse complement strand
TCGCGGACGGCCACCATCTCGTCGTAGTCCTGCTCGAAGAGGGCGTCGCCGATGGCCTCGAGCGGGTCCATCGCGTAGCCCTCGGTAAGGAAGCGCAGGGAGGCGGCGACGCGCTCCGAGGTCCCCGAGAGGCCCGGGCGCTCCGGGTCCTCGCCAAGGCTACGCACCATCTGCTGAACGAGATCGGGAAGATCGTCCTCGAAGCTTGGGCTGGGCACGTTCACCGCGCCACCTCCACCGAGTTGTTTTCGGACTCCACGAGCCGCAAGCGAACCAGCGTCCCCGCTGGGAGCTCGTTGTCGAGCCGTGCCCAGAAGGCGAGCGCCAGGTTTTCGGCGGTCGGGGTCACGCCCCGCAGCCAGGGAACATCGCGGTTCAGGTGGCGGTGATCGACGTCCGAAATCACCGCTGTCCGCATCACCTCGTCAAGGTCCTTGAGATTCACGACCATCCCTGTCTCGGGATCCGGCTCCCCTCGCACCGCCACCTCGATGACGTAGTTGTGGCCGTGCTCTCCCGCGCAGGCGCCGAAGACAGCGCGGTTGCGGCCCTCGTCCCAATCCTGACGGCGAAGGACGTGGGCGGCCGCGAAGGTGGCCCGGCGGACCACTGTCACCGTGCTCGGAGCCGGCCGCGAGCCCTCCATCACAGGTTCAGCCGAGGCTCCGGTCCTGAGTATGCCCACGCTTCATATACTGATCCAACGCTGTGCGGTATTCGGAGGCGGTGATGTCAGCACCGCCCGGCAGCGCGAGCTTTCGCGCCGCCGACGTGGCCCGGCTCCCGGCGCCGGTCCTGCGCAGCGTCCTCACTCCCGGGCCGGCCGCGCCGCCGCTGGAGGAGGTCGCCGCCGCTCTGGAACCCGGCGACCTGGTCACAGTGGCCCAAGCTCTCGAACCCGCTCGCGGCGAGCGGCTGCTGCGGCTCGGCCAGCGTCCCGTCTCTCCCGCCCAGCGCGAGTCTGCGCAGGCACGCCTGGTCCGCGGCCTCTTCTGGACGCTGGTTTACGAGCTCCAGCCCGATCGCTGGGCTGAGCTGGCCGAACTCGAGCTCATCCCGGGGCCGCTGATCGCAGACCTCCCAACCGGACACCTCGTCGTCGAGGCCGGCGCCGGCAGCGGCCGGCTGACCCGGCACCTTGCCCGCCAACGCCGCCTGGTGATCGCGGTCGACCTTTCGCTGCCGCTCTGCCGCCGTCTGCGTCGACACCTGCCCGACAACGTCCAGGTCATCGCCGGCGCCTCTCAGCACCTGCCCGTGGCCACCGGCGTCGCCGATCTCTCCGCCGCCTGCGCCGCGTTCTCGCCCGATCCTCCGCTCGGTGGCCGGGAAGCCCTCGCCGAACTCGAACGCGTGACCAAGCCCGGCGGCTGGATCGCCCTCATCAGCCCGGAGGCTCCCGATTGGTTCGAGGAGCATGGCTTCGAGTGCCGCTCGTATCCCGAGCCGCACAACGCGGCCCCGACGCACGTCGTCGAGTTCTTCGGCCCTCTGCATCCGCCCAAAACCCTGCTCCTGCGCCGCCGATGAGCCCTGACGAAGCCGCCGCCTACCTCGCCGAGATCGCCTACCACCTGCGCCACCGCCAGGATCAGCACCGCGCTCGCGCCTTCTCGCGGGCGGCGGCCGTCCTTCTCCGGGATCGCCCCCAGCTCGAGGAGCTTCAGCGGGCGGGGAAGCTGGAGTCGATCGAAGGGGTAGGTGCAGGCATCGCCAAAGTCCTGGCCGAGCTCGTGGAGAAGGAGCACAGCGAGTACCTGGACCGGCTCCGCGAGGAGTCAGGCGCGCACGAGAGCTTCGAGCCCACGCTGACATCGCTGGTCGAACAGGGCTACCAGGGCGATCTCCACTGCCACACGGACTGGTCCGACGGCGGCGCCTCGGTCCTCGACATGGCCCTCGCCGCCAGGGCGCGTGGCTACCGCTACCTCGCGATCACCGATCACTCGCCACGCATCACCGTGGTCAACGGCCTCGGTCCCGAGCGGCTGGCCGCCCAGCGAAAGGTGATCGAAGAGGCGCAACGCGAGCTGGGCGGTGACTTCACGATCCTGCAGGGCGTGGAGGTCGACATCCTGCTCGACGGATCTCTGGACCTCCCGGACGAAACCCTCGCCGAGCTCGACGTGGTCATTGCTTCGCCCCACCTGCAGCTGCGCATGGACCGTTCGCAGATGACGGAGCGGATGCTGCGCGCGGTGGAGAACCCCCACGTCGACATCGTCGGCCATCCGACCGGCCGGCGGCCCGGCAGCCGAGCCGGGGCGGAGTACGACTTCGAGCGAGTGTTCAGCGCGGCGGCCGAGCGTAGGGTGCGCCTGGAGATCGACTGCGACCCCGCTCGAATGGACCTCTCGCCGGAGCTGGCGCGGCTGGCGTTGGCTTGCGGCTGCGAGTTCAGCCTGGATTCGGATGCGCACTATACGGACCAGTTCGTCTATGTCGACCTCGCGCTCTGGGTGACGCGGCGCGCCGGCATTCCGACTGAGAAGATCGTCAACTGGCTGACGGCTGCGGAATTGAAGGAGGTGTTGGCGACTCGTGGCTGACTTGGGGATCATGATCGAAGGTCAGGAGGGACTCAACTGGGACCGCTGGCGGTCGATCTGCCGGGACGCCGAGGACCTAGGTTTCGCGTCGCTGCGGCGAAGCGATCACCTCGTATCGCTGATGGGCGACGCCAGCCGCGACTGCCTCGACTGCTGGACCTCCCTCGCGCTCGCGGCCGAGTGGACATCGCGGATCGAGTTCGGGCCGATGATGACGCCCGTCACATGGATCTATCCCCCGGTGCTCGCACGCCAGGCGGCGGCTGTCGACATCCTTTCCGGCGGCCGTCTTCTGCTCGGGCTCGGCGCCGGTTGGAATGTCAACGAGCATGAGTATTTCGGCGTGCCCTTTCCGGAGCCGATCGGGAAGCGGTTCAAGGTTCTGGAGACGGCGCTGGAGCAGATCCCTGAAACCTGGCGGAAGAGCAACCCCAAGCCGGTGCGGGAGGGACGGGTGCCGATCCTGATCGGCGGCAAGGGCACCGGCCGGACGCCGATCCTCGCCGCCCGGTATGCGAGCGAGTGGAACATTCAGGCCCCGAGCCCCGACGTCTTCCGCGAGGCCTCGCTGGCGGTCGACGAGCGCTGCCGCGAAATCGGCCGGGATCCGCGCGAGCTGCGGCGGTCGGTCATGGGCACGGTCTGCACCGGCCGCACCCGGGCCGAGGCCCGGTCGCGCGCCGAGGCGCTGCAGCAGGTCGTGACCCGCTTTGCCGGCAGCTCCCCCGACGAGGTCCTGGACCAAATCACCTTCGGCGGCAGCACCGACGAGGTCATCTCCAAGATGCGCGCCTTCACCGACGCCGGCACCCAGCGCTTCCTGCTCCAGCACTTCCTGATGGACGACCGCGAACACCTGCGGGTCCTCGCTGAAGAGGTGGCGCCCGCGATCCGCGACCGGTGAGGATCGTCTCCCTCGTCCCCGGCGCGACCGAGGCCCTGTTCGCGCTCGGCCTAGGCGAGCACGTGGTCGCGGTGACCCACGAATGCGACTGGCCGCCCGAAGCGCGGAGGCTCCCCGCCGTCACCCGCTCCCGACTGGAGCTCGAGGGGCTCAGCGGGGGCGCCATCGACGATGCCGTCAACCGCGCGGCGACGTCCGGCGAGCAGCTCTACGAAATCGACGTCGCGGCCATACGCGCTTTGCATCCGGACGTGGTGGTGACGCAGGACGTGTGCGAGGTCTGCGCGGTGCCGAGCGGGCTGGTCGAGGGCAGCTTGCCCGGAATCGAGGTCGTTCGCCAGCACGCGCACACGTTGGCGGACGTGCTCGTCGGCATCCGTGAGCTCGGCGAGCGCTGCCGGGCGGACCCCGAACCTCTGCTTTCCGGCCTGCAGGCGCGGATCGAGCGGGCGGCGGGTGAAGCGGCGCGGCGGCCGCGGGTGCGCGCGGTCTTCCTGGAGTGGCTGGACCCGCCCTACCCGGCCGGCCACTGGACGCCCGACCTGCTGGAGCTGGCGGGCCTCGACGACCCGCTCGCCGCGAGAGGCGGGCCGTCGGTGGCGACGACCTGGGACGCTGTGCGCAAGGCGCGGCCAGAGCTCCTGGTGGTCGCCGCCTGCGGCTTCGACAAGCCCCGTGGTGAGGCCGAAGTGGGACGCATGGCGGCGGAGGTTCAGTCGTTGGGGGCCAAGCGAGTGATCAGCTTCGACGGTTCGGCGTACTTCAACCGGCCGGGCCCAAGGCTGGTCGACTCCCTGGAGCTCCTGGTCGCGGCCGTCAGCGCCCGAGCGTAACCGCCAGGTCGGCCTCGATCACGTCGAGGGCGAGCTCGACCGCCCGCAGCTGCTTCTCCAGTGACACCTTTTCCAGCGGGGGCAGGTGGATGAACCCGGCCGAGAAGTCTCTTGCCTGACCGATCCGGAGCGCCGTGTAAAGCATCTGGTTGCAGATGTAGGTGCCCGCGGTGTTACTGAGGTAGGAGGGAATCTCCTCCTCCAGCCAGCGCGCGGCTACGCGCTTGATGGGCAGGTTGGAGAACCAGGCGGCGGGTCCGTTGGAGTCGATTGGCTCGCCCTCGAGCAGCACGCCGTCGTTGTCCGGAAGGGTGAAGTCGAGGACGTTGATGGCGACGCGCTCGATAGCGACCTGCGTGCGCAGCGCCGCGAGGCCGAGCCCGACGACGACATCGGGAGCTGTGGCGTTGATCGCGCGCTCGAGCTCGCGCGGCATTCGGGCGACGCTGACCGGCAGGATGACTCCGCCCAGCCGTTCGGCTACCAGCTGGCTCGGGTTGAGCCGGTGGACACCGAAAGGCTCGAAGCCGGTGAGGAGAAGCCGCATGACCTAAGGTTACGGCCGATGGATTTCGAGCTCACCCCGGATGAACGGGCATTTCGGGATGAGGTCCGTGATTGGCTGAAGGCGAACGCGCCCGCCTTCGAAGACGGCGACCAGGAGGCGGGACGCCGGGATTGGATCGAGCGCCGGCGGGCGTGGCAGAAGAAGCTGCACGAGGCCGGCTACGTCGGCATCGGCTGGCCCAAGGAGTACGGCGGCCGCGGAGCCACCCTGATGGAGCAGCTGATCTTCGATCAGGAGATGATCCTGGCCCGCGCACCCCGGCCGGTGAACGTGATCGGACTCGGGATGGGCGGGCCCGTGATCATCGTGCACGGGACGCCCGAGCAGAAGGCGCGCTACCTGCCTCCGCTGCTCTCCGCTGACGAGATCTGGTGCCAGGGCTTCAGCGAGCCCAACGCGGGATCGGACCTGTCCGCGCTCCAGACCCGGGCCGAAGACCGCGGCGACCATTACCTGGTCAATGGGCAGAAGGTCTGGACCAGCTTCGCCCACGTCGCGAAGTGGTGCTTGCTGCTCGCCCGCGAGCGCCGGGAGGCCAACCCGCGTGACGGTTTGACCTACCTGATCGTGGACATGGAGAGCCCGGGCGTCGAGGTGCGGCCGCTGGTCCAGATCACCGGCGACGCCGAGTTCAACGAGATCTACTTCACCGATGTGAAAGTGCCTGAGTCGCAGGTGCTGGGCGAGCCCGGGCGTGGCTGGGAGGTCGCGATGACGACGCTGCTGCACGAGCGCGGCACCCTCGGCATGGCGCTCGCCACGCAGGCACAGATCACCGTCGACGAGCTAGCCGACCACGCGCGGGCCCTTGGGCGGGGGTCGGAGCGCCTGGTCCGGCAGCGCCTGGCCCAGCACTGGATCGAGTCGCGGGCTCTTCAGCTCAACGCCTACCGGGGCATCACGCGTGTGCTCAGAACGGGGGTGCCCGGCCCGGAGGGTTCATTCCTCAAGCTCGCCTGGTCGGAGCTCAACCAGCGGATGACCGAGACGGCAGTCGACCTTGCCGGACCGATGGGCCAGGTGTACGCCGGCGGCGGCTCCTGGCAGTATCAGTTCCTGCGCTCGCGGGCGAACACCATCGAGGCCGGCACCTCTGAGGTCTTGCGGAACATCCTCGCCGAGCGGGTGCTCGGCCTCCCCCGCTCGCGCTAAAAGGGGCCCTGCCGATCGCCACTGTCGAGAACCCTTAAACTCGGACCGCGCATGGACTTCGCGTTCTCCGAGGAGCAGGAGCAGCTGCGCCGAGAGGCGCGCAGCTTCCTCGCCAAGGAGTGTCCGACCACGCGGGTTCGCGAGGTCATGGAGACCCCCGACGCTCACGACGAAGCCCTATGGGCGAAGCTCGCTGAGAACGGCTGGACCGCCCTCGGCATCCCCGAGGAGTACGGCGGTTTCGGGAGCTTCCTTGACCTCGTCGTCGTGCTCGAGGAGGCCGGCCGTTTTCTTCTTCCGGGGCCGTTTTTCAGCACCATGGGTCTCGCCGTCCCCGCTCTCCTCGAGGCAGCAACGGAGGCCCAGAAGAAGGAGGTGCTGGCGGCCATCGCCAGCGGCCGGGCCAAGGCGACGCTCGCCCTGACCGAGCCCTCCGGGCGCTGGGACGCCCAGGGCATCGCGCTCGAGGCCACCCGGTCGGGCGACGCCTGGACGCTCAAGGGCGTCAAGCTGTTTGTGCCCGACGCCGGCGTCGCCGACTACCTCGTGGTCGCGGCGCGGACGGGTGGCGCGGGCGAGGATGGCGTGGCCCTCTTTCTCGTCAAGGGCCGGCCGCCAGGTCTGTCCGTGCGGCCGATGAAGACGCTCGACCGGACCCGGCGCTGGTACGAGGTTCACCTGGACGGGGTGACTTTAGGGCCCGAGGCGGTGATGGGACGGCCGGGTCAGGCCTGGCCGGCGCTCCGACGAGCCCTGGAGTGGGGCGCAGCCGCGCTCTGCGCGGAGATGGTCGGCGGAGCCTCGACCGTGCTCGAGCGTTCGGTCGAGTACGCAAAGACCCGGCAGCAGTTCGGCAAGCCGATCGGCGTCTATCAGGCGGTGTCGCACAAGCTCTCCGACATGCTGCTGGAGACCGAGAGCGGGCGCTCGGCGACCTATTACGCAGCGTGGACGGTTGACGCCGACGCCCCCGACCGCAGCGCCGCCTGCTCGATGGCCAAGGCCTACGTTTCCGACGCTTACCGGCGCGCCGCCGGCAACGGCATCCAGGTGCACGGGGGCATCGGGTTCACCTGGGAGCACGACATGCACCTCTTCTTCAAGCGCGCGAAGGCGTCTGAGGTGACACTTGGAGACGCGACCTACCACCGCGAGCTGGTAGCCCAGCACCTGGATCTCTAAGACTCTCGCATCCGGCCCGCTGCCGGCACCGGCGCGGCATTCGCTCGCTTCGTTTGGCCGGGTGCCGGCAGCGGTGCATCGAGCCACCTGCGAAGGGGCCGCGAGGTCTGGACGGCCCTTCACAACCACTGTTGACAGCGCCGATACGATGCGCAGCGTCCCCCGGGCGGGGGGTTTGGCGGCGGGTTGAGCTGGCACCTCGCGTGGGTTTGTGACTCCTTTGGGCGCCGCCTGATTTCGACCTGCTGCCGGCAGCGGGCCACAATCTCTGCCGGTTTCCGGCCCGCCGTGTACACCGGGCCGTAAAAGGCCCGCGTTTCTAGAGCTTTTCGAACGACTCGATGCTGAGGACCAGGACTGTGGCGCCGCCGACCTGGACCTCCACCGGGTACGGCATCAGCAGCTCGCCCGGCTCGACCATCGGCGGCATCGGGGTCAGATACCGGGTGCGCTCGCGGCAGTTCTCACGGATGATCGCGATCACCTGCTCCACCCGCTCCTCGTCGACAGCGCTGAGCAGCGTCGCGTTGCCCTGCTGCAGAAACCCGCCGGTGGAGTTGAGGCGGGTCACGCTGATGCCGGCGGAAGAGAGAGCCTGGACCGTCTGGCCGGCGTCCTCGCCCTGGACGAATGCGACTACGAGCTTGATTCGACAGTCCTCCTGGCTGCAATGAGGCTGCGCACGTCAGCCACTATGCGCTTGTTCACGATCGCGGCGGGCAAATCGCCCTCGATCCGCAGAAAACGCTCGGGGTCGGCGACCGCCAGCCGCTCGTACTCGGCGGCCACGCGGTCGTGGAACTCGCGCGGCTCGGTCTCCAGCCGGTCCAGGTGGCGGTCGCCCGCCCTACGCCGCAGCCCCGTGTCCGGCTTGACCATCAGCAGGTAGGTCCGGTCCGGTCGCCGGAACGATCGCGGCCAGCCCACGTCAAGCCGGCGACCACCACCCTGATAGGCGAGCGTCGAGTCGTGGTAGCGGTCGAGCACCACCAGCCGGCCCTGCGCGAGCGCGGGTTCGATGACTTCCGCCAGCAGCTCGGCACGAGCGGCCATGAAGAGGTACATCTCGGCGGCGGGCGCCATCGCTGCCCCGTGAAGCACGAGCTGGCGGACCTGCTCGCCCAACCGGGTGCCTCCCGGCTCGCGCAAGATCAGCGGATCGAGCTCGGCCAGGGCGTCTCGAAGGAGCTCGGCCTGGGTTGACTTGCCCGCGCCTTCGGGGCCCTCGAAGGTGACGAAGAGGCCGCTCAGTCCATCAGCTCCGCGGAAGGGAAGATGCGCAGCCTCCGCTGCGGCTCCTTCCCGGTGCTGCGCGCGACCAGCTCGTTCTCGGCCACCAGCTGGTGCTGCAGCCGGCGCACGAATGCGTTCTGGGGCGCCAGCTCGACCGGCCGCAGCGTCGCCTTGGCCCGGCGGATCGCGTCCGCCGCCTCCTGAAGCGCGCGCGAGGTGGTCGCGTCGTGGCGATCGGAGCCGAAGACCCGTGTCATCGCCTCCTTGACCTGGGTCACCGTGTTGCTCTTCAGAATGTGGATAGGAATCCCCGCTGCCTCGGCCTGCCGGATGCTGTCCGGCCGCCGCCGGTAGTAGTTCTTCAGGGTCAAGACCATCTCAGCGCCCTCGGGGTTGTTGACGACGCGCACCGGCAGATCGAGGTCGCGGATCGCCTGCTCGAGGTAGTTGCGGCTGACGCCGTACGGAAACACCGTTCGCGGCTTCGGGGCGGCCGAGGCGACGGAGCCGGGCAGGGACGGACGCGCGGCCTCTGAGTCGGCCGGAGCCCGCTCCTCGACGTTGGAGATGATCCGGCCTTCTTTGGTGCGCACGCGCAGCTTCGGGGTCGGAACCGGCCCGCGCAGCGCCTGGTCGACAACGTCGGCCAGCGGCTGGTGAATGGCCATCCGGTCGCGGTCCTGGATCTCGATCAGCACGTCGAACGTGGGCGGCGCCTTGCGCTCGAGCACCGACTTCTGAGTGCCCCGCCGGCGCGCCTCCTCGTCGGATAGGGTGACGCTCTGGATTCCGCCCAGCAGGTCGTTCAGGGTCGGGTTGACGAGCAGGTTCTCGAGCGTCTGCCCATGCGCGGTCGCGATCAGCTGGACGCCACGCTCGGCGATGGTGCGGGCGGCGGCGGCCTCCAGCTCGGTTCCAATCTCGTCGATGACGATCACTTCCGGCATGTGGTTCTCGACCGCCTCGATCATCAC